>JAZOVR010000103.1:0-4615 GCA_045658785.1 Paludibacteraceae bacterium | reverse complement strand
TAACATCTTGAATGATAGTACGCTGGAAGTTGCTGTTCAACCAAGTTGCTCATCTACGAATGAATGTCTTACGTACACTAATTTTATACCTGGTTTGATATTTGGAGTTAAAAAATATACGGTAGTAGGAGTGGTAGATTCTGCTTTCTATAAATATTCGACTCTTGCCTTTGTCAAAATCTCTCTTAATATGACATATATTGGAACTAAAGCATTCTATGGTTGTACATCCCTTACAACTATTATTAGTGATGCAGTGGACGTTCCTGTTTTGGGGGATAGTGTTTTTTCTGGTTGTCCACTTTCCAATGCAACACTCTATGTGCCAGAAGAAGCAGTCATGGATTATAAATCGGCCGAACAGTGGAAAGAGTTTGGCGCTATTTTGCCTATTAATTCAATGGCTACAGATAAAAACCGTTTCCCAATGTTGAGTGGATTGCAGCGAACTAGTTATACAGAATATACTGCGGAATGTGAAAGTAGTACGCTTGATTGGATGTATAATGATACGAATATTGTGATATTTAACAATCACGCATATTTGAGATATGGAAATTTTTATTTGAGAGAAGATAATAATAAGATTCTCATTCATAGTGTACCATGGGACAAAGATCTAGTATTATATGATTTTACATTGGAAGTAGGAGATACACTCACAACACTTAATGCACTACCTGACCGAGGAGGAATGTATGTGTATGATGCCCCTGTCCCTGAAAAGGGAACTACGGGTTTGGTTCCAGTCAACATTGACACTTTGACCGTCACTGATGTTTCTGCTATCACACTTTTAGATGGAAAAGAGCACAAAAAATGGACGTTCAACAATGGTATGGAGTATGTAGAGGGTATAGGTTCGTTAAGTGGAGATTTCTTTCAATTAATTAACAGAAAAAGATTTAACACCTGCCCTCATAATAATCATCTCGTTTGCGCAAGTCAAAACGGAGTAATGCTCTACCAAATGGACGACGCAGAGATGGAGCAACTGGGTGCAGAATGCTTGTGCGAGGGGTATGTAGGTACATCTGTAGAAACAATAATTACGCCCAATACCAATGCTAGCAAACTCATTCAAGATGGACAACTTTTTATCCTTCGAGATGGAAAGACCTATAATGCAATGGGAGTAGAAGTGGGAAAATAATCCAGCTTTGAAATACTATGATCCTCGCTCAGTTCTTCGGAACTGGGCGAGTTTTTTATGCCTTTCGGCAAATAAAGTATGCAGAATTGGACAAATCGTCCAATTCTGCTGTTTTTTCTGGACAAATTGTCCATATTTATGTCACATAAAAGCACTACCTTTGCAGCATGAAAAATCACATCAAATCCGAATCGATTAAGGAGCGAATAAACCATTTGCTCAGTACACAAGCAACCACCAAAACAGCGTTGGCACATGCCATCGGAATGGATGTGTCACAACTGAGCAAACTGCTCAATAAGCACGGGACAATACCTGTGGATTACATCGAGCCGTGGGCTGAATGTCTTGGGATTGATGTCAATGAGTTAATCAACTCCCAACAGACAATAAGCAAAAAATGGGTGCGACCACATGCACACATACATCTGGATATAGATGTGGATATCGAATATGTAGAATCAATATTAAATATCGTGAAGAACTTATGACTAAACAAGAAGCTGCGATCAAGTACATAACGGAGAATTACTTGGATTATAGGCGGTTGAGACATGACATCGTTGCTGATAAGCTGCAAGTTAGGCTATTAGGCGATGAGGCGAAAGGCAAGAGGCAGGAGTATTGGAAAGAACTTTCCAAACACGACATCAACTCCATCGTGTGTCATTGTGCGCAGGAGTACGATGCGAATATCACCTCACGCGAGGTGATGACTGCACTCCAATCGGATCTGATCCCCGATGTACACCCGCTGAGGGAGTATGTGCTGTCGTGTGGAGAATGGACGGAGGAGCAGCCAGATTGGATTGATTTTGTCGCACGACAAGTGAGGGTGAAAGAGAACGACAACGAGGAGAATGTTTGTAAAGAAGACAACATAAACAACTTGCGCGGCAATCAACTCCCTGCCGCGCCTGAGGGAAACAATTCTACACCATCCTGCACGACTCTACACAACACTACACCAAGCGCAGACCGCCTATGGCGGGGGTGCTTCAAAAAATGGTTTGTCGCCATGGTGGCGAGTTGGATGAAGGATGAGGTGGTGAATCATCAGGTGCTGGTGCTGATTGGTAAACAAGGTATCTTCAAGACTACTTGGCTCGAACATCTCATACCGCCACATCTGCGTGCATATGCGTGTAAGTTGGCGAATAGCAATGACCTCAACAAAGATGAACGGCTGCGTATTGCGGAGTTTGGACTCATCTCCCTAGATGAGATTGATTCGATGAATAACCGTGAGCTCAATCAACTGAAATCGGTGATTACCGCCACGGATGTGAACGAGCGTGCTGCATATGCCTACACCAAAGAGCGTCGGGTACGACTAGCCAGCTTTTGCGCCAGTGGTAACCGCCGCGATTTCCTCACAGACATCACAGGCAACCGCCGATGGCTTCCCTTCGAAGTAGAGGAGATACAGAACCCGTTCTTCACAACCTTGCCCTACGAGCGGATCTATGCGCAAGCATGGGCATTGGCACAGGATCCATTGTTTAGTTACTGGTTCGACTTGGATGAGATAGAGGTGCTGGAGCAGCACAACCAGCATTTCCGCGATGAGAGCAACGAGGAGCAGCTTCTGCCTATCCTCTTTGATGTGCCTGCCGAGGGCAGAGGCGAGTTTATGACGACGGCACAGATCAGTGAGCGGTTGGTGACATATGGCAACATCAAGAAGCCGATGGCGTTAAGCCGCTTAGGAGTAGTCATGAGTAGTATGGGATATAGATCTGTTACACGAGGCAATAGACAAGCACGTTTGCGCGGATGGATTGTATATCAACGAGATACAGAAGAAATCGCTGCCTCCAAAAAACTTTTAGCTAAAGAATGTGTAACAGTGTAACACTTCTTTTACTATTCTCGTCCGCGCGTGTACGGGGACGAGTTATAAGAAATAGCTGTTACACACTGTTACACCGTTACACGAAAAATAACCCTTAAATTAACCCTTAAATTAACTAAAACTAAATTTTTACAACTATGAACAAGAGTCAAATTCGATTTGCCATGGCGGCACACGCTGCATGGTTAGTGATGAAGAATCCAGTATTAACCCGCGTATATATGGAGCAATGGCAATCGCTCTATCCTCGCCCCTTGTCGGTGGAAGGCGAAGAACTGACATTGTACGGATATGTGTTTACTGTGATGTATGGGGCAATATAGAAGAGTAGTAGATGTCCGCTGGATGTCCTCTAGATGTCCGCTAATGGTCGCCTAATCGTCAACTAGCAGATCGCATTGACCGATGACCCCGTCATCGTTGAAGAGCACCCCAAAACGCAGGCGTTTTCGGGGACCCCGCAGCGACTGCTGTCTCCGATTTCCCCCACAAATTAAAAATTTGCGGGGACCCCATTGAAGAAAGGGCGCGTTGAAGAAGAAAATAACCAAAATTATAGAAAATTAAACCAAAATTATCAAAAATTTATTTTATTTAACGACAACTCAAACAACTTGCGCGGCAATCAACTCCCTGCCGCGCTCAAAGGTAGAAAATATGATAGTGACATTTAAGAAACCAGTGGAAGGGGTGAGAGGAAAAATACGGTTGGAAGATGGGTTCTACATCCGAAAACTGCATGGGAAATATGTGGTGCAACGATGCCCGAATAGGAAAAGTCACATCGCCACACCTCGCGAACGTACCAACCAACAACGATTTATTCAGCAATGGAAAAAACAAAAAAACAAATAGTTCTGCCAAGTACTGTAGAGCGTTACAAAATCATCCGTCAAGCAGTCAATAAGCGATTAGGTACCATGCCCGTAATGATGGCATACACTTGTGTAGCACAAGAGTTTGGATTAACCGAAGAAACCGTCCGAAAAATCATCCGCAAAATCAACAAGTGGGACATCGTCCCAACAAAAAATTGATTTTATCACTACCTTTGCACTCGCGTTCGGTAAGCAGATCGCAATGACCGATGCCCTGCATCGTTAGGCGACTGCTACCTCCGCTCTTCCCACTCGCTCACGAAGCTCGTGGGAGCCCCTATAAAATGCGCGCAAAGAAATTACCCCAGTTATTAACCATTAAAACTAAATTTTAACAAAAGCAGACCACTGCGTGGATAGACCGCACCTTGGGTGCTGTTAGACCGAGCTAAGCTCTGTTAGATATTGGAAGTTAGACTCTAGGAATCTAACAGCGAATGTAATGAGCGATCTAACAGTGAGCGCAAGCGAACGATCTAACATCTAACAGCGACGCAGTCGCGGTCTGTTTTGTGACCTAAATCACAAAACTCTATGGCTATTATCAAAAATTCTACACCCTTCGATTCTATTCAGAAGAAGTTCTCCGGTTCGGATGAGATTCATTTCCGCAACCGCAAGAAAGACAATGCCACCATTGGTGTGCGCGTAAAGAACCCTTATGACGGTGGCCACTCAGAAGCCCAACAAACGGTACGAGAAAAGTTCAAAACCGTGCGAGCACAAGTG
>JAZOVR010000102.1:0-22349 GCA_045658785.1 Paludibacteraceae bacterium | reverse complement strand
AAGATACACTAGAATATATACAAGTTACCAATATACATTTCTTAGGAGAAATGAGTCCATTAAGTATCAATAATGCTGTTTTTAAGAATTGCATATTCCAACATAATGATATGTCTTGGGGGCTTGGTTTCGCATATGTAGATTTAATTCAGTGTAATATCATATCGAATAACTATATCTCATATCATGGAGCAGTACGTTCATATGCAACAAATTTTATAGGTAATGAGATTGGGGATATGGCACCATGGGGTATAAATCAAGTTAACGACTACTGGAACCATATCTATTCGTGCAATATTTTCGATAATTTTTCCGATAATATACCTATGATTGGAACATTTCCACCTAGTACGGATTACGTTCGATTTGAGATGGATGATCCTTCCTATTTTGGCACATATGATGAATATGAAATACGAAAAGCGTTGTGGGATGTACATCACGATGAGTTAAGAGAAAATGGCTGCTTGGCAGAATTTGCAATAGACAACCGTTTATCCGAGCCTTCAAGATCTGCCCATAGTATTGTGTGGAAAGTCCTGATTAATGATGAGGAAATTGAACCTTATAAAACTGTCTCAACCCCATTGGGTGTGGGTACACATAAAATAGATATATACTATAGCCGTCCGATGGACATCAATGTGCATCCCGCTGTATCGTTTGGCATACGCCCTCCATATACCCAAAACCTATTGCCCGAAGGCAGTTGGTCCTCCGATAGCACCATATACACCACCTATTACACCATTGATGCGCGTAGTATGACCGATGGAACCAACTTTATGCTCATTGAGGGCGGACAAGATTATGATTTATTCCCCGTCCCTACCGACAAAGCACGCTTCCAATTCATTGTACAAGCTACAGGATCATTAGCAACAGGTCTGTTAGCAGAACCTGGATTTGGTAAGATAACCCTTACTTGGCATACCGATGAGGAGGATTTTGAGGACCTAATGGGGTACCATATCTATCGTTGGACTGAAGTAGAGGACTCTATTTATGTAGAGTATGATGAAAATTGGAATTGGATAGGAGAATGGCAGTATTTCATCAGACGTGATACAATCATTTTAAATGATTACTTGTTAATGCCATCACAAACAGAATTTGTGGATTACAATGTTGATGCTGGCATTCCATATTATTATGAAATACGTCAAGTGACAACCTCTTTGGCAGAATACAATTTCTCTAATCCAGTTTCCGCTATTCCGTTGACAGCGACCAAGGGTGATGCCAACGGCAGCCTTGCGGTGGACGTAGCCGATATAGTCACCGAGATAGCGTATATATCAGGTCACAACCCTCAACCCTTTATCTTCGAGGCTGCTGATGTCAATGCGGATCAAGTAATCAATATCTTGGATGTGGTAGCTACAATCAATATTATCATTACCCCAGCCGCCTCTTCTTTGGGCTTCTCTGATACGAATACCGCCACTTATAGCATTGAGAATGGTATTCTCTATATTGAGACACCTGTTGTGCTCGGCGGCGTGCAATTCGCATTTGATGCAGATGCAGAAATCTCCGCATTGGAGGCACTTAATGGTTTTGAGCGAATGACATGGAATACCGCGGAGACCTTCAACTTCATGGCATACTCCATGAGCGGTAAGGCTCTCGCTGTAGGCAAACATGCTTTGCTCTATGTGGGTGATGCAGAAATGAAGCAAATAGTGCTTAGCAATGCGCAAGGACAGAATGTGCCTGCTATCCGCAAGACGACTACCGACCTCTCATCCGTCGAGGCCATGCAAATGCAAGTAGCCCACCCTAACCCATTCACCTCGCATATAGATATCCCATACATCGTAGGGCAAACGGGCATGCATGAAGTACGCCTCGTCTTTACCAATATCGCGGGTATGGTAGTTGATTCATATGCTACCACAAACACCTTTGGCGAATATACCTACACTTGGCACCCTGCCAATTTGCCTGAAGGCGTGTACTTCGTCACCCTCTATGTGGACAATAAGAAAATGCAAAGTAGTAAATTGATACGAGTGAAATAAGATAGTATGAAACGTCATATTTTATTAGTTATAGTAACATGTCTTGCCTCTTTGGTGATGGCAAGCAATACCCTCTCATTCTCTTCAGTGAGCGGTACACCGCAGACAGAAGTAGAGGTGGCTGTCAGTTTAGATAACACCGATGCGATAGTGGCATTGGAAATGATTCTCCCATTGGGTGAACACCTTAAATATGTAGATAACTCGGCCGTATTGACGGAGGCGCGCAGCAATGGGCATCAGATTTCTGCAGGACAAGTGGGACAAGAACTGCGTGTGTATATCTATAGTCTTAGCTTGAATGCCTTACAAGGCAATACGGGTGAGCTGATGACATTTCGTTTGCAGTTAGGCAACGAACCTATTGATTTTGCCCTGTCGCCTACACTCGTACTCAGTAATGCACAGGGCAAATCTGTGAGTAGTTCCGTACAAACAGGAAATGTAACCATACAAGCACCCAAACTGGAAATACTCAATCCGCAAATCGACTTTGGACATATTCCTATTCGTGATACTTATACCCAAGACTTGCTACTCAAGAATGTAGGTACCTTGCCGCTATCCATAGAGAATATCACCACCAGCAATCCATTGCTCATACCACTACAGACTGCAATGACAATCGAAGCCAATCAAACTGCATCGGTTGCCATACAGTATGCACCAGTGGAGCATGGTGCTATCAGCGAAAAAATTGTAGTATATTCCAGTGCGCCCAACGGTAATCAGGAAGTTACAGTGGTGGCGGATCCCTTCTCCGTCAACGAATTACATATTGGTCGTGCCAGTGGTATAGCGAATGAGGAAGTGGCTATCTCGCTGTCTATGAACAATATGGCACCTATCGTGGCTGTGCAGTGTTCGATTGCCTTGCCCGAGCAATTGGAATATGTGCCCAATAGTATAGAGGTCAACGCAACGCGCGGTAATGGTCATCAGACCCTAGCCACGATTAAAAAATATGTACCCAAGCCAGACCAATGGGATGAATTCACTGGTGATACCCTGGTGCTGATGCTTTTTTCAATGACCAATCAGGTCTTCAATGCGAATGATGGCGAAATAGCCAGCTTCAAGCTTCGCCTCAATGGCAACTCTGGCTCCTATACACTGCGTCCGCACGATGTTGCCCTCTTGACTGCCACAGCAGAGAATATGCTATCTGCTGCCTATGAGGCTACGGTGGATGTGCAAAGCCCCAGCTTTAATGGCGATGACTATCTATCGTTTGGTGACTGGGCGATTACAGATGATGTGGTAGCGAACTACGTGATCCGCAATTATGGTGATGCTCCTTTAGAGATTAAGCGTGTCACCTTCTTGTCGCAGGGCTATCGTGTGGTTTCTCCTATGCCTTTGCAAATCAACCCTTGGGAAGAAAGTACCATGCAGATTGCATACGCCCCTTCTTCCGAAGGAGATTTTACTACTACCATGAATATCTATACCAATGACCCAACCAACAGTTTGAAAGCCGTACTGATCTCGGGTCATGTATATGAACCAAATAGCCTGACCGTGGATGGCGCAAGGACGCCAGAAGGTAACTACCAATTGGCTATATCTTTAAGCAACTATACCGATATCGTTGCCCTGCAATACGATATACATTGGCGCAGCGATATGACTACCTCGCAGTCAGCTTTTGCACCTACAACTCGCTTGCAAAACCATAACGCAACTGTCGTTAAAATGGATGAGGATACCTACCGGGTGATAATCTATTCTATGGCGAATACCCCCATCATAGGCAACGAAGGCGAGCTACATCACTTGACCTTTACCCCTCAAGGAAATGTAGATTATTGCGGGGATGTACTTACCATAGATAATATCGTCTTGAGTAATGCGAATGGTACAGATAAGGTGTCGCAATCCACCGTATTACATCATTTGCCTACCACGCAATACAGCGAACAAGCCATCACAGCGTGCGATCAATATGCATATAATAATAAGGTGTATCAATCATCTGGCACGTATATCGACACGCTTCAAACAGTAGGTGGCTGCGATAGCATTGTGACAACGTATCTGACCATCAACCGTAGCGAGCGTGAGGAGTATTACGAGACCGCTTGTGATGAGTATTACTGGGATCATAATGGCGAGACTTATTATGAAAGCGGCAACTACGAGTACTACACTACTACCGAGCAAGGTTGCGAACGTGTAGAAGTATTGCATTTGACTATCAATCGTAGCGAACGCGAGGAGTATAACGTAGCTGCATGCGAAGAATACTGGTGGCATGATAATCAATATACCGAAAGTGGCGACTACGAATATCGTACAACTATCGAATCAACAACGGAAAAGCTATATGTGGGATATGACTTTCAAAATGAAGCAATCATAGGATTGACTCCGCCAAGAGGTGTTAGTAGATTTACTGTAGATGGATATATTACTGACGGAAGTGGATGGTGTTTTGTAGGAACAGGTTCTCCTGAAAATGGAAATGTAGATGATGGAGGTGACTTGCGTATTTTTGAATATGAAGAAACTCTACATTATGACCGAGTATGGGGAAGACAAGGTCATTTTTATGGAGACCACAGAAATCCATTTAATATCGAATTTGGAAATTATTATGCAAAGAATATTGAAACAGGTGAATACTACTTTATTGATGAAGAAAATGTGCATGAATATTCTAATACGGAATATCCATTGACACTGTTCTATGGCGATTACGGTAAGATTCACAAGGTTCAATTCTTTGATAATAATAATTCTCTTTGGGCAGATATCAATGCGGTTATTGAAGGTGGTGTGCCAATGATCAAGATAGATTATTATAATCCAAATGGCACCATTTATCATACCCAGCAATTCACAGAGAACTTGCAGGCAGAGACAAGAACTATCACCGAGCAAGGTTGTGAACGTGTAGAGGTATTGCACTTGACTATCCTACCAGATGCAACCGCTGAAAGCGAAACACTTGCGCTTTGTCCTTCAGAATTGCCATACGAGTGGTACGGACAGTCGCTTACAGAGGAAGGCACCTATTCTGCGACAGAGCAATACGCTGGTATGGAGTGCGATAGCATCATCCACGAACTGACACTGAATGTCTATGTACAGACATTGCCAGCCACAGTGACACTGCCTATCGTTCGCACAGGTGAAGCGATTGATGTGACTACTCCAACCGCCGAGATTCAAGCACATATCGCTGCTGAGACATGGTATGCACCGAATGCAGAGGTAGCATGGTATATCATGGATAACAGCGATTGGGCTGCTTTGAGTGCAGAACCTGTAGCAGCAGGCATCACAGAAGTAACCCTAAAGTATGCTGTAGAAACGGACTGTGGCAATATAGAATCTGACAAGATGGTTATTAATCTTAAGGCAACGGATATGGAGAACACGCATATCCAATCGCCAATATCCAATTGCCAAAAGATACTCTACGAAGATCATATCTATATTCTCCGTAATGGCAAAGTATATAGTGTCATGGGACAGGAGTTGTAGTCGATAAAATAAACCTTCGGCACAATCTTCGGCACGAAGAAAAAAATAACAAAAAAATCACTCAAGTGGGAGGCGTTGGTAATCAACACCTTCCGCTTGCTTTAAGCGTCTTTTTATAGCAACATTTACAAATCTTCGGCACAAAACCCCTTCCGCGCCGAAGATTTTTGCTGCATTATTATAGAGACACGTTTATAGAAAGCCACCGAAGACCCATGGATGTTGTTTAGAAAATCACCAAGATAATATCTCATAGCTTTTGAAAAACAAGAAATAGTTGCATATATCGTAAAAAATCACTACCTTTGCAGCGAAAAGTTAAAATACCATGAAAAGAGTAGTTTCATTTTTAATCATAATGCTTTTAGCCGTAGGTACTGCATGCGCAGAGCGTGTAGTATTAGGTGCGGAGCAAACGAAAGAATATTTGCCTTTATTAAAAGGCAAGCGTGTGGCGCTATTGAGCAATCATACGGGACTGATTATTCAGGTGAAAGGCGATAAGGCAAAAAGGCAAAAAGGCGATGAGGCGAAAGGCGATACTATTCATACATTGGATTGGTTGCTCGGGCATGGCATACAAGTAACCGCAATCTTCTCGCCAGAGCATGGTTTTCGTGGCACAGCTCGTGAGGGCGAAAAAGTGGCAAGCAGCGTGGATGAGAAGACAGGCATACCTATCCTCTCGCTCTACGACGGCGATAGCAAGTACCCATCCAAGGAGTCCATGGCGATGTTTGATGTACTCGTGACCGATATTCAGGACGTGGGTTTGCGTTTCTATACCTACTATATCACCATGTTTCGCTTGATGGATGTGTGCGCCCAATATGGCAAGCAGTTTGTGGTGTTTGACCGCCCCAACCCTAACGGCTGGTATGTAGATGGTCCGATATTGGACATGAAGCATAAGTCGGGCGTGGGAGCATTGCCTATTCCTGTGGTGCATGGAATGACCTTGGGCGAGTTGGCGCTGATGATCAACGGCGAAGGATGGCTGAAAGACGGGGCTAAAGTAGATTTGACGGTAGTGCCTTGTAAGAATTATACCCATCAAACATTGTACCGTTTGCCTGTAGCACCATCGCCAAACCTCAGAAACATGTTGGCGATATACTTATACCCTGCCGTTTGCTTGTTTGAGGCGACACCAGTGTCGTTGGGTAGAGGAACGGATAAACCCTTCTTGTGCTATGGTCACCCTAACTTCAATGCCCCACGCACAGAGGCAAGTGTGTATGGTCCTGCAATTACGTTTACTCCTAATCAATCGACTCAAAAGGGTCGCATATGCGATGGGGTGGACTTGAGCGGTATGAGCGAGGAGGAAGCACGCAAGGTGGGCTTCTCGCTAAGGTATCTGCTGGATGCCTACAAGCATCTGAATATGGACAACTATTTCTTCCGTCCGTTCTTTGAGCTATTGGTAGGACAGGATTATGTGCGTAAGATGATCAACCAAGGCAAGAGCGAAGAAGAGATTCGTGCTTGCTGGCAAGAGGATGTGGCGAAGTTCAAGGAGCAACGCAGGGCGTATCTCCTCTACGAGGAGTAGGGATAAAGTCGAATGTCGAATGTTGAAAGTCAAGGAGTTGAAAGTTGAAAGTTTAAAGACAAGTATATGAATCCATTAACCATTTTATTAGTTATAGCAGGCTATTTTGCACTGCTGTTCTTTATTTCGTATTTGGCTGGTCGTAAGGCGGATAATGCAGGTTTCTTCTCGGGCAACCGCAGCAGCAACTGGCTATTGGTAGCCATGTCCACTATTGGCGCCGCTATCTCAGGTGTGACCTTTGTGAGTGTACCAGGTATGGTGGCTACTTCGGGTTGGGCATACATGCAGATGGTGTTGGGCTTTACAGTAGGTCAGATTATTATTGCGTATGTGCTTATTCCGCTGTACTATAAATTGAACCTCACTTCTATTTATCAATACCTGCAACAGCGTTTTGGTATGAGCACCTATAAGTCGGGTGCGTGGTTGTTCTTTGTGAGCAAGATGCTAGGTGCAAGTGTGCGTTTGTTTGTGGTGAGCGAGGTGTTGCAACTGCTGGTATTTGACAAGTTGGCAGTACCCGTACCATTCTGGGTAAATGCTATTATAACTGTATTAATTGTATATTTATGCACGTTCAAAGGAGGTGTTAAGTCGTTGATTTGGACGGACTTGTTGAAAACCTGCTGTTTGATTCTCTCGGTAGCATTGTGTATTTATTTTGTGCTCCGCGCGGGCGTAAATATAGAAGGTTGGACCAGTAGCGACATGACTCGTTCGTTCTTCTTCGATAATCCAAAGGAGGGAACGTATTTCTGGAAACAATTCTTGGCGGGTATCTTCCTTGTAATTGCCACTACAGGTCTGGATCAAGACTTGATGCAACGCACCTTATCCTGCAAAAACCCACGTGAGAGCCAAAAGAACTTGATTGTAGGTGCATTGATGCAGATTGTAGTGATTGGCTTGTTCTTGTTCTTAGGATTCTTGTTGTACTCGTATGCTAATCAAATGAATATCACAGAAGTAGCCAGTTTGAAAGGCGATGATGTATTCCCATTCTTAGCGACTGGAAATTACTTCCCCGTGATCGTTGGTGTGCTGTTTATCATTGGTTTTATAGCTGCAGCTTACTCCGCAGCAGGTGGTGCACTAACCGCATTAACGACCTCATTTACAGTAGATATACTAAACAAAGAGAAGGACTCAAATTTGACACAAATACGCACTTGGGTACATATTGGAATGGCAGTCTTGATGGCGTTGTGTATCTATGTGATTCATCTATTGAATAACGATTCGGTGATTCAAACCGTGTATAAAGTAGCCAGTTACACCTATGGTCCGTTGTTAGGAATGTTCTGCTTTGGTATCTTCACCAAGAAGAGTGTTCGCGACCGCTGGATCCCAATCGCAGTCATCGCTGCACCAGTCATCACATGGATCATTGATGTGAATTCAGTAGAATGGTTCAATGGGTATGTATTCTCGCACGAGCGATTGATTCTCAATGCGTTGCTGACGTTCATAGGAATGATTTGTCTCATTAAACAAAAAAATGATAAACAATAATGAAATTTTCTGCACAACAAATAGCCGCACTACTCGGCGGTAAAATAGTAGGAGATGCTAACCGTGAAGTATGGGATGTAGGCTCTCTTGAGAGCGCCCAAGAGGGACAACTCACCTTCCTATGCGATGTCAAGTATCTTTCTCACTTGCCTCAAACAGAGGCTAGTATCGTACTAATAAGCGAATCTATTACTTTTGATGGCAAAACTAATGCCACACTTATCCGCGTGGAGAATGCTCGCGCAGCGATGGGACAATTGCTCGCACTTGTGGCAAAAGCTATGAATCCAGCCAAACAAGGTGTGGAGCAACCATCTTTCATCAGCGAAGGTGTTACCGTACCTGAAGATGCATATATTGGAGCTTTTGCATATGTTGGCAAAAACGTCCACTTAGGTAAAGGGGTACAAATATATCCACATACCTATATCGGTGATAATGCGAAGATTGGTGATAATACCATCCTCTATTCGGGCGTGAAAGTTTATTATAATTGCGTAGTGGGAAACGACTGTATTCTCCACGCAGGCGTAGTCGTTGGTAGTGATGGCTTTGGCTTTGAGCCAGATGCCAAGGGTGTCAATCAGAAACTACCACAGATAGGTAATGTCATTATTGAAGACGATGTAGAAATTGGTGCTAATACTACGGTAGATCGTGCCATGATGGGATCTACTATCATCCGCTGCAATGCCAAGATTGATAACCTTGTACAAATAGGTCACAATGTGGAAGTGGGCGAGAGTGATTTCCTATGCGCTCAAGTTGGTATTGCAGGATCATCGAAGATTGGTAGTCATTGTATTCTCGCTGGACAAGTAGGTGTAGCAGGTCACCTGGAAATAACAGATAACTGCGTTTTTGGAGCACAGTCAGGTATTCCAAGCAATGTACGCAAATCAGGTATGTATCAAGGATCACCTATCATTGATGCTATGAACTGGCGGCGAAGTATTGTAGGATTCAAACAACTTCCCGACCTCATTAAGAAACTACAAGAGTTAGAAAAGAAAGCATAAAAAAATGCAGAAGGGCAACTTCTGCATTTTTTATATCATACATAACAATATCAAATTACGAATGATGTTTTCCCGCAACAAGTTGTTGCCACTTTTGCTTAGCAAAGTCCCAAGTGTTATTAATAAGTTGTACACCCCAGTGTTTGCTCTCTTCCTCTTCGGTTTCTTCGCGGTATTGAGCAGCGAGCATGGCATCGTTATCTGTAATCACCAAGAGTTGGTCACCCACCTCTAGTTCGGAATTGCCCGTTGGCACAAAGAAGTCTTCGCCTCGGCGTACCATGATGACCAAAGTCTTGTCAGGGAAAATGAGATTCTTGAGCATGTTGCCATGAGCAAGCATTTCCTCTTTTACTTCGATCTCTGTAGCTGAAGATTCTACTTCTTCAGGTAGGTCAATGTCAAAATGTGTAAGTTTCTTGAGTTCTACAGGTGGCATAGCCAAGTGTAATTTCTTTGCCATGGCCGAAAGGGAAGTACCCTGTGCAATCAGCGAGACGATGGTGCAAAGGAAAACGATGTTGAAAATCAAATCAGCATGAGGCACATCGTTTGCCTCGCACATGATGGCAAAGATGATTGGCACAGCCCCCTTTAATCCGACCCAACTGAGCAAGAGTTTGTCATTGCGTTTGTACTGCTTGAACGGCATCATACAAAGGAAAACAGATATGGGACGTGAGATAAAAATCATCACGATGCTGATAATCAAACAAGGTAGCCAAACTTCTAGACGGAATAGTTCGTGTGGGCGTACCATCAAACCTAAGACGAGAAAAATAACCAATTGGCTGAGCCATGTAAGTCCATCGAAGAAACTACGTGTTTGGCGTTTACGAGTGAACTTGCTATTGCCAATCACCAGACCACCAATATAGACTGCAAGATAGGTGTTTCCTTTGAGGAAATAGGTAATAGAGAAGATAAAGATACACGCCGTCAGGACCATGATAGGATAGAGCGACTCGTTGCCGAGATCGGCTTTGCGCATAATGCTGACAATACCTTTACCAAAGATAAAGCCTAGTACTGCACCCATAATCAACTGGATAACAATATCTTGTACTACAGAAAGGGCAGTTACTTGACTACCAGCAGCAGTAACGATACCAATCATGGTGGTGGTGAGCACATATGCCATCGGGTCGTTAGCACCCGACTCTAATTCTAATAACGGACGAAGATTGTGCTTGAGTCCAATGCTATTGGTACGAAGAATGGAGAACACCGAAGCCGAGTCGGTAGAAGACATCGTGGATGCCATCAACAACGCAGTAGCTATACTCACACTAGCCACCGAGTGTAGCCAACCAAACACGTAATAGGTAATTACGCCCGTAACGAGCATGGTGATTAGCACTCCAATGGTTGCCAAGGTTAGACCTGGCACCATCACAGGACGGATGTCGGAGAGTTTAGTATCCAAACCTCCCGAGAAAAGGATGATACATAAGGCAATAGTGCCGATAGCTTGGGCGGAACCCACATTGAGCATATAGCCCACGCCATTGTCGTTGATGAGACGACCAATACCGTCTGGACCAAAGAGCATACCCACTGCTAGAAAGAGCAGCAGGGCAGGTACACCAAACTTATAACCAATTTTATCCGTAAAAATGCTCGCAAAAAAGAGAAGCGAAAGAATGAGAAGGATGAGTTCGACTTGCATGTTTTTTATAAATGGGTCGCCTTTCGGCGAGGTTGTGTCACTTTGTGAGGTTGTGGGCGCTTTGCTCCAGTTACCGCTACGCAGTAGCCATTACCCACGCCTGCGTGCTTTACTTCGGCTTAGACGACATTACTCTATACTAAGAATCTGCTTAATCGCTTCTTGCCAATAGTCCAATTCATGGTAGCCTTGGGCTATGCGTGGTCCACCTTCCATAGGGCAGAATACCACCGTAGGATAGCTGCGGACACCAAACAAGGCAGCCACTTCCGGTTCCTTCTCCGCATCGAGGGTATAGACATGTACTTTACCCTCGTATTGCTTAGCTACTTGCTCCAAAATAGGATGCAACTTTTTGCACCACCCACACCAAGTAGTAGAAAAATCTATCAAACAGGGCTTGTCGCCAATATATTTCCATTGAGGTTGTTGCCCCGATGTCAAATCGTAGTAACACACTTTTTTCTTGAAGTCTGCGGTGGAAAGATAAGTCAAACCCTCTGCCATGCAGGAGAGGGAAAAAATAATCAATAAAACAGTAAAAAAGAATCTTTTTTGCATAATTTCTCCAATTTAGGGTGCAAAATTACAAAAAAAATCGTAACTTTGCAAACTTTTAGTTAAAAAACAGCCATGACACTTGAATTGACTCAACTTTCTACAATACTCGCAGACTTACCTACAGGGCAATTATTTGTGCTGACGGATAGCCATACTGTAGTACATTGTTTGCCCATTTTCGCGGATTCTATTGGTCAAATACCCTATCATTTGCTCACAATTGAAGCAGGCGAACAGAGCAAGAGTTTAGTATCAGTGCAGATGGTTTGGGATTTCCTACTCAAACATCATGCCACACGAGAAGCGGTGCTAATCAATTTGGGTGGGGGGATGATTACGGATTTAGGCGGGTTTGCTGCAGCAACCTATATGCGTGGTATTCGGTTTGTGAATATCCCAACAACTTTACTTGCAATGGTAGATGCATCGTCTGGAGGAAAAACAGGGTTTAATTATCAAGGAGTCAAGAATGTGATTGGAAGCTTCGCATCACCTATGGACACGCTAATTGATTCTATATTTTTGCAAACTTTGCCGGCGAAAGAATTGTTGAGTGGATTTGCCGAGATGCTAAAGCATGCATTGATTGCAAGTAAAGAGGAATGGGTGAGGTTGCTGCAACTAGCACAAGAGGAGTTACCTCATAAGCTGTTTGTGGAGGCGTTATATAGTACGGGCGCATTGCAGACAAGTATAGCTATCAAGAAAAATATAGTGGCACAAGACCCTCACGAAGCAGGTTTGCGCAAGATTCTGAACTTCGGGCATACCATTGGACATGCGATAGAATCGGTTATATTAGAGCAAACTACACTACATCATCCTTCCCACGGCTACTGCGTATTATGGGGAATGGTAGTAGAGGTGTATCTAAGTGTAGTAAAGTTAGATTGTCCGCGCGAGGCATTGCATCAATTAACACAAGTGATGTTGCAATACTATGGCAAACCACAATGCGAATGCAAGCAGCGTGAACAACTCATCCAGCGCATGTATCAAGACAAAAAGAATAGCGCCAATCAAACACCAAACTTCACACTGCTTCGTACAATAGGAAAACCCGAAATTAACCAACAAGTTTCGGAAGAGGAGATTAAAGAGGCATTGGAGTACTTGTTTAGTCTATAAGATTAATATGAATGAGATGGGGATATCAAATAATAATAGTATTGTGTATATGCTGTATATCGACTGCATATACACAAACATTTGAAATAGATGACATTTTAGAAGATATCTATAATCAGCTTTCTGAAGAAGGAGATATCCCTTTGGAAGATGTACAAGAAGAATTGTTGGAGATAGCAACCTCCCCTATTAATCTAAACCGGACGACAGCAGATGAACTGAGCAGGTTGCATTTTTTGAGTGACGAACAGATTGACGCTATTCTACTATATCAGTATCAGCATCCTTTTCAAGACATTTACGAACTTCAACTGATTGATTGCCTAAAAGATTATGACATTCGTAATCTATTGCCTTTTGTATATGTAGGTGAAATAGAAGAGAAAAAAAATATTTATATTCGAGAGATTTTTCATTATGCGAAACACGAGATAACATTGCGAACAGATGCCCGTAATATAGAGGATTTTGACACTGATCCAATGTATGCGAAATTGCGTTATCGGTTTAATTATCAAAATCATGTACAGATAGGTTTTACGGTAGGTCGCTCTAGGGGTGTTCCATGGGAAAATCTTGACTATGGAGGATATATTCAATTGCACGATATTGGTCCAATAAAAACGGTGGTTGCTGGTAATTATCAGGCAAGTTTTGGTTACGGTTTGGTAGTTGGAAGTCCGTTTAAAAGGGGAAAAACAGCTTATATTCAATCAACTTCCACTACTGCTGAAGGAGTTAAGAAATTTAGTTCAATAGGCAATAGTTATGATTATTTTCATGGTGTAGGTGCAACCGCGAAAGTTAGTAATTGGGCCGATATAAGTACGTTTTATTCATTACGGGAGGAGAAAGAGGAATGGCATCATGTGATGGGTGTAAATGCTACTGGTAGATGGAAAAATTTGAAAGTAGGTCTAACAGCGATAGAGAGTATTCGAACACTAAGTAATAAGCAATCGGCTATTGGACAAGCGATAATGGGTATAAATGCGAGGTGGAATATGGGCAAGATGGATATATGGGGTGAAATAGCAACAAGTCAAGGCACTAGATGGGGTATTGCAGGGATTGCAGGGATGAGATATACCCCACTCTCTGACTTTAATCTCTTAGCAATTTATAGGTATTATTCACCCGATTATAATAACCAATATGCCAATTCATTGTGTTCGTGGACAAAGATAAAAGATGAGCATGGTGGATATATAGGTATGGAATATAATCGACTGAAAAACTGGCAATTGTCCGCGTTTAGTGATATCTGGAAAACGGGGTTTGAAACTATGGTACAAGGTGATTGGTCAAAAAAAGATTATCGTATGCACTCGCGTTTGCGAGTGAAAAACAAGGATGAGAAAGATACGTATTCATTACGCTGGAATATGGTTTATGAGGTAGGATTATGGAAAATGAAGACGCAAGTAGATGGCAATTTGGTGAAATCAAAAGGGGCATTGACATATGGTTGGTCAATACTGCAAGATGTAGAATATCGGTTTGCTAAGATTCCGATTGTATTACAATTGCGTACACAAGCATTTGATGCCCGTAAGTGGGATAATCGTATATATATTTACGAAAATGATGTATTGTATGCTTATGCTATACCTTTTGTATATGGTTTTGGCGGAAGGTTCTGGTTAAATGCAAGGTATAAAATTAACGATACTTTTTCTGTTTATCTGCGTCTAAGTGAAACTATCTATCAATCAGAGTGGGCTGTACAGCATCAAAAACAACGTACGCAAACAGATATACACGCATTACTAAGAGTTAAATTATAGATCCTAACCTCATTATTACCGAGAGAGTTGGAACATATCTATCACTTCACCAGAAGTTAAATGATATGTAACAACAGAAAGTGTACTAGGTGTCACTATTATATATTCATATACGGGTTCGCCAGAGAGCGATGCCTCGTATTTATTGTTTTCTTTCACAGGATACTTCTTCGTGGAAGCATTCGTACCGATAAAGATAGTTGGTTCCTCTTTCTTCCAAAAGCGAGCTTTATAGTGCTCAGTATGTCGAGCATAGTTGTGGTCGTGTCCAGAGAACACTACGTCCGCTTCACGCATAGCGCCATGAAATGCTAACCAAATAAAAGGATTAAATCTTCCCTCGGCTGTACTATATACAGGATGATGCATCATCACAATAGTGAATTTATTACCAGCATCGCGGAGGGTCTTCTTTAACCAAAAAGCCACTTGTGTATAGTCGGACATGCGATGCAGACCATCGGTGTCCAAAGCAATCAAACGCAAATGTGGGAAGTCCACATAATAAGTCGTACCCAAGAATCGAGCAGGACCATTCTGCGGGTTAGGGAAGATGGTTTTCCAATGCTCAGGCAAGGTTTTTACCACGCCTTTCAGATATTCATGATTGCCTGGAATAGCTACGATAGGTAGCGAGTCAAGACGTGTACCCTGCAGCGATTGGTATATCATCTGCTCGTAGTAAAGATATGGGCGTTCCATCCAATCACCCATCTGTGCCCAGAATTGTATATCCGAATGGCGCTCAGAGAGAGCAGCCATTTGGTCGTTCGTGAGCGAATTGTGAATATCGCCCAACAAAAGGAAAGACAGTGTGTCGCGCTGCAAAGTGCGCAACACACTATCATTATTCATTGTCATGAACTGATGAGTGATTTTCTCTCCAGTCCACTCTGGTTCGGGTGGATTACCAAACCATGCTTCCCAACGGATAGCGCATACCGTAGCGCCACCCGCCAGAAGACATAATCCTATTATCCATCCAATGATCTTTTTCATTACCAATAGCCCGAAGGGCGTCCCATAGCCAATAGGCGGTACGCCGTCCTATAGCCAATTAGAATGGCAAATCGGTTGTTTCGTCCACACCTGCCGCAGCATCAAAAGTTGCTACATTAGCTTGTGGAGCAGCTACAGGTGCTGGTTCAGCCACAGGTGCTGGAGCTGCCGCAGCATCTACTACACCTTGTTGAATTTTCCATGCGCGGATAGAGGTGTACCAACGACCATTGAACTCGCGGCTCTCTATATCGAAACTAACAGTCACAATATCGTCCAATTGGCAAGGGTTAGCTTTGATGCGATCTTCGCCAAACACCTCAAAGTGCACCTTACGTGGATATTGCTCTTGTGTCTCAAGTACATATGCTTGGAGCTTCCACTCCTTGCCAGAGGTTTTGCTTACGCCACCTTGCTCTGGTAATACTTGTATAATCTTACCTGAAATTTCCATAAAAAATATAAAGTTTTAAAAGTTCTAAAAGTTTTAAGAGTTTTAAAGGTGATATTAGTCAAAGGTAACATACCTTTAAAACAGCGGCTTTGCCGCGACTAAAACTATTAAAACTCTTTTAACAGGATAATCGCCTATGCGATTATCCTTTGATTGCTGCTACACCTGGGAGTACTTTACCCTCGATTGCCTCGAGCAATGCACCACCACCAGTAGAGATATAACTTACGCGATCAGCCATGCCGAACTTGTTCACGCATGCTACGCTATCACCACCACCAATCAAGCTGTATGCACCATTGTCGGTTGCAGTAGCGATTGCCTCAGCAATTGCTTTTGAACCAGCAGCGAAGTTATCGAACTCGAATACACCAGCAGGACCATTCCAAAGGATAGTCTTAGCGCCTTCGATAGCAGCAGCAAATGCTTTGCGGCTCTCTGGACCAGCGTCCACACCTTCCCAACCCTCTGGGATAGCGTTGCTTGGGCATACTTGAGTATTTGCCTCGTTGCAGAAGTCATCAGCTGCTACGCAGTCGGTAGCCAATACGAGGTTAACACCTTTTGCCTTAGCTTGAGCGATGATATCAAGAGCGAGCTCCAATTTGTCGTTCTCACAGATAGATTTACCAATCTCACCACCATTAGCTTTTGCGAATGTATAGGTCATACCACCGCAGAGGATGAGGTTGTCCACCTTGTCCATGAGGTTCTCGATGATACCAATCTTGGTAGAAACTTTTGAACCACCCATGATAGCGGTGAAAGGACGCTTGATGTTCTTGAGGATGTTATCTACAGCTTCTACCTCTTTCTCCATGAGGTAACCGAGCATTTTGTTGTCAGTATCGAAGTAGTCAGCAATCACAGCGGTAGAAGCGTGTTTGCGGTGAGCAGTACCAAATGCGTCGTTTACATAGCAGTCAGCATAGCTTGCGAGAGTCTTAGCAAACTCCTTTTGGCTTGCCTTCATCGCTTTCTTAGCCTCCTCGTATGCAGGATCCTCTTTGTCGATACCTACTGGTTTACCTTCCTCTTCTGGATAGTAGCGAAGGTTCTCGAGAAGGAGCACCTCGCCTGCTTTGAGGGCAGCAGCTTGCTCAGCAGCCTTAGCGCAATCCTCAGCGAATTGTACAGGAGTACCGAGCGCAGCGCTCACAGCGTCAACGATTTGCTTCAAGCTATATTTAGCAACCACTTTGCCTTTTGGTTTACCCATGTGGCTCATGATGATGAGCGCACCACCCTCTTCGAGGATATGTTTGAGGGTTGGCAACGCACCACGGATACGGGTGTCGTCTGTGATTTGTCCGTTCTCGTTCAATGGCACATTAAAGTCCACGCGAACAATCGCTTTCTTACCAGCGAATTTGTAATCATTAATTGTCATAATCGTACAGTATTTATTTGTTAATATTGTTCAGTTTTGTATATACAGGAATATTATCCAAAAAGTAATATGCTGCTTTTTTTACCTCGGCTACAATCGTTTGGATTCCATTACTCACCAATAGATAAGGCACTTTCAATTGGCGATTGTAAATTGCAGCTTGATCAAAAACTTGTTGCGTAAGTGCTACAGTCTCAGCTTTGAACTCAATAAGCATGAGTGGTTGCATTTGTTGGTTATAGACAATCGCATCACAACGTTTATTCAGGCCTGCTACTTCAATAGGCACTTCTACACCTATCAAATTATGTGGATAATCGAAGTTTTCTTCTAATGCATGTAAAATACTTTGCCTTACATATTCTTCTGGTGTAAGACGAACATATCGTCGTCTCCATGCACAGAGAACATATTGTTTGCCGTTTTGAGTTCGTATATTCATCGCCTCTAAACTGTAGCCCAGAGGGCGTTCTGTAGGCACGTAGTGCCGTTCCATAAACTATTTCTGCCAATTATCTTTGAGCGATGCGGTGCGGTTGAAGACAAGTTTCTCGCTCGTTGTGTCAGGATCCACTACGAAGTAGCCATGCTTGAGGAATTGGTAATTATTGCACTTGGCAATACCATCCACAACCTCTGGAGTGTGCATTTCGGCTTTCAAAGCGCCCTCAATCTTGCAGTTCACTACTTTCAAGCTCTCAGGATTGAGCAGGTCACGGAAGTCACCCTCCTCAGCTGATGGGTTTTCGCAAGCGAAGAGACGATCGTACAAGCGAACTTCAGCATCAAGGCAAGAGTCGCACTCTACCCAGTTGATCGTAGATTTGGTCTTGCGGTTGCCGCCTTCGGTACCTGACTTAGAGTCTGGATCGTAGGTAGCATATACGGTAGTGATATTACCCTCGGCATCCTTCTCACAGCCTGTTGCTTGGATAATATATGCGGCTTTCAAACGCACCTCACGACCACCAGGGCTCAATCGGAAGAACTTCTTATCGCCCTCCTCTTGGAAGTCACCACGCTCGATATAGAGTTCCTTAGCGAACTTCATCTCGCGGGTACCCAACTCTGGATGTCCATCGATATTCTCTGCTACAATAGTTTCGCCCTCGCCCTCGTAATTTGTTATCAGAAGTTTCACAGGGTCAAAGATAGCACATACGCGTGGTGCGGTTTCTTTCAATGTCTCGCGAACGGTGTGTTCCAACAAGCCAAGGTCAATCATACCTTCTACCTTGGTGTAACCAATTTTGTCAATGAATGCACGAATAGCCTCTGGAGTATAACCACGGCGACGAAGACCGCATACGGTAGGCATACGAGGGTCATCCCAACCGCTTACGAGACCCTCCTTTACGAGTTGGAGCATCTTACGCTTTGACATCACGGTATAGGTGATGTTGAGGCGGTTGAACTCGTATTGACGTGGGCGATAGTCGCCAGTGATGAACTGGTCGATATAGTAGTCGTACAATGGACGGTGTACCACGAACTCCAACGTACAGATAGAGTGTGTCACACCCTCGAAGTAGTCAGATTGACCGTGTGCAAAGTCGTACATAGGATATACATTCCATGTGCGACCAGTGCGGTGGTGAGGGTGAGTGGTAATGATACGATACATAATAGGATCGCGGAAGTGCATGTTTGGATTAGCCATGTCAATCTTCGCACGGAGTACCATCTTACCATCCTCGATCTCGCCATTTTGCATAGCTTGGAAGAGGCGAAGGTTCTCGTCGATAGGACGGTCACGATATGGCGATGCCACACCAGGCTCGGTAGGTGTACCTTTCTGCTCTGCAATCTGCTCAGCGGTCTGTTCGTCGATATACGCCTTACCTTGCTTGATAAACTCGATAGCAAGGTCGTAGAGTTGTTGGAAATAGTCAGAAGCGTAGTAGATATTGCCCCACTTGAAACCCAACCAAGCGATGTCTTGCTGGATAGAGTCCACATACTCTACATCCTCCTTCACAGGGTTGGTGTCATCAAAACGAAGGTTGCACACGCCGTTGTATTTCTCCGCAATACCGAAGTCCATGCAGATGGCCTTCACGTGGCCGATATGTAGGTAGCCATTTGGCTCAGGCGGGAAACGCGTCTGAATGCGTCCGTCGTTCTTACCTTCTTGTAAATCTTTTTCTACGATTTGCTCAATAAAATTGAGACTTCTTTCTTCTAATTCCATAAATGTATTGTGTGGTGTAGAGTTGTTTAATTGTATCCGCGGACGATACCTCGAGGTGATCCTTTCACGAATTCAAGGATAAGGTCGCGCTCTGTAGTTTGTGGTAGGGTGTTTTCTATTTGCTCTACCGCTTGACTAACATTCAATCCCGACATATAGAGTAAGCGGTAGGTTTGTTGGATGGTATCAATCTGCTCCTTTGTGAAAGCACGGCGATTGAGTCCCACGGAGTTAATACCGCAATAAGAAATAGGTTCGCGTGCCGCAATAATATATGGAGGAACGTCTTTATTAACCTTAGAACCTCCTTGAATCATAGCATGTGCACCGATATGGCTAAATTGGTGTACGAGGCTTCCGCCACCGATAATAGCCCAATCTTCTACTACCACTTCACCCGCGAGTTGTGTGCAATTGGACATAATGATGTTATTATTCAAATAGCAGTCGTGTGCCACGTGGCAATATGCCATAATGAGGCAGTTGTTACCCACCACTGTTTTCCCTTTGCTAGCAGTACCGCGGTGAATGGTAACAAACTCACGAATCGTAGTGTTATCACCAATAATGGCATAGGTCTTTTCGCCTTTGTATTTCAAGTCTTGCGGATCGCCACCAATCACAGCACCCGAATAGATATGGCAATTTTTACCTATACGCGTACCGCTATAGATGGTCACATTGTTATCTATCACAGTACCTTCGCCTATCTCCACATCCTCGTGGATACAAGAGAAATGTCCGACAGTTACGCTTGGATGAAGCTTTGCTTCAGGATGGATGTAGTTCATATTATGAATTTGCTAATATTTTGTTTCTTAATTGTTTTGCACATTGCGTATTGAAGGTATGTCCTGGTCGCAACGCAGCGATCTTACCTTGAATACGGCAGCCAACGAGCGACATATCACCTATCAAGTCCAACAACTTATGTCGCGCAGGCTCATTCGGGTAGTTCAGCGGACTGAGGTAGCCCAGTTTGTTAGTATCCAAACGTGGCTGACCCAATTTGTCGGTCATATAATCCAACCCCTCTTGCGACATCGGTGTCTCATATATCACAAGTGCATTCTGCAAGTCGCCTCCTTTGATCAATCCCATGCGCAATAGTGGCTCTATCTCGCGTACAAAGCAGAACGTACGGGCTGCTGATAGTTCGCGTTTATAATCTGCCATGTTATGAATCTCCGCACTTTGCTCGCGCAATATACCGCTTTTATCATAAGCGATTGTTACCCCAGCTTCGTAGTGGTCGCATGGCAGAATCAACATCTTGTTACCTCGTTCGGAGATATACTCAATAGGCTCGGTGATTACATATACTTTTTGCTCTGCATCTTGTTCTAGTAATCCTACCTTTTCGATAGCTTGGATATAGAATTTAGCACTACCATCCAGAATAGGCATTTCTGGTGCATCTACTTCAATTAAACAATTGTCTACACCCATTGCATAAAGAGCAGATAGGGCATGCTCTACTGTAGAAACTTTCCATGCGCCATGTTCTAGTACAGTACCACGTTCAGTAGCAGTTACATAATCAGCAATAGCTTGGTAAGTAGGTCTTCCTTCTAAATCTGTGCGACATATGCATATACCTGTATTCTCTTCAGCTGGAGAGAAAGTGGCATGGATATAAAGACCCGTATGTAATCCTTTACCTTCAAAAGAAAAAGGACATTTCAATGTATGCTGTTTCATTGGTGTTATAGCTCAATATTAATTTTAATCATGCTGTAGTATCTTCAACATTGTATATTTTGCTGAATCTGGGTGCAAAGGTACAACAAAATTTGCGGATTTGCAAATTTTGTGTAGAAAAAGTTTTAGGAGGTATAAAAGTAAGGTATTTTCTTGCGGGCGGAAGTGCAAAGTGCACCCAAAAAGACTAACACTATTATGATTAACAAAGACAAGGGATATGTAAATTCAACAACAGCAACAACTTATTGCGCGGCAATCAACTCTCTGCCGCGCTCGTGGGATTTTCTTGCGGGCGGAACCGCAAGGCTAAACTGATGAGTGGGAACTTAGCTCGGCGAATTAACGCCGAGAACTAGACAGGTGACGAGTAAGCAAGGAATACTCAAATTTCGAGGGAAAGAGAGCGTACTCAAATGAACCCGAAATTTATAATTATTAAAAAATTACGACTCTTTCTCTACTCGATTGGAGCGTGCTGCATTGCCAACAGGTGTACATCTAAATGTATCATAAAAACTTGCAAGCAAAGTACTCTCAAAATTTTTAGAAAGTTGATTACCTTTACAATAAAATACATCTACATGACAACCATAGTACAACATGTATTGATACTTATCAGACATCATTCTAACATAGTTCTTGAAAGTTGCTGAATCACCTAAGAATAACCTAAGATTTATAATGGAAAGGGTAAAAAAATATACTATTTAGTGGACGCATCTTTGATGCTACAGTTTAGTGTTTAGAGTGAAAAGTATTTTATAAAATGGGAACTATATAGATGTTGACATTTACTATCTCCTTGCCCTAGCGGGCAGAAATCTAAATAAATCTTTTTGCCACACTTGAGGCAGGCTTTTA
>JAZOVR010000101.1:0-34854 GCA_045658785.1 Paludibacteraceae bacterium | reverse complement strand
CGATTTCGAGGTTCCAACTGCATTGCCAGGTGTTGATCCTGCAATCCTCGACCCACGCGACACTTATGCTGACGCTGCTCAATGGGAAGAGAAAGCTAAGGACTTGGCTGGTCGTTTCATCAAGAACTTCGCTAAGTACACCACCAACGAGGCAGGTAAGGCGCTCGTTGCAGCTGGCCCACAACTCTAATATAGACCGTCTTCGATTGTCAGAGGTCAGACCGCTTTGCTGTTAGACCGCCACAAGTCGCTGATAAATAAGAAAAACCGAGCGGACTCCCGCTCGGTTTTCATATTGTATAGTCCTCTCTGCAAACGCTGTGCAGCGGAAATATGCTTTGTTTACTATTGAGTTGTAGTTCAAAGTGGTATTTTGAAGAGTTTTTCTATATGCCCGCTACTGATCATTTCTTGGGTAGGGAGGTGGTGCATGGTGGACGAATCAATGAGCGCAATCGTATCGCAGAGCGATTGCGCTATATCTAGCTCGTGGGTGGAGAAGATGATGCATTTGTTCTCCTCATGCGCCAAGTTTGCGAGTAATCGACATAAGTCATATCGATTGGGCATGTCCAAAAACGAAGTGGGTTCGTCGAGTAAGATAATAGGCGTTTGCTGCGCCAAAGCACGGGCAATCATCACGCGCTGACACTCGCCATCCGACATCTTATCCATGGTGCAGAAGGCATAGGAAGCCATGCCCACTTTCTCTAGAGATTGCGTGACAATGGCTTCGTCTAAGGGTTGCATGCGACCAATCCAGTTGGTATAGGGCGCTCTGCCAAGCGCCACTACATCGCGGCAGAAGAGATTGGCGATACGGATACGCTCGGTAGTCACGAAAGCCACCTGTTGCGCCAGTTGCTGAGGAGTAATTTGCTGAATGTCAATACCATTGATAAAAACAGCACCATGTTTGAGCGGTTTAGAACCAACGATAGCACGCAGCAAGGTGGATTTGCCTGAGCCATTACGACCAATAAGCGCAGTCGTAGTGCCACAGGTAAAAGTGGTTGATACGTTATCAAGCAAGAGGCGCTTAGTGTCGTAACCGAGGGATATGTTTTGGAGTTGAATCATACTTTATTAGGTGAGGAGGTGAGGAGAGCGATTAGGCGATGGATTTGTTGCGGATGACTACCCAAATGACGATTGGGATACCAAGCAGGGCGGTGATCGTATTGATAGGCAGTGTGAGACATTTGGAGATAATATCGCAGCCGAGCAAGACTACTGCTCCACACAGAGCGGTGGCTGGTAATAAGACACGATGGTCGGCATTGCTAAAGAGCATTCGAGCAATATGGGGGATGGCTAAGCCTACAAAACCGATAGGTCCACAAAAAGCGGTTACTGTGCCTGCTAGTAGGGTTGTGGAGAGGAAAATGAGATAACGCGAACGGCGCACATTGAGTCCCATAGTGCGGGCATATTGTTCGCCAAGGAGAAGTAGATTAAGCGGTTTGATAACCGCCACAGAAACGACCAAACCAAGTAGCACGGCGGGTAGCATGAGGTGGAGTTGGTTGGTCGTGACATCACCAAGCGACCCCATCGTCCAGATTACAAATGACTTGAGTGCTTCTTCGTTGCTCAGATACTGCAATATTTGCACTACCGCACTCACACCCGAAGAAATCATCATACCTAAAATGAGGATGACCATGATGTCCTTGATGCGGGTGCTGACGGAGGCAACGAAAGCGAGAATCAATGCCGAACCGAACCATGCCGCGCCAGCGGTACCGACAGACGACAAGGTACTGTTGGTTGCAACACCCAACAATGGCATACCCAAAATGAAGATAGCCACACCCAAACTAGCCCCTGAACTGATACCTAACACATATGGTCCAGCCAATGGGTTGCGGAAAAGGGTCTGCATTTGCAAACCGCTGACCGATAGCGCCATACCCGCCAAAATAGCCACAATGGCTTTAATGAGGCGAATATCCAGCACGATAAGGCGCGTGGAGGCATCCACATCTCCGCCAAATAGTGTACCCAAAATATCACGAAGCGGGATATGAACGGAGCCGATGAGCAGGTCAAGTACAAACAGAATGACTAGTAGGAGCGAGAGGATGATGAATAATGTGGTAGAACGAGGTTTCATATTATTCTATTTTTCGGTAATAGACTAATTCTTCGGATATTAATTCGGGGTGAAAAATCTTGATTAAATCGCGTAAAACAACATCGGGTTGCACTACACCCGACTCCCAATAATCGTTGCCTCCACCAGTGACTCTGCGTTGGTCGCAATTATAGACTTCGCCCCGTTGCACGCAAGGCATCTTGGCAAACTTAGGGTATTGATTGTGGAGATCCTGCAACGAACTGACACCTTCCACATGAAGCCATATATCTGCCTCAGCTGTCAGCAAGGCGGCTTCCTCTAAATCAATCGGCTGTGAGTGGTTGGAGGTATTCTTCTTGTAGATATAATCGCCTCCCGCGTCAGCAATCAGGCGAGCAAGGTAACTGGTGGTAGAAGGCATGAACCACGAATCGGCATAGGGCGTGTTGAGCATCACCGTGGGTTGGGGCGATGTGGCAGCGGCAGCTATGGCCTTGAGGTGATTGTAACGTTGAGGAACCTGAGAGAAATAGGCGATTCCTTGCTCGCGGCAGCCAACTATCTCGGCAAGGGCAACGAGCCATTCGGTTTTGCCAAGTGGGTCTTCCTCTACATACTCGCCAATGTAGATATAGGGAATACCCAATTCATCGAGTTTGGATTGCATGGTGCAAGCGCCCGTAACGCCATAGAGCAGCACAATATCGGGGCGCTGAGCCACGAGGAGTTCAAAATTGATATTGCCATCGTATCCCACATCGGCGATGGAATGGCAATTGGCTACGATATAGGGATTTGTGATAAAACTTTTGCCTGATACACCTACTACACACTCTACAGATCCTATTGCATCCAGCATGGCGATATGGCTTGAGGACATGCACACGATACGCTTGGCATCGCCTTGCAAGAACTGACCACGGAAACCAGCGGGTGCTTTCTCGCCTGCACGAGCGATGAAGAGCATTGTCTCAACATTGTTGGCAGATTGCCACGGATTAGTGACACGGATGATGGTGCTCTGCTTGCCCTCTGCACCCATAATGCGGAAGCCTGTGGCGTGAGAGGGCGAATAGAGGATTTGATTATAATCATCCATATTGCTTGAAGTGCCACAAGCGCACATGCAGCATAATGCGGCGCAGATGATGAGCGTATGTATGTATGCCTTTTTCATTGGGTTATTCCATGTTTAGGTCGCGAGCATGAGAGATTTCTGTGGATATTTCGCCTGTCCAGCCGCATTGTTGGAAGACGCCCGTATAAACACGCACGAAGTCCACGCAAGGAAGATGGATAGGTTTGCCATCATCTGTAACTGCCCAATCAATATCAAACGAGCAACGAGCGATGCTATCGTTAGGATGGCAGTCGGCATAGCCGTACTCAAAGGGTTGTTGCACCCAGTATGCTCCTTTCCCGTTGGGGTCATAGGCATTATCGGGCAAACGAGAACCAACAAAAATGAGTGCGGAATCCGTGAGCCACTGAGGGAAATACTCCTGCGTGTGGAAGGTGTTTTTATGCAGATAACCCGACTGGTTTTGGCTGTCTGTCCAACGGATATAAGTAGAGTCTGTGATGGAGTTTTTCTTATCGGGTTGTGGTGTATGGTCAGCTAGTGTGCGGTGATAGGTGAGGGAGTATTGGTGTCGGGTGGCTGGTGTTGCGTATTCACTACCCGCAAGTTGGTAGAATGGGTCATCGGGCAAACCATTCTGATTGATATCAATGCTGACCATCACGATGCCAGGTTCGCTGCTGCCACCTTTGCTGGTAGTAGAGGCATAAAAAGAGTTGCCTTCGATGAGGAAGTCAGATTGATTTGGGGTATTAACTACCGAATGGTCAAAAGCGAAAGTAACATACCCCCCCCATGCGCCAAGCGAGATAAGAGTGCGATTGGTACCTGTGATGGATTCTTCAACTTTTTGCAACATGGTGGCGTAGGTGTCACCTTCCTCGTACTGGGGCATGGTGTTTACGAACTGCCCAGGGGCAGGATTGTACTCCAACACCTTAGAGATATATGGGGAATAGGCAACTTGTTCTTCCCAAACTATTACCTTGAATTGGTGTTTTACGGGATTTTGGTTGTCAACTATCTCTATTTGTATTTCGTAGGTACCTGTTTCAGATTGGCAAAAAATGAGGTCGCGTTCAGTAGAAATGATTGTATCGCCCATTCTCCATACATAAGTTTCGCCAGGAAACTCAGGATGGAGAATGAGGGTACGCATGCGTTCGATGGCATAAGTGTCGTCTATGCCAAGATTGACCATGGGTATGTCGGGCTCACAACTAACGATAAACAAAGCACATATGAGCAGGGATATCACCCGTGCGCACACTCCATTTGCGTTTGCCTTCGCGTGAGTAGCAATGTAGCTGACCGCTTGAAACATAGTTTTTAGCATCTGTTATATATATATCGCCGTTATATGGATTAACTTGTATGCCGTATGGAATCTTGATGTTTTTCTCGGTTCCATCGGTAATGAAAGATTGGATATTGGATATTGGATATGGGTTATTGGGGATAGGGGATTGGATATTGAAGACACCATAGGTAATTTGGTTGGACATTGTTTCATCGTTCCAATGCACGCCGTAGTAGTACATAGAGTCGCCTATTATCACCATCTCGGATGGGGAGACCCCTTCTATCTCCCCCTTTGTAGGGGAAGCATTCCCTCCCTTCGGAGGGAGGGTTGGGGAGGGGTTCAGGCACACTAGTTGTGGTTGGACATCCTTGTGATCGCCGCGAGAGGTGATCCAAAGACGGTTGTATGGGTCTTTGCGTACACGATGGGGGTTAACGCAGACTGGTATCTTTTTGATTTGTCGGAAGTCTGTTAGGTCCACTACTGAAAGTGTAGAGTCGTAGTCAGGTGCGCGATAGCCGCCCGAGTTGGCAACATAAAGGTAATTGCCAATAATCTCAAACTCTTCTGGTTGATAACCTACTGTCACTTGGCGAGTTATGCGAAGTGTGGCAGTATCTACTTCGAAGATGGCACCCAATTGGGCATTGGGGTCAATGCTTACCGGACCGACATACGAACTGATATACGCCTTATCCCCGTGGAAACGGATATAACGGCAGTTGGGAATGTCCATCTGCCCGATACGACGGCAGGTGTACAGGTCCATCACTTCGACCTTGTGCGAGCAGTTGATGACCGCATAGAGGCGATTGCCATAGACTTGGATATCATTACCTACATCTCCTAACTCTTTGATTACATTTGGATTGCGTTCGCCGTAGATATTGCGGATATAAACGCCCTTGCAGAAGTCGAGGTAGTCGATTGTGGCTTTGTTGCTACCCATATTACCTTCGTTAAGCAGGTACATGCCAATGGGTTCGTTGGACGCAAAACTGCTCAATTCTCTCGGTTTTATCGGCAACACTTCGTACTCCGCAGGGAAGATAATATCGTCGCCACGGCAGGAGGTGAGCAGCAAAATAGCTGTGACTATTATGCAACACAACAAACAACGCTTGATATTTTTATCAAGCATGTACGCGTTGGCGTATCTACGATCATATGGAAAACTGCTTGTCATGTCTAAGCTCTATTCCTCGAGAGCGTTCAACTTCGGGGTCCCCGACGAGCCTTGTGGGCGAGTGGGGATGCCCTTATGCATGCAGCAGGTCTTCTGACTTATTGCTCGTTTGTTAGCCTTCCCACCTGATAGGCAGTGACTTAGATACAAAACAAACGATATTGCAAATCACAGCAGCGGGTCTGTGCCAGAATCTCACTGGCTTCCCAAAAACTGAATGCGAGTGCAAAGGTACTACATTTTTTGCGGATGTGCAAGCAAATAGCGATTTTTTTCGCTATTTGCTGGATAATGGACGCTCGCATAACGAGCTATGGGACGCCGTTAGGCTATTGGACGGCGTTTCGTCTATTGGGGATATCGGGGGAAGTACAAAGTGATCCTATAGGGAAGGTTGCTGAATAACCTAAGAATAACCTATAAATCACCTAAGAATCACCTAAGATTTATAGGTGCGTTTGGCGTGACAAAACCTTGAGTTCTTGCAGGTAAAAAATATGAAAAAATCGCCATTTATGCCCGAAAACATAAATGGCGATTGAGTATATTCCAAAATGGAATCAACTAATCTTTTACGCGCAAAAGTTATTTTTTATTTGGCAATTCGAGGCCGTAGCCTTTCTTCTTGTCCTCTACCTTGAGAGCGAGGCTGAGCAAGAATGCCAGTACACCAAATGAAGCGAAGACAATCATTGGTACTACATAGCCATTGGTAGAAACGCGGAGCGTACCAATCAACATTGGCACTAAACACAAACCGATATTTTGTACCCAGAAAATGAGACAATAGGCAGAACCGAGTATCTTCTCGTCGATGATCTTTGGAACACTGGGCCACATAGACGCTGGCACCAAAGAGAAGCTTACTCCTAACACCAAGATGGTGCAAAGAGCCAAAGTCTTGCTTGGGAATGCAGGCAACACAAACGCAAAGATACTATGGCAAATAACCATGATAATTGCACCTACCATCATCATCGAAGCGCCTTTACCCTTGTAGTCAATAAACATGCCGAGGAATGGAGTCAAAACCATTGCCAAGATAGGGAACCACTTAAAGAGACCAGATGCTTCCGCATTGCTGATCATTAGTGTCTCCTCGAGGAAGTTGGTCGCAAAGCGTTGGAATGGGAAGATAGCTGAATAATAGAGTACACACAAGAGGGCGATGATCCAGAACATCTTGCTAGAGAAGATCTTACCTAGGTCAGAGACATGGAATTCGTCCTCTGGGTCGTGCATATCGGTAGCTTCGCCGATAGCGACGAGTTGCTTGTCAAACTTAGTATCCATGATGGTGAAGACAAAGAAGTTGAGCAAGCCCACCACGAGCAAGAGCGCTGCGAAAAGCAATGAAGCTACTACAGAGGGATTGCCATTAGCAGCAAAATGCTCGCTGATAGCAGGCGAGAACGCCATGGCAGCGAAGACACCAATACGAGCGATAGCCATCTCAAGACCCATAGCGAGTGCCATCTCTTTGCCTTTGAACCACTTAGCGAGAATCTTACTAACCGTAGTACCCGCCATTTCGCAGCCACAGCCGAAGATCATGAAACCGAAGGCAGCCATCTTAGCAGAACCAGGCATAGCTGTCCACCAAGAGTTGAGCCAAGCGATATTGTTGGCATCGAACCAGTCGGAGATACCGATATACTTGATAGATGCGCCAAGTACCATCAGGCCCGCAGAGAGCAAGCCAGTGAAGCGAACGCCCATCTTATCAAGGATGATTCCTGCAAAAATGAGGAATCCGAAGACACAAAGGATATATTCCGCAGAAGCGTATGTGCCGAAGACACCTTGATCCCAGCCAAGGGTATCATTGAGAACCGAAGCCAAAGGAGAGAGGATGTCCACAAACATGTAGGCAAAGAACATCATCGATGCCACGAGTACGAGGACTGTCCAACGCGCAATAGCAGAGTCGCGGAGAGTAGATTGAAGTTGTTTAGTCATAGTTGTATTGTTTTTAAGGCGCTACTAGCTGTACTAGTAAAACTAGGAGTACTAGTTATGCGCCTAGTTTACAAGGATTCGTCCTCTGGTTTGGAAGACAGAGGACGAGGCTTTATTTTTTTCTTTTTTTTGAGCCATGCCGCCTTACGTTGTTCGTATTCGGCATAGTGCGATTCCAGATATCCGTCAGCCATGCTCAAAATCAAAGATTTTAAGAGTTCAAACGTTCTAGACGCAGCGATGGTGCTGTTCTAAGAGTTCTGGTTTTAGGTAATTACTTAATACCCAATTGAGCTTTTACATCAGCGGTCAAATCCAAAGCATCAGCACCCGCATAGAGCAAACCTGATTTATCCATCACATAAGTGCAACCTTTTGCTTTAGCCACATCTTCGATAGCCTTAAGCAATTTAGCCTGTATGGGTTGCAATAATTGCATCTGTTTCTCTTGTATCTCTTTTTGGAATGTTTGTGCAGACATTTGAATAGCTTGCTCCATACGCACTATATCTTGTTGGTGATACTCACGCATGGTAGGACTGAGTTCTGCTTGCTTTTGTTGGAACTCAACTACTTTCTTATTAAGCTCCTCTTGCATTTTAGCATATTCAAGTTCACGAGCATTCATCAAAGAATCCAAAGAATTTTGCATACTTTTGGTCTCGGGCATTAGTGTCATAATCTCTTGTGAACTAACATGTGCAATCTTTTGTTGTGCGCTTGCGAGTATTGGCAAAACCATTGCAAGCATAAAAATCATTTTTTTCATTTTTCTTTATCTTTTTAATGTTATTATTTCATACGCCAAGTACACCAATGGTATACGAATTGTGCGGTTATTGTGCGGTTATTGTGCGGTGTTGATAGTTATTTTGCTCCTAGTTTCTCCAACACTTGGTCAGAGATATCCAATTTGCTAGACATATAGATGAGGCTTGGTTCTGCGGAACGATCTTTTACCACATCATAACGCTTTTCGTTAGCAATATCTTGAATGGCATTATAGATCTCATCCTGGATTGGTTTTAGTAGCGACTCTCGCTTTTTGTACCACTCCCCATCTTGTCCGAAATACTTACGTTTAAGCTCCAGCACCTCTTGTTCCTTGGCGAGAATTTCTTCCTCTCGACGTTGTTTCATCTCTGGTGAGAGAAAAATCTGTTCGGTCTGGAAATTGGTTGCCAAGATCTGTGCCTCTTGCTGCGCAGCATCAATATCCTTTTGCCAGCGCTTTGAAATCATATTTAATTGGTCGTTTGCGGTCTCATACTGTGGGAGATTCTTGAGGATATATTGCATATCCACATATGCCACAGAGAATTTCTGCGCCATCATAGGAGAAAGCATCGCGGATGCTACTATTGCCATTACGGCTATCATTAGTTTATGTTTCATGACACCTTATATATATAATGTTTTATAATTCTTGTCCAAGTACAAAGTGGAACTGAGAGCCACCATATTGTTTTGAGCCATTGATTGGATCGAATCCCCAACCCCAATCTATACCCATAAGACCAAACATAGGCAAGAAGAGGCGCACACCAACACCTGCTGAACGCTTGAGATTGAATGGGTTATAATCCTTGATATCAGCAAAGCAGTTACCCGCCTCCACAAAGGCTAATGCCCAGATAGTTGCATTTTGCTCCAGTGAGATTGGATAGCGGAGTTCCATGGTAAACTTATTGTAAACATATCCCATATTGCGTCCTACAGCAGGATCATATGGAGTGAGCGAACCCGATTGGTAACCACGCATAGAGATATACTCAGTGGAATAACTAGAATAGCTTGACATACCATCACCACCCATATAGAAAGTTTCAAATGGCGATTTAGCATTCTTGTTAAAGTGTCCCAGGTAACCAAACTCTGCACGCGTCATCAGAATAAGCTTAGAATCAGGAGTTAGGGGAGTAAACACTTTACCCGAGAAGCGCCATTTATGGTACTCCAACAAATTATATTTTTCCGAAGGAGTCATCTGAGCAAAATCGGCATCGGTTGTACCCTTGATGAGCGAGTATGGCGGTGTAATCTTTAAGCCCAGGGTAAATTGCGAACCACGGCGAGTGTAGATAGGATTATCGATACTCGAGCGCGAGAGCTGAAGATTGAGCGCGAAGTTGTGACTGTTGCCATCGGTAAGAATCATATATGGCCAGTCCTTCAACATATACAGTTGGTAGCTTAATTCACCATAGAATGAGAAATAGTCATCAGGCCAGCTAAGTCTTTTACCATATCCAACGCTCACACCAAAAGTGCGAAGGTATTTCTCTGGATCTGCCTCAGACTCTTGTAGTTGCTGATAATAATCGGATTGCCCTGCGTAGTTGTAATTGTAGTAATAATTGTTGTACAAATCCTCATAAGCTTTGTAATATCGATCCGAATAACCTGTTTGCGAAGCAAAGAATATGCTAGCACTTAAGGAGTTAGGACGCTTTCCTCCGAGCCAAGGCTCTAAGAAGCTGATCGAAGCAGATGTATAGTACACACCATTTGTTCGGGCATTGATGCTAAAAGTCTGTCCCTCACCTTGAGGAACAATGCGATAACTCTTTGGATTAAACAGATTCTGAATCGCAAAGTTAGTAAACTTCAATCCCAACGAACCTACCAAACCTGTTGCGCCCCAACCTAAGGAGAACTCTATTTGGTCGCTTGATTTGGTTTCCAGTTGATATGTAATATCCACTGTTCCATCTTCCACATTAGGCTGAATATCAGGCACTAGCTTTTCTTGATCAAAGTGTCCCATTTGTGCCAACTCACGCAGAGAACGCATGATGTCAGACTGACTATAGAGTTGACCTGGCTTGGTATACAACTCGCGACGCACCACATGCTCGTACACGCGCGTGTTACCTACTATATTTATTTGGTTGATAGTAGCAGGTTTGCCTTCGTACATGCGCATCTCAAAGTCAATAGAGTCGTTATCAATGTGTACTTCAACTGGCTGAACATTAAAAAACAAATAACCTTGGTCAGTATATAACTTAGACACAGCATCATCGTCCTCGTTCAATCGTTTGTTAAGTTCCTTTAGATTGTACGTATCCCCTTTCTTGATACCGAGAACAGCATTTAGATACTCATACGGATAAACAGTATTTCCCACCCATGTAATATCGCGGAAGTAGTACTTATTTCCCTCATCTACAGTCAGATACACATCAACTCTCGTAGAATCCTCCTCAGATGGCACAACACTATCTGCCACAATCATCGCATCACGGTAACCAATCTCGTTGTATTTTTCAAGGAGCAATTTCTTGTCATTTTCAAATTCTTCTTCTACGAACTTCTTAGTCTGAAAAAGATTGATGATATGGTTGTCATTAGTCTTCTTCATTGCATGGTTAATCTGATTATGTGTAAGCGCCTTATTTCCAGTCACATACAAATGATCTACACGCGTCTTCTCGCGCTTATTCACATTCACTGCCACCTTCACATATCCTGGATGATCCAAATCATTAAACTGCAACACCTGCACTTCGGTATGATAAAATCCTTTCTCATGGAAGTATTTGGTAATCACCTTCTTTGCTCTATCAGCAAGGTCTGGCGTCATTTGTCCCCCCTTCTGTATTCCCACTTTCACTTCTATATCCTCTTGCTCCGTCTTTCGCAACCCATTATAGGCAATCTCCGACACACGAGGGCGCTGCTGAAGAGCGATTTCTAGCCAAATCTTATCCCCCTCAATTTTGGTAGCTTTGAACTTCACATCAGAGAATAGACCTTGTTTCCAGAAGCGCTTGAGCGACTTAGTTATCTGATCACCAGGAACTTCAATCTTATCCCCAACAGCCAATCCAGAAAAGCCTATCAACACAAAATCCTCATAGCCATCTGCTCCAGTCACAGAAATACCCGCAATCTCATATGTCTTGCGCTGCATAGTATATTCGATCACAGGCATAGTTGCAACCTGCTCTGCAGCTGCATCTTGCGTCATTACTTCCAGATTTTCTGCTTGCGCCATCAACGGCAGTGCAAGCAGCATACCTAATATTATATTAACGAATCTGTTCACTAGTTTTTCCAAATCGACGTTCACGATGCTGATAATCAATTATCGCACGATAAAATTCTTCACATGTAAATTCAGGCCACAAGCAATCCGTGAAATACAATTCCGCATATGCTAATTGCCATAGCAAGAAATTACTGATACGCAATTCACCACTTGTTCTAATCAGCAAATCAGGATCAGGTAAATCTCTTGTTGTCAAGCAGTTGCTAATCACCTCCTCATTCACCTCCTCTAGTAACAAATCGCCACTTTTGACATCAGTAGCAATTTTTTTAGCAGCCTGAATCAATTCCCAACGCGCACTATAACTCAAGGCGATTACCAAAGTCAAGCCCGTATTCCCACTAGTTTGCTCTATACATGACAAAAACTTCTCATGCGTCACCCGAGGCAAACGACTCAAGTCGCCAATGGTTAGTAAACGGATATTATTCTTCATCAACGTTGGAGTTTCTTTAGCAATCGTATCTACCAACAAACTCATCAACGCATCCACCTCTTCCTTGGGACGATTCCAATTCTCAGTCGAAAAAGCATAGAGGGTCAGATACTCAATTCCCAACTCTGCAGCTGCTTCCGTAATAGTATGCACAGTCTCCACTCCTTGGCGATGACCAAACATACGAGCCAGGCCCTGACGTTTTGCCCAACGACCATTGCCATCCATGATAATTGCCACATGACGAGGTATTCGATCCAACTGTATTTGCTCTTTATTTCCCATATCTTATTAGAAATTGCAATATGGACAAGCTTTCTTCTTTGCTCCAAACTCAAAAACCAGCCCAAGGGTAAAAGTAGAAGTCACATCATTATTCATCACGTTACTTCCATTCATTTGATATGAATCATCAAGCAAGTCTGGGCGATCCTTATCCATCACCCCCTCCATACCATCACCATTCAACATATACAAATTATGTTGCCACAACATTTCCATATGCCAACGCTCTGCAAACTTCCATTTAAATCCCACTCCCACAGGTATATACATTGCATAATCTAGCTTATTCATATCCTTAAAATGCACAGCAACCATCACCCCCTCCTTAGAGGTAGCAAACGTATTGTGCACCGTCATACCTATACCCAAAGAGATAAAGGGTGTGATATTTTTAACTCGAATATCGTATGCATTCCAACCCAACTGAAAGAAATTATATTCTCCAGTCAAATCAATATGCCACATCGGTGTTCGATACAATCCTTTGCGTATATTCCACTCATTACCCGGCACAATCTCATTGACCACACGCTGACGCATTCCTTTGACTTGCAACGACCAGCGTCGATCAATCTTGCAGCGAGCTTGTACACCATATGCCTCTGATACCGAAGTGAACACATACGGAGCCAATTCACCCACATAATACGCTGCTCCTGCCTGCAAACCAGCCTCTAAATGATAGAAGTGTTCCTCGGCAGAAACCAACGAAGGCAATAAGAGCAGAACAAACAACCCTATTAACTTCGTATGAATGCGCAACTTTGCTGCCACAAAAAGCCCTTAAAAATCAATAGGTAATCAAACGATCCTCGTACCACTTACCTAAGTTGAAGATAGCACTCACAGAGAACAAGCAGTCATGATTTGCACCAAATTGCTTATTCAACTGATCAAAAGTAGGACGATCTGGCGCATACTCCACATTATAAGTAGCACCTTCGAGATTACTACTAGGCGTCAAATACAATTGATATTGGAAAGCTCCTTTCAACTGAACATTATCATTTATACGCCATTTCACACCAAAAGCAAGTGGTATATAAGCACCAACGCCAACTTCTGCACCCTTTGTGCCAACCTGTGGATATTTTTTACCAATATCTTTATTCAATTTATCACTGCGGAAAGTAGCATTCTTATTATACATTGTAATACCAACACCAAAGCCCACATAAGGTACTACATTGTAAATCTTTTGCTTAGGCATCATCACATTACCATAATTTAGAATATTGTACTCTACCATAGCATCTAAATGCCACATCGCATTATAATACATTCGGCGCAAGTTCGTATATCGCTCAGTATCCATGTACTCCGCAAAACAAAGGCGCTGACGGGTAGTTTGCAAACGTATTTGCCACTGAGTATCAAAACGATAGCCCACATTAAAACCAAAAGTCTCAATACCAGGCCACTTTAAGGTTGCTCTTTCTCCAAAACCTATTGCATCATACGACTGAACACGCAACAAATCGCTGCCTGCAACTGGATTCTTTTGACCCACATAGAAGCCAACACCAGCAGATACACCTAACTCAATACGGTCCATGTGTTCGCGAAAATCTGCAAACAACACTACTGGCGCAGAAACCAAGACTAACAATACCGCTAAAACTTTAGTTTTATTCATAATAATTTATCTTAAGATGTTAATTTACACAAAATCGCCGCAAAGTTACTATTTTTTTTTTACATATGCAAATTTTACAAGCATTTTTCACACTTTTCCACCCAACCGACCTACTACTCATAAAAAAAAGACGTACCGAAGCACGTCTTCATATCCAAGAAACACATTACTCAAAACAACTACCCCTGTCCACAAAACTACTGCTTCATCAGATGCCTAAACGCATCCACTACACGACCAACTTCCAGCACCTTAATCTTCAATCCGTGTATATTATATTTTTGCCCAGAAGGAATGATAATCTGCTCAAAACCAAGTTTTTCTGCCTCACGAATACGCTGATCTATACGATTTACAGGACGTATTTCTCCCGCCAACCCCACCTCGCCTGTCAAACATATTTTTGGGTCCAAAGCAATATCCATATTGGACGATAACACCGCAGCCAAAATCGGTAAATCTATCGCAGGATCATTCACCTTGATACCACCTGCTATATTCACAAATACATCCTTCTGCAATAACTTAAACCCTACCCTTTTCTCCAGGACCGCCAGTAGCATATTCAATCGTCTGCCATCAAAACCAGTACTACTACGCTGCGGCGTTCCATAAGCAGCGCTCGCCACAAGTGCCTGAACCTCAATCAACAATGGGCGCACACCCTCCACCGCAGCAGCAATAGCAACACCCGATAAACCTTCACGATTACCCGACAATAACAATTCGCTCGGATTCAATACCTCGCGCAAACCATCTTGCTGCATCTCAAAAATCCCCAACTCGCTTGTGCTACCAAAGCGATTTTTCTGTGCACGCAAAATTCGATATACATAGTGTTGATCTCCCTCGAACTGCAGTACCGTATCTACTATATGCTCCAGCACTTTAGGTCCTGCCAGCGAACCCTCCTTATTGATATGTCCAACGATTATGAAAGGCACATTTTTTTCTTTCGCATACTGCAGGATTCGCGCTGCACATTCTTTCACCTGACTCAAACTACCAATACTCGCCTCGATGGATTCTGTACCTATCGTTTGAATACTATCCACCACCACTAGCTCGGGTTGAATTTCGGTTACGCTATCCAAGATTCGCTCCAATGAAGTCTCGGCTAAAATATAGAGATTCTCAGCATTTCCAGCCAAACGTTCTGCTCTGAGTTTCAATTGCTTAGCACTTTCCTCACCACTAGCATACAGCGTTTTTTTGTCACCCATTTTCATCAGCACTTGCAGAGCAAGCGTTGATTTTCCTATTCCTGGTTCTCCGCCCAGCAGCACCAAACTACCAGGCACTAATCCTCCACCCAATACACGGTTCAACTCCGAAGATTGCATATCCAATCGCATTTCCTCTTTCGCCTCTACCTCATGCAAACGCTGAGCTTGTGCCCCACGACGCAAAGTAGCTCCGCCTTTCTTGGTGGATATGGTAGCAGTAACCTCTTCTTCGTATGTTCCCCATTCGCCACAAACAGGGCAGCGACCAATCATTTGAGGCGATTGGGCGCCACAATTGGAGCATACATATTTCGTGGAAGTCTTTGCCATTATATTTCTATTTTCTCTTTTTCTACAGCCAACACAGTATTTTCAAAAACCTCTTTCGCTTCGTTCAAAAACACCGTATGGTCGTCTTCGCGAGCACTAAAATGCCCAATTATCAATTTTCCAGCCCCTGCTAATTTAGCAATCTGAGCAGCCTGCTTTGCAGTTGAATGCGTATGTTTCTTGCATTTATCGGCGTCCTTTTCGGTGTATGTTGCCTCATGAAATAGCACTTCCACTCCTGATATCTGCTCCACAATTTGCTCGCGATATGCCGTATCCGAACAGTAGGCATAGCGCTTACGTGGTTCTTTGTCGCGATGGTGTTCTGTAAACAAGAAACCACAAGTAGGCACCTTATGTTTCAGAGGAATAGTCTCAATCGTCAACGTGCGATCCTCAAAAATCACCTCTTTCTTGCGCGGATTGATTGCATGGAACTCCACCTCATACGGCAAATCCTGACAATGATAATCCAGCATAGGACGAAGTAATTTCTCTAGATCCGCATGTGCATAGACGTGCAGCGGTTGCGTCCGCCCCATCATTCCTAAGGTAGAAATCAAGCCTATCAAACCAAAGCAATGATCGCCATGCAGATGCGAAATTAACACCGTATATAGCCGTGCAGTTTTCACACCCAATTGTCTCATTTTCAATTGAGTACCCTCTCCGCAGTCCACAAGAAACGACTTGTCGCACAATTCGACAATCTGTCCTGTAGGCGAATTTTGGAATGTCGGCATCGCGCTACCACAGCCTAATATGGTTACTTCATTGTTCAAAGGTTTCAAGAGTTTTAAAAGTCTTAATTTCGAATACTGAGATAAACTCTCATCAATACCGCTTTGGTATACTGAGGGAAGTCGCCCTGCTGGATCCAACCATGATAGCCTGGATCGCGGCGAAAGACATCCACTACACGCTGTCCTTTATACTTACCAAAATTAAAAATCTCCTTACCCTCTGCATCATATGCTACACGCCCTGCGAAATCCGCAAATCGCACTGCACCAGTCGTATAATCTGCCAATTCCTCTATAGTATCAGGCAGTTCGTATCTCTCCAGCTGCGCCTTCAACACTTCATATGTCGCCATCGTATCAGCATCCGCAGCATGGGCATTGGTCAAATCCTTGCCGCAGTAGAACTTATACGCCGCCACCAAATTTCGTGGCTCTTGGCGTTGGAAAATAGTAAACACATCCACCATGCGCATGCGCTTCAAATCTATATTCTGACCTACGCGCAACAGTTCTTCTGCCAACAGTGGCACATCAAAATGGTTGGAGTTATAGCCTGCCAAATCACTGCCTTCCAGCACTTTGACCAGTTCAGGGGCAATCTCCTTGAAAGTTGGGCAATCCACCAAGTCCTCATCATGTATTCCATGCACAGCTGTCGCCTCGTCTGAGATATGCATTTGTATCTCTTGCCCAAGCATCATCTGGGTAGGTTTTACGCGGAAAGTCTTCCCCTCGGCACAGCCATTAGGGAAGACCTTGTAGTAACTAAGCTCTACTATTCTGTCTTGAGCAATGTTCAAGCCCGTCGTCTCTAAGTCAAAAAAAACCAGCGGGCGAGTCAAATTCAATTTCATTCGCGGAACTACGAAATTAGTCGTTAAGCAACATCGGCATCAATAGGATCAACAAATCTTGATTCTCTTCATTCTCAGAAGGCAATATCAGACCCGCACGTGCAGGATCTGCTAAAGCTAGAACCACATCTTGAGAAGCGATAGAAGACAATATCTCAATCAAGAATGGTGCTTTGAAACCAATCGCCATTGGCATACCTGTATAGTCGCAAGCGATAGTCTCCTCTGCTGAAGTAGAAAAGTCAATATCTTGTGCAGAAATCTTGATTTGGTTCTCGCTTAATGCCAATTTAATCAAGCTAGTACCCGTATTTGCAAATACAGCCACACGCTTGCAAGCATTGACGATTGTCTGACGATCCACAATCACCTTATTCTCATTATTTTGTGGGATCACCGCATTGTAGTTAGGGAAGCGACCTTCAATTTGGCGGCAAACAACAGTTGTTTGACCGAAAGCAAAAGTAGCATTCTTCGCGCCAAAGTTAACCGATACAGTATCAGTACCTTTCAACACCTGTTTGAGCAACATCGCTGGTTTCTTTGGCAGGATAAAACTTACTGGTTGCGCGCTTGAGACAGTGGTATTGGTATAGCGAACCAAACGATGAGCGTCGGTAGCTACCATCGTAATCTTCTCCTCGCTCAAGTCGAAATAAATACCATTCATCACTGGTCGCAACTCGTCATCAGCGGTACAGAAGATTGTCTTATTCACAGCATCCAATAGTACATCTGCCCCAATCTCAAAGCCATTCTCACCAGCCTCGATAGGCATCTCTGGATATTCATTGCCATTCGCACCCACAAAGCTATAGGTACCATTCGCACTCGTGATATTCAACCCAAAGTTTTGGTCATCAATATGGAATGTCAATGGTTGCTCAGAAAATTCCTTCAAAGTCTCCAATAAAATCTTTGCTGCCACAGCCACTTTTCCTTCGCCTTGAGCGGCTTCCACCTGCATAGAAGTACGAAGAGTCGTCTCACCATCTGACGCCGTTAAAGTCAATTGTTCGCCTTTCAAATCGAACAATACGCACTCCAAAATCTGTAAACTATTCTTGGCCGCAATCACACGGCTAGCTGCTTGCAATTGTGCAAACAATTCCTTACTTGATACATTAAATTTCATATCGGTATTAATTTATAAAATTCTAGTTTTAGTTTGGGCATTCACATAGCACACCCTTTCGGCTGCAAAGTTACAAAAAAAATGCCATTTATGCAAATTATTTGTATATTTTATTTATTTTTTGTACCTTTGCAGTCCGAAAAGAGTAAAAAAGAGAGATGATTGGTGTTTTTGACAGCGGCTACGGCGGACTGACAATTCTGAATGAGATCCGCAAAGTTCTTCCTGAATATAACTATCTGTATTTGGGTGACAATGCCCGTGCACCTTACGGAACTCGCTCATTTGATGTAATTTACGAATACACACTCCAAGCTGTCAACTACCTACACCAACAAGGATGTAATCTCATCATCCTTGCTTGTAACACCGCTAGTGCCAAAGCCTTGCGGACCATCCAGCAACGCAATATCAACCCTGATACACTCCGTGTGTTAGGTGTTATTCGCCCAACAGTAGAGGCTGTTCCTGCGCACACATGCACGAAGCACATAGGTGTACTTGCTACCCCTGGAACAGTAGCCTCTGACAGTTACGTCATTGAGTTGCTCAAACAAGACCCAACACTCACCATTACCCAACAGGCATGTCCGATGTGGGTACCGCTGATTGAATCGGGTGAACATCTTAATGCAGGTGCCGACTATTTCGTGGAAAAATACCTCACCCAACTCCTTACCCACGACCCACTCATCGACACACTTATTCTCGGTTGTACGCACTACCCTCTCCTCCAACCAAAGATCGAACGTTTTTTGGCAGGCATTGGTCGTCCAATTTCCATTGTTTCGCAAGGCAAGATTGTTGCCAATAGTTTGGCAGATTACTTGCGACGACATCCTGAAATAGTTGCACGCATCTCTTCGGATTCGGAAAGAAAGCCAGAAGACGTCTTGTATCTCACAACAGAATCGGCAAAGAAATTTGAAGAATCTGCTTCGCTTTTCCTTGCCGAACCTACACGAGTTCAACATATTGAACTATAATTCCTAGTTTATTTTGATGCCAACTTCATCACCTCGTCTGCTATTAATCTTGCAGAGTCTGGCAGTGCCAAAGTGAGGATATTTTTCTTTAAGTTTTCTAGTTGAGTCTCATCATGGATAAGTGCTAATGCGCTAGTTATCAGTGCATCTTTTGCATCTATATCTTTTACCAACACCGCAGCATCCTTCCTAACAAGCGCCATAGCATTGTGAGTTTGATGATCTTCTGCCACGTTAGGAGATGGCACCAAGATGGATGGTTTGCCGAGCAAGCAGAGTTCGGATATTGACGACGCTCCTGCACGCGAAATCACCAAATCCGCTAACGCGTATGCTAGCGGCATTTGGCTGACGAAGTCGGTGCAGATGAATTTTGAATTTTGAATTTTGAATTTTGAATTATATTCCTCTAGCGCAGTTTGGCAATCCGCAAAATAGTTCTTTCCCGTTTGCCAAATCACTTGTATATCACTATCAACCAAGTCGTTGAGGTGGGAAATGATACTTTGGTTGATAGTGCGTGCACCCAAACTACCGCCGATAATGAGCAGTGTTTTTTTGTCTGCGGAGAAGTTCACTCCGAACTCCTGATTGAAATATTTGATTGCCTCCTCTCTCGTTCCCGAAGTCAAGTTCTGACGCACAGGATTACCCGTAAGAATGATTTTTTCTTTCGGAAAGAAACGTTCCATCCCTTCGTATGCCACACAGATTTTCTTGGCATCGTCTTTTAGAAGTTTGTTCGTCACGCCTGCAAAGCCATTTTGCTCTTGCAGCAGGATGGGGACTCCCATTTTCGCAGCCATTTTCATGGCAGCACCGCTGGCATATCCCCCTACACCGACCCCCACATCTGGACGGAAATCGCGGACAATTTTGCGTGCTTGTATCATCGAGCGAATCAGGTCTATCACTACACGGACGTTCTTCCATGGACGACTACGGTCGAATCCCTTGACAGGAAGACCGATAATCTGATATCCCGCTTGTGGAACACGCTCCATCTCCATGCGTCCGAGCGCTCCTACAAATAGGATTTCGCAATTTGGGTCAGCTTCGCGCAGTGCGTTTGCAATACTTACGGCGGGGAAGATATGTCCACCTGTTCCGCCACCAGAAATTAGGTACTTCATGGGTGTCTAATAAATTTGTGCAAAGATACTACAAAAAATGCATATACGCAAGTTAAGTTAGTATTTTTGAATTAATTTCTAGTCTCTATCTACAGCGTATCATCAGCGCATCTACAGCGCAATTCTCTCAAAAAAACAGTTAGAACAACTTGCAATCCTTATTCAATATGTATCTCAGGAACATCCTCCTCGCTGGCCACCAAAGTAGATTGCTGACGAGCATGCAGTTCGTTTTGTTCGCGTGCTACGCACATGATAATGCCAAAATAGATGCTGGTAATGAGCGCACTAGTACCACCACGACTAATCATTGGCAGCGGTTGTCCCGTGACAGGACCAATGCCCACGGATACCATCATACTAATCAGCGCTTGGCAGGTGAGCATTAACGCCAAGCCCATGACCATTAGCATGGCAGAATAGTCGGCATACTTGCTACTGCTCAAGCACGAACGGAATAGAATGGCTAGATAGAGTAGCATCAAGAATAGCGCTCCGATGATACCCGACTCCTCTACAATAATCGCAAAAATATAGTCGGCAAAGGCCTGTGGCAAGAAGTCTCGCTCTTGGCTATTGCCTGGCAAAACACCCAATGGCGAAGCACCTCCACGTGCAATAGCTACCTTAGCAATCGAGCGTTGGTAGTTGTCGTCAGTGAGTTTAAATGCTTGATCAGGAGTTTTCCATTCAGCCACCATATCATCAATACGTCCTACCCAAGTAGTGGCACGTCTCATGACACCAGTGACTGGACGGTTGGGTTCGATATAGACCTTTTCAACGAAAAAGTACCCAGCAATGAGCAGAAACATCGCTATCAACACCGTTGTTCCCCAATATTTAATATGTACGCGTGCGAGGAAGAAAAGCAGAAAAATAATGCCCGCCAACAAGATCGCCGTAGATAAATTGCCTACCATGATCAAGCCACAGACTACCACCGCAAGTGCCATTACGATGAAGAAGTATTTCTTTTCATCCTGTTCGTTTTTGATTCGGCTCAACAAGTCGCTAACTACCAGTATGAGAGTGAGTTTTGCCAATTCAGATGGCTGAAAAGTGATGCCAAAAATACGCAACCAACGTGTAGCACCATTGATCTCTACACCCATACCAGTAAAGGTCAGGATCAGAAAAACAATCGAAATTGCCAAGCCCAAATAACTGGAAATACGGATGAACTTGCTCGGAACAAACTGCAGTCCAAAAGCAAGCGCCACACCAGCGGCGATAAAGAGCATTTGCTCCATGATTGGTCCAAGAGTGGAACTGTTCTTCTCAAACGCAAGTGTGCTACTCGCCGAAAACAAAGCAAGTATCGCAACAATGATGAGTATGCCAAAAAGCACCCAATACACCTTATCAATGTAGTTGCGCTGCTGCAAGAGGCGGGTTTGAAGGGTAGATATATTCATAACTGTAGTTTAGTGTTTAGTGTTGAAAGTTTAGAGAGTTCGCACTGCTTGCATAAACTGTTTGCCACGATCTTCATAGTTCTTGAAAAGATCGAAGCTCGCGCAGCAAGGCGAAAGTAATACCGTATCTCCCTCATTAGCAGACTGATAAGCTGCTTGTACAGCATCAGTAAGGTTGTTGGTAGAGATATACTTAATGCCCATTGCTCCAAAGTGCTGAATGAGCTTCTCATTGTCCTTTCCCATGAAAATCAGGGTGTGGCATTTCTCACGAACCAATGCATCAATCTCGCTGTAATCATTACCTTTATCCGTGCCACCAAGAATGAGTACGGTAGGAGTAGTCATACTCTCAAGCGCGTACCAACAGGAATTGACATTGGTAGCTTTGGAGTCGTTGATATAGCGTACACCGCGAACAGTAGCTACATATTGGAGACGATGGTCTACACCTGCAAACTGCTGCAAACTCTCGCGAATCACATCGTTGTGGATATTCAAAATCTGAGCTGCCAAACCTGCCGCCATCGAGTTGAGCTGATTGTGCTTGCCTTTGAGGCTAAGCTCATCCAACGGCACACGCAAAGGTGTAATATCTGATTTAGTATTGATAACCAAGCGACTACCATCGGTATATGCCACATTTTGTTCATTGCTACCGAAGGGATAGAGGGTCGCCTGTGGCTGAATACGAGCAATCTCACGGTTGATTACGGGATCTTCACTCCAATAGATGAACGCATCTTTGCTGGTTTGGTTGCGTGTGATGCGGAATTTAGCATCCACATAGTTTTGGAACTGATGGTCGTAGCGATCCAAGTGGTCAGGTGTGATATTCAGCAAGATAGCAATATCAGCCTTGAAATCGTAGCAATTGTCCAATTGGAACGAGGAGAGTTCGATCACATAGTACTCATGATTCTCTTGCGCCACTTGCAATGCTAAGGAATTGCCGATATTTCCAGCCAATCCCACATCCAATCCCGCACGACGAAGCATATCGAAAATTAGGGAAGTAGTGGTAGTTTTGCCGTTGGAACCTGTGATGCAAATCATCTTGGCATTGGTAAAACGTGCAGCAAACTCAATCTCCGAAAGGATAGGTGTACCTTGCTCAATGAGTTGCTTCACGAGAGGCGCAGTCAGCGGAATGCCAGGTGATTTGATAATCTCATCAGCATTGAGAATGAGTTCGGGTGTATGTTTGCCCGACTCCCAAGCAATCTGATGTTGGTCAAGCAGAGCTTGATACATGGGAGAGATGACCCCCATATCGCTCACAAAGACGTCCATACCTTTGCTTTTTGCCAGTATGGCAGCCCCAGTACCTGACTCGCCTGCGCCTAAAACAACAATTCTTTTCATAGTTAACGTATTTTTAATGTTAAGATAGCCAATGCAGCTAAGATGAGAGTCACAATGCAGAATCGTAGCACAATCTTGCTCTCGTGAAGCAACGGACCTTTTCCTTGAAAGAATACCTTGCAAGTAGGATCGTTGCGGAGTACTTGTTCCATAGAGGTACGATAGTGGTCATGAAGCGGCGTGCGTTTCCACACGCGCACGCGCGTACCTTTTTTCTTAGCAAACTTATATACTTGTGTCTGCAAAATCACGCTCACACTCTCCATCAAGAAGATACCGCACAGGATAGGCAATAGCAGCTCCTTGTGGATAATCACAGCACACACACCGATGATGCCACCAATAGTCAAACTCCCCGTATCGCCCATGAACACTTGCGCTGGGAAACCGTTCCACCACAAGAAACCAATCAGCGCACCCACAAATGATGCCATAAACACTACAAGTTCCTCGCTACCAGGGATATACATCACATCGAAATAGTCAGAGAAGACCACGTTGCCGCTGATATACGCCAGCACAATCAATGCCACACCGATTATTGCAGAGTTGCCCGCACACATACCATCCATACCATCATTGAGATTAGCACCATTGCTCACCGCCGCCACCACAAGAATAGTAAGAATCACAAAGAATATCCATCCCGCTTTGTATTTGTTGGTCTCTCCTAGAAAAGAGAACATATCCGCATAGTTGAAGTTGTGCTCCTTGACAAACGGGATAGTAGTTCGAGTTGATTTAACCTCTGGCGATTTTTCAAATATTGTGATATTATTCTCTATATGCGATGTAACTCGCTCGTGCATAGTGGCTTCTGGACTATAACGAAGAGTTAATCCTACAATCAATCCCAAGGTGATTTGTCCTGCAATCTTAATCCAACCGTTCAATCCATCTTTGTTACCACGGAAGGTCTTGATATAGTCATCTGCGAAGCCCAAAGCACCCAAGATAAGCGTAGTGATAAGCATCAGAATCAGATATACATTGCTCAATTTGCCCATCAAGAGCGTTGGAATCAGCATCGCAGCAATAATCACCACGCCCCCCATCGTAGGCACACCCTTCTTAGCTACGTTGAAGGGGTCAATCTTCTCATCGCGTTGTGTCTCAGAGATGTTTTTGCGTTTGAGCAGGTCAATAAACCATCTACCTACCCAAATACTAATACACAAGCCCATCACGCCTGCCACAATGGCGCGAAATGAGATATAGGTCATCAATCGTGCACCAGGCACATCACCTAAGAAATTAAACAATTCGTATAACATAATTCTTGCCTTTAAACTCTAAACTATAAACACCCCTTCACCACTTCGTGGTCATCAAAGTGATGCTTCACACCCTTAATTATTTGATAATCTTCGTGTCCCTTTCCTGCCACGAGTATCACATCGCCTTGACGCGCTAAAGTACAAGCCGTCTTGATAGCCGACTCACGGTCCTCAATGATTAGCGTATGGCGCAACTCCTCGTTGGTCAGCCCCGCGGCCATATCTTTCAGGATATCAGCAGGTTCCTCATCGCGGGGATTATCCGAAGTCAATATCAACTGCGTACTCATTTGATAGGCACTTTTCGCCATAATCGGACGTTTGCCTTTATCGCGATTGCCACCGCAACCAACCACCGTTATCACCTGGGCAGGTTCGGTACGTTTGCCCGCATTGGCAGCCACAATCTCATTGATCGTCTTCAGCACATTCTCCACCGCATCAGGGGTGTGCGCATAATCAATCACCGCTGTCCAACCCTTAGGTGAATGGATTGTCTCGAACCTTCCATTCACAGGTTGCAAGCCACTCAAGATACGCAATACCTCCATTGCATCTTCGCCCAATGCTACTGCTGCGCCGTAAATCAAGAGCAGATTGCTCACGTTGAATCGTCCCACTAGCGGCACAAACACTTCGGTGTTCACCGCACCCAATGTACTTTGCACACGTAGCAGCATGCCGTCAAAGCCCTCTTCCAGAATTTTTCCACGAAAATCTGCCATGCTGCGTGTAGAATAGGTCAGTACACGCGCGCGGCAGTTTTGCGTCATTACCAAACCATTGCGGTCGTCTATATTCGTAATTGCGAATGCTCCTTTAGCCAAGCGATCAAACAAAATCTTCTTCGTATCGCGGTAATTATCAAAGGTTTTGTGATAATCTAGATGGTCACGTGTCAAATTGGAGAATAATGCTCCCACATACTCCAAACCTGCAATACGTTCTTGCGCGATGGCGTGGCTACTGACTTCCATAAACGCGTGCGTACAACCCACAGCCACCATTTTAGCAAGCAAAGCATTCAATTCCAATGCATTAGGTGTTGTATGGGTGGCAGCCACTGCCTCGTCATCCACATAGTTCACCACCGTAGAGAGTAAGCCAGCCTTGTAACCCAAAGCCCTGAAGAGTTTATAAAGCAAGGTCGCAGTAGTGGTCTTGCCGTTCGTACCCGTCACACCCACCAACTTCAGGTGCTTACTTGGCTCTCCATGCCAATAGTGTGCTATCTTGCCCAGAGCCTCGTCGCTATTCTTCACCAGAATATAACATACACCATCCTCTTTGATATATTCCTCTTTCTCAAGCACCACAGCTACCGCACCTTTCGCCACACATTGCTCGATATAAGCATGACCATCTGCAGCGGTGCCCACTTGTGCAACAAACAAGCATCCTTCTCCTACATAACGGGAATCAAACTGAATATCAGTTACTTCCACATTGGTGTCGCCCACTACTCGCAACACTTCAATCGCTTTTATAAGTTCCTGTAGTTTCATATCTCTAAGCACTAAACAATAGGCGCATCGCGCCGTCCACTAAACATAAAACGCTATTCTTTCAGTTTCATCACCAACTTGCCGTCATCAATCACATATTCCCCCGCATATGCCATTGTCTTCTCTGCAATATGTCGCACCACGCCACCACAATCCATACCCGAATCATAGGCTCCTTGTGGAGCATGGATCACACAAATACAGGAATATTCTGGATTATTTTCTGGGAAATACCCTACAAACGACATGCGGTGACGGCGATTGCTATAGCCTTTCCCTAAAATTTGCGCCGTCCCCGTCTTACCCGCGATAGCCACTAAATCGCTCTTAGCTTTGCGTTTTTTCCATGGCGAAATAGAAGCGGTACCATACTCGTCATCCCAGACTACATCATGCAAGCAATCACGAATCCCCTGTAGAGTTCTTGCATCACACAAACTGGTTTTCACCACACTACTTTCGAAATCTTCTATCGTCTTTCCATTCTTACGTATCTCTTTGACTAACAGAGGAGTTATCATCTTTCCATCATTAGCAATACCATTGTAGAACATCAGTATTTGCAGCGGACTCAACTCCACCGAATAGCCATAAGCCATCTTCGAGATAGTCACTGTATCATTCGGAACCACTATCAACGCTTGCTGTGCGCCTGGGATAGTATAATCCACACTATCACACAAACCCATGTTTTTCAATTTCTTAACAAACTTTTTCGCGCTACCACCATACCCCTCTGTAACTATCTTCGCCAACGCAATATTGCTACTCACTGCCAACGACTGACGAATACTATATCTTGTATTTCTCGGATGGGCATCTGTGTGTTTTGCACCATAATACCACCAACCTAGACTATCTACCTCTATCGAATCTCCCATGCTTATCTTGCCATCATCCAACGCCGCCATCAGTGAAATGGTCTTGAATGTTGAACCAGGCTCCATACGGGTTACTGCATAGTTAGCCACCTCATCATAACTCTCTCCCACTCGCTTAAGATTGCACATCGCTTTTATCTCTCCTGTTTTCACCTCCATCAGCACCACACACCCCCACTCTGCTTGCAATGCCTCCAACTTTCTGCGCAATGCCGACTCACAGATATCACCTATATTAGCATCCAGTGTAGTATGCACATCACAACCATTTTCTGCCTCCACTTTGGACACATATTGCCATGTACCTGCTACACGTTCACGCACTTCCACGCCATCTTCACCACGCAAATAAGCATCATAGCGTTTCTCAATGCCTGTTTTAGCTTCGCCATCTTTCACCGATATTGTACCTATAGTTCTGCTGTTCAGACTATTAAATGGTTTTACACGCTGATTTAAATTCTCCGCCGAAAAACCACTCTTATACACTCCCCGACGAATCAATGGCAACTGCTTTATTTGCTTTAATTGAGTGTACGATATTCGCTCTTTACTCAACCGCACCAAAGCTCCTTTACCTTTATTGCTGCGATAAGAAGTAATCATACGTACACGATACTCATCTTTCGTTTGATCACCGACAATCCTACTCAACCCGTCCGCTATACTATCCACATGCGACCAAAATAACTCTCCGCCATTCATGTGCAACGCCTCTACACGAGTATCCATATAAATATTATACTGTGGTACGCTACTCGCCAACAGGCGCCCTTCACAATCATAGATATTACCACGAATAGCTCGTTTAGTTCGCTGGTTATCTTCGCGTTTCTCCACTAAACCCAACCATTTATCACGCTCTACCGTTTGCAATTTTATCACACGAAACAGCACCACAACAAACAATAGTGCAATGGATATAAACACCAATGCAAAGCGCAATATTGTATGTCTTACATTCTCACTCATTGTATTCGTATCGCTGGTTTGCTACTTTCTTTCACCTTGCTGCCTCTATCCTGCAACATAGATGCTATAGACGACTGACGAGTCTTGTTCATCAATTCTGCACTCACTGTCAGGTGTACCAATTGCACATCCTGCAATTCCTTCTGCAAATCGCTCAACTCCTTCTGCTGAACTTGAGACTGATAACCACAATAGATATAGCAAAATATCAAGCCACAGACCAACAAAATTAACTTATACTGATTACGAAGCCAACCATTGGTCAACACCGCACCACTAAAAACATCTTGTAACGAACATTTCATAGTTGATATAGTTTTAGTTTTTTATATTTTTTCTGCTACTCTCAGTTTCGCACTTCTCGCTCTAGGATTTCTTTCTACTTCCTCCGCACTTGCTGTCAGGCCTTTCTCTATCACCTTAAACGGGCTCAAGATGTTTCCGTAAAAATCCTTTTCTATCTTTCCTTCCAGGTTGCCCGAACGTAAGAAATTCTTCACCATTCTATCTTCCAACGAATGATAGGTTAAGATTGCTATCCTACCACCTGGCTTCAGCAAATCCTTGGCTGCCAGCAACATCTCACGCAAAGCCCCCATCTCATCATTCACCTCAATACGCAGTGCCTGAAACAATTTTGCCAACTCCTTCTTCGCCCCAGCAGGAATATCCAACTCCTGCCCATCTCTTCCCCCTGGAAGGGGGAACGAGGGGGTCTTCCCGATTACCACCGCTACCAGTTCCTCCGTTCTTTCTATTGCCTTCTGACCTCGTGCCTTTACAATTTTCTTCGCTATTTGACGCGAGTTATTCATCTCACCATATATATATAGTACGCGCGCGAGGTCTTCTTCGCTATAACTATTCAAAATATCCGCTGCCGTTCTGCCACCCGACTGATTCATTCGCATATCCAACGGTGCCGAGAATCGAAAACTAAATCCTCGCTCTGGACAATCAAAATGATGAAACGACACACCCAAATCACCCAACAATCCATCTATCTGCTCCACTCCATAATAATCCATGAAGTTGCGCAAATAACGGAAGTTGCTGTGCACAAACTGCCAGTTGTCTTGGTGCATTACATTTTGCAATGTGTCCAAATCCTGATCAAAAGAATACAACTTGCCTTGTTCGCTAAGTTGGTCTAAAATTGCCCGCGAATGTCCACCTCCGCCGAAGGTAACATCCACATACAACCCATCGGGTTGAATATTCAACCCTTGGATTGTCTCTCTCAGCATTGCGGGAATGTGATAAATCTCATTCATAGTTAGTTAGGTTTAATTTATAGTTTAGGCTGGGATTTCATGCGTATGCGTATGCGCTCTGCCAAGTCTTTTTGTGGCATTTGTTTCTCTGCGAACACACTTGGGTTCCATATCGCAAAGCGGTCCAACATACCAACAAACAATATATCTTGCTGAGTCCCCGAAAAATCTGTCGATTTTTGGGGTGCTTTTTGAGCACCTATCATTTCCAACGTTCTCTTCTGCAGTAGCACACGTCCTTGGCTATCCATATCCAGCATCTCTGCCTCCGACATAAACTGCATCAATATCATCTGATCCTCAGGATCCCACTCGTCCAACGCCTCGCGTAGCTCACTCACTTTCTTATGCCACACATGCTCAGGATAGAAGATAACACACTCATTATCAGTATCTCGTCGCATTACAATATGCGTCGAACCCATCTCTGTAAGTATTTTTCTGTAACTTGCAGGAATAAACACGCGACCCTTGCCGTCCAAACGCGCCTCGATATTTCCAATAAATGTGTTCATAATTCTCAATTTTATTTTCTAACAGCCGAAGGCGGTCTAACAACGTAGTGGTCCGACTTCCGACAGCCTTTAGGCGGTCTTTTTTTCAAATTCCGCTGCAAAGTTACAAAAAATTTTTCATATTCCCCACATTTCCCCACAAAAAATTTTTCAATATGCTTTTGAGCATGTTATTAGAAAAGTTATCAACTACTTAATTACATGAAATTCAGTTAGATATGTCGTTTATTAACTTTAGTGGGGAAAAGTGGGGCAAATTATTCTTTTTCGTGTTTCCTCTTTTATCTATAGGCGCTCTTCGCCGTCTTGTAGCGCAGCGTCCTCCTAATAATTGGCCTTTAGCCGTCCACTAACCCGCCATTTGCCCCCTATCCACATAGGAACTTCATCGTGACTTCATCGTGACTTCATCGTGACCTCATAGGAACTTCGCCGTATCATTACCGTAAGATCACCGAGAGAAATAGAACACTTCGCCCGATGTTGATTCTGTTGTCTAAACACTAAACCAAAAATTTGCATATATCGCAAATTTTTCGTACCTTTGCACCATAATTAGTGAACGGATACGATATGAATGAATTTTTGCAACTAGAGGAGCAAATCTTACGAATGATAAAAACGGTTTATGACCCAGAGATACCTGTCAACATATACGAACTCGGACTAATCTACCGCATTGATCTACCAGGGGATGGTATTTGCAATATCGACATGACCCTCACCGCACCCAACTGCCCAGCGGCAGACTTCCTTGTGGAGGATGTCAAGCAGAAAGTGGGTTCTGTAGATGGCATCAACGAAGTTAACGTCAACATCGTCTTCGAACCCGAGTGGAACAAAGACATGATGTCCGAAGAGGCCAAACTCGAACTCGGATTCCTCTAATCTAACAGCGAAGCGGTCTAACAATGCAATGGTTTAACTTCTAACAGCGAAGCGGTCTATAAACATGGTATATTTTCTGAGTGACGCACATTTGGGTTCAAGGGCAATATCAGATTTTAGTGCCCATCAGCAGACCATCATCACCATGCTCAACGACATGGCGAAGGATGCGACTGCCATATATCTGCTCGGAGATTTCTTCGATTTCTGGTGCGAGTACTTCTGGCGCGACAGAAGCAAGGAGCAATACTGCCCAATCATCAGCACGCTCAAGTCTCTCACAACCAAGGGAATACAAATCCACTTTTTCATCGGTAACCACGACATTTGGACTTTCGGTTGGCTCGCCCAACAAACGGGCGTACAAGTCCATCGCAAGCCGACAACTATCACCATCAACGGGAAACGTCTCTTTCTGGCTCACGGCGACGGACTGGTACCCAGCAACTATTTGCAACTTCTGCCCAAGGGTATTCAAAAGAAAATCAAGCACTTCATCTTCCTGCGCAAGGTATTCCACAACCCCTTCCTTCAATTCCTTTTCCGCCTTGTGCCACCTACTTGGGGCAACGCATTTGGATACAATTGGGCAAAAAATAGCCGCCTCAAAGAGTTGGCAAACCCCTGCCCATACAAAGGAGAGGACAAAGAGGAGCTTGTGCTTTTCGCCAAAGAGCAAGAGCAATTGGGCAATCACCACGACTTCTACATCTTCGGGCATCGCCACATCGAACTCGACTTGATGCTCAGCCGCAACAGCCGAATCATCATCCTCGGCGACTGCTGGCAACAATTCACCTATGCCCAGATGGATAACCACGGAAATACCACTTTGAAAATTGCGCAGCAATAATCGTTTGAGCGATAGCGAGAGAAGAACAATTTTGAACAACTATGCATACAAGAGAAGAACAATTAAAAGCTTTTGACCGCCTTTTGACGGTGATGGACGAACTCCGAGAGAAATGTCCTTGGGATAGAAAACAAACCTTCGAATCCCTCCGTCAGAACACCATAGAGGAGACCTACGAGCTTGCTACTGCCCTGCTCCAAAACGACATGACAGAAATCAGCAAAGAGCTCGGCGATGTACTCCTCCATGTCGTCTTCTACGCCAAGATCGGTAGCGAGCTAGGCGCATTCGACATGGCAGATGTCTGCAACAAAATCTGCGACAAACTCATCTTCCGCCACCCACACGTCTATGGAGAGTTCGCTGCCAACAACGCAAAAGAGGTCTGCGAGATGTGGGAGCAAGTCAAACTCAAAGAGAAGGGCGGCAACAAAACCGTCCTCGCGGGCATACCTGATGCACTCCCTGCTTTAGTCAAAGCATACCGCATACAGGACAAAGTAGCCAATGTCGGCTTCGACTGGGAAAAGCGCGAAGATGTCTGGGCAAAAGTCAAAGAGGAAATAGCTGAGTTTGAGGCAGAAGTCGAGAATATGGACGAAGAGAAAGCCACCGAAGAGATGGGCGACCTTTTCTTCGCGCTCGTCAATGCTGCGCGCCTCTACAACGTCCGCCCCGACAACGCACTAGAGAAGACCAATGCTAAGTTTATCAAACGCTTCAACTACATTGAACAAAAAGCAAAAGAAAAAGGTCAATCCCTGAAAGAGATGACCTTAGACGAGATGGAAGAGCTTTGGCAAGAAGCTAAACACCAAGTTTAGTTTGCCGCTACGCTATCCGTAACTTGCTCTTGCACAGGGATATAGAACAATACCGAAGATATGGGGAACTCCGAATCGCTCTCTACAGACAGTTTCAGGGTCATACCTCCTTTTTCGAGAGGAGAGAAAGAAACTGGAAACGCCACACGGTTGTAGCCAGAATAGAAGCACAAACGTCCTTCGCTAACCTTCGAGTCTGGTGTTAAGGCTTTGGAGACATCCTCGTAGATTGGATACCAAAGATGCATACGAGTGCTATCCCATTTTATTTCGATAGTCATCAGGTTGCTATTCACAGTGTAATATTCACTTGCAAATACCACAGTATCACCCACATACACTGTATCCAACTCATACGAATCGTCTTGAGAATCATAAAACAAACTCAATGTGTCTTTAGCACCTACAATCGAGTCACCTGCAAAAACAGGGTTCACAAAGAAAGCAGACGTAGCAATCTCAGGACTATATTGTGGCTCCGTATATTCCAAGCAACCCGTCATCGCACCAGCCATCACGGTTAAAACAGCAAAAAGAAATAACTTACGCATAATATATCCAACAATTAGTAGTTAATAATTAATATTTGTTATTGATCTGTATTTTGATACAAAAAACGGGTTTTGCAACCCGTTGTGCGGCATAAAGGACTCGAACCTTCACTCCTCTCGAAACTAGATCCTAAGTCTAGCGCGTCTACCAATTCCGCCAATGCCGCAGAAATCGGGTACAAAGGTACAACAAAAAATGCACATATGCAAGAATTTTTGGAAAAAAGTTTACTTTTGGGCAAAAAGGCGAGCATATGGGCTGCATAAAGCGACTGTAGCTTCGAGGTGGGCGAGCGTAGCGAGGTCGGTGTCCTCGAAAGTACAACAACGTCGCTTTATGCGAGGGCGAAAGCCCGCATAAACAATAAATTAACCAAATATGAACGATACTTTTTATCATAACCTCCCCAACGGCGTGCAAATTGTCCACCGTAAGACCACTTCTCCTGTCGTTTATGTAGGAATAATGGTCGGCGCAGGCACTCGCCACGAACTCCCCAACGAGAACGGCATGGCGCACTACATCGAGCATTGCGTCTTCAAAGGTACCGAGCATTACACCGCCCGCCAGATCATCAATCATATCGAGGGCATTGGCGGCGAAATCAACGCCTATACCACCAAAGAAGAGACCACCTTCTACGCAGCCACCCTCCGCAACCACTTCCGCACTACCCTCCACCTGCTCGCAGAAATGGTGCTCCGACCCACCTTCAGCAAACGGGAAACCGACAAGGAAGTCACCGTTATCCTCGACGAGATTGAGAGTTACAACGATTCGCCCAGCGAACTCATCTACGACGACTTCGAGAACATGATTTTCGAGGGCAGTTCCCTAGCAATGCCAATCCTTGGCACCAAGCGAACTCTCCGCCGTATCTCCAAGTCGCCCGATATCGCCCTCCGTTGGATGCAGCAGCACTACCGCCCCGAGCGAATGGTGCTCTTCGTACTGGGCAACGTCACCACCCAACAAGTCATCTCCGCCGCCGAAAAAGAATTAGGAGAAATCACTAGTATATCTAGTACTTCTAGTTCTTCTAGTATATCTAGTATATCTAGTATATCTAGTGCTTCTAGCCTTTCTATCGCCTCCTCACATATATCCCATAGCGAAGCGTCCCTCACCCGCTCCTACCGCCGCCACACCCACCAAACCCACGTCATGCTCGGTTCGCATGCCTACCCTATCGGTCACCCCAAGCAACTGACCATGTACCTCTTGAACAACATCTTAGGCGGAGGCAGCATGTCCAGCCGTCTATACCTCAGTCTGCGCGAAAAACATGGTCTAGTCTATAACATCGACTCGCAAGCTGTACCCCTCAGCGATACGGGCTACTGGAATATCTACCTCGCTTGTGAGCCGCAACACAAAGACCAATGTCTGGAACTCTGCCACAAAGAGCTCAAGCAGCTGCGCGACACTACTCTAACTACTTCCCAACTCCAGCGCGCTTTGCGCCAATTGGAGGGACAGATGGCTATTTCGGCTGAGAATCAAGAGAATAATGCGCTGGCAATGGCCAAGCAAATGCTCTATCACCACCATGCCCCAGCATGGCAAGAGACTTTCGCCAAAGTGAAAGAGATCACCCCCACCCAACTCCAAGACGTCGCCAACGAAGTCTTCGCCCCAGAAAAGATCTATACCCTGTTGTATGATTGATATTTAACACCATGCCTTGTTCTCCTTGCCGCGGCAGGGAGTTGATTGCCGCGGAAGTTGTTTAAGTTGTTTTTTATAAATAATTCTTCTTGTTTTCAACAACATTGTCGAAGAGCCCACAAAACTCCCAACTCGCACCGCACAATAACCGGACAATAACCGGACAATAACCGCACTATTCGTTACCTATACAGAACACCCAAAGATGCAAAACATATGCAAACAAAAAACGCGACCCCGATGGAGTCGCGTTTTGTTTGATTTATCCTTTTATCTTACGATTTCGGATTATTCTCATTGAGACATTATTGGATATACTTTTGACCGTTCTTGATAACAACGCCCTTGTATGTCTCATCAACTTCCATACCAAGGAGGTCACACATTTCTATTCTGCACTAAAAAAATGCACTTTTTGCGATAATTTGCATTTTT
>JAZOVR010000100.1:0-2679 GCA_045658785.1 Paludibacteraceae bacterium | reverse complement strand
CTTCGTTGGCTTCGTCAAGGTCGTGTGCAAATTGGCGTTCGCCCTTGCTGTCGCTGAATACATAATCGGTGATATGTTTTTGGGCTTCATAGGCTCGATCAAAATCCATTTTACTTTTGACTGTGAAAATGTCGCTATCGTATTTACCCTCGGTAATGTTGTAGTGGATAGCCTCTACAATCATCGTTGATTTCTGTTCTTTGATAATGCTTATCACCTTACGGATAAACTCTTCCGGATTGTTCTTAAACAAGTAGAGTTTACTTTGCTTTATACCTTGCAGTATCTTCACTACGGTGCGGCGAGTGAGGTTTGCACCTTTGGCAATATCGCCAACAAGGTCGTATTTGACAGTCGAAGTACATACATCAGTAAGCTCACGAGATTGTGAACGGGTATCGCCAAATTCAGTTACTTGGCTTTCATCCTGTGTTCCCTCTACCATCACATAGCGAAGCTGTTTAACCTCCAAATCTTTGTTGATGTATAGAATTGCCTTGTCAATAAGTTCATTGCTATCGTAACTTACCTGATAGACATATTGATGGTTAATTTCATTCCATAAGGCTTGGAACTCTGCTTTATTGAAATTTTCATTCAGCTTATTATCGGGTGTAGTAGTCTTTTCCTCAACCACCATATCGTCCAATGCCTTCGGATCAAAGATAGAGTTAATCAATCGAGTAACACCCTCTGCTATCGGCTGTAGTTTTTGTGGTAATGGAGCAACTGTACCATTGGACACCGCTTCACGATATTCTGGAGTGATATTCTTTTGATCGTCAATATAGCCGTTGTCTTCCAAGTAGATGATGATGCGGCTTGCTTCGGTTTCGCTGATGGTGTGTACCTCTTCTCCTAGTTTGATTTGTTTGCCTGTAAAATAGGTAACGGTTGCTTTGGCAGCACGTTCACGAAGTACATCGCGAGTTTCACGCTGCAAGGCGGTAGTAAAGTCTGCATAGCTTTCATTGGCTATCACCGTCAGTTTGTTTACTTCGTGTACATCTTCACCTAATAGCTCAGCATCCATGCGTGTACCGTGCTTATCCACACAGATTCGCAAGCCACGACCTACCTCTTGGCGTTTGGCGGTGGTGGAATTGCTATGGCGAAGTGTACAGATTTGAAATACATTCGGATTATCCCAACCCTCACGCAATGCAGAGTGAGAGAATATGAAGCGAGTAGGCTCCTCAAAACTCAATAAGCGCTCCTTGTTCTTCAAGATAAGTTCGTAAGCCGAAATATCATCGGATAGCCCCGTTTTCTTTTCGACTTTTCCGTCAATGATTCGGTTTGTTTTCTTGTCTATGGAGAAGTAACCACGATGTACATCTTGCGGATAGAATCGGCGAAGGTATTCGTTGTAGTCCTCATCCCAAATATGGAACTCGTTACTTACAAGACGAGAATACTCCTCCTCAAACATCTTTTGGAACACTCCTTTTACCTCGTTGCCTTCTTCATCGTAACTTTTGTACTTCGCCACTTCGTCAATGAAGAACAGCGATAGGCATTTGATACCACGCTTGAATAGTTGGCGTTCTTTCTCGAAGTGCGACATAATGGTTTCGCGTATCTGCACACGCTGCATATTCAGTTCGTTGGTATCGCCAATTACTTCGCCTCGGCGTATGGTGGTACCATTTAACAAAGTTACATAACCATTCACATTTATTTCTGAAACAGTAAAGCCGTGGTATTGTGCCAATCCCGACTCTTCACGCAGGCTGTCGCCTACACCAAAGGTCTTTATCTTCCGATCGATAGTGCCTGATGCAGTCTTAGTTTCTATCTCTATGCGAGCCATTGGTGGTTGCTTGGGCGAGAGAACTATGTTATCCAAATAGAGATAACTGCTTGTGCCTCGCAAGTTCTTCACCTCAAAGCCCTTCACGTGGATACGCTTCACCAACTTCTGACGATAGGCATCAAGTGCATCCAACGCATAAATGGTATCGTGCTTGGTCTTGTGAGTCGCTGAGTAGTTAAGGACAAACAATGGATTGAATCGCTTGATACCTGCTTGTGTGGCATCACCCTCCATCTTCTGTGGCTCGTCCATAATGATAATTGGATGATTGGCAGCAATTACATCAATCGGTCGGCGACTGCCAAACTCATCACGCTTGGAATAAATGATACGGCTCTCCTTGCTCTTGCCACCCTCCTTCATTGAGGCGGCAAAGGCTTGAGTATTGATAATCATTACGCTCAATCCCAAATCGGATGAGAAACTATCGAGCTGTTGCAGGTTGCTGCTATTATAGATAAACCAACGAGCCTTTTTACCATAATATTCCATAAAGTGCTCTTCCAACATCTTGAAACTCTTGGCTACGCCCTCACGAATGGCAATACTTGGCACTACGATGATGAACTTACTCCAACCATACTGCTTATTCAGCTCAAACATTGTCTTGATATAGACATATGTCTTACCTGTACCCGTCTCCATCTCAATATCGAGGTTTACCGCACCTACACCTTTGGAAAGTGTAGCAGACGGAGTTATATCATACAAGTTTTGTATGGCATTGATGTTTTTGAGCAATGCTCTCCCGTCTAACTCTATATGATGGTTGCGGAAGCCTGTTTCACCCTCAAAGTCTATTTGCTGTTGAGAGCGTTTGCCTAAATCACGACGATACTCTGCCACTCTGTGCGATGGCTGTC
>JAZOVR010000099.1:0-30919 GCA_045658785.1 Paludibacteraceae bacterium | reverse complement strand
AAAGATAGTTCTAGATTTTTATTTATTTTTGTAGCGAACAAAGTGAAGCGTATTTTTGTTACAAAAAAATCATCCTCGAATTGACATTAATTGACAACCCAATTGACCTGAATTGTCTTTACAACAAATTCCCTCGCCGCTCGAGGAAGTTGTTTAAGTTGTTTTTAAATATCTAAATATTGTATTGTTATGAAACCCAAACATTTCGTTCTCATCACCATTCCCTGCCAAAGTGCAGAAGAGATGCTCCAAGCAAAAGAGGCAGTCCTCTTTCATCTGGAAACCCTCAATCCTGAGTTCACCACCGAGGGCACCACCCTCACAGTCAAGGTCATTCCTCTTGACCCTCAACTCTTCCTTCCCGACGAGGCATGCGACATCATCCGCCAAACCCTCGCCCAATCGCTCACCTTCAATCATTGCTGGACATGCACACTTCAAACTATTAACTAACCTTATTTATTAACTTTTTAAACTACAAGCTTATGTCTAAAATTAAATTAGAAGCACCATTCCGCCAATTCCGTGGCAAAATCTGCAAACACTCTGACATCATCTTCAAACAGATGTACGGCGAAACCTTCACCTCACAAATCTGCAATCCCCGTACCAAACCTTACTCGCAAGCAGAGTTGAATCGCCAAGATTTGTTCCGTCAAGCAGCTGCTGCAACCAAGACTGCTTTGGCAAACCCAACCACTCGTGCTACCTACGAAGCAGAGTTTGAGGCACAAACCAAGTACAAATCTCTCTACGGCTATGTCCTGGCAAAAGAGCATGCAAAACTCAAATCCTAACCCCAATCATTTGCCTTTAATCTCAATTATCAACCTTTAACCCCTCTCACGGCATAGAGGATCTCGAACGCCGAGTATAAACAATCATTTTGTTCTGCCCACTAATGCAACGCATTGCATTCATTTGGGCAGAAACAAAAGATAATCATTGAATTGACAATAATTGACATCCTAATTGACATCAATTGTCTTAAAATTATACTCGGTGTTCGATTGCCGAACACATATGGCACAAGTTGCTTACGAAGACCCTATCCATCACCTTTCAGGCAAAATCTCTAAAAAGTACCGTACTTGCTACAACTACCGCAAGCGTTCCGACCGCAAGTACACCTCCGTACATGGCGACCGCACCACTCCAGTTTCTGCATCAGAACGAGCATGGCGTGACCTGTTCACCCAAATATGCGCAGCCACTCGCGACCGCTTGATGGATCCAAACCACATCGCAATGGATCAAGTTGGCTTCCGCATGCAAACCAAGTACAAGACCCTGTACCAATATGTCTGGAACCTCATGCGTGATGAAATCGAAGGCAAGTAATAACCACTGATGTTTTCTGCTGGCGAGGCACATACCTCGCCGCAGAGAACAACACCTGCGAAAGCGCACACAACCTCACAAAGTGACATAACCGCCCAAAGGGCACAAAACCACAGAAACATGAAACCACTAACTGACACACAAAAACAACGCCTTGTCAAGGCAATCAAGTACCTTGCATTAGCTATTGCTACATCTATTGCGATGGCTCTGGGACTTACCTCGTGTAATGTAACCCGTACTATCACTACCGAAAGCGAGTCCCTCACCCAAGGAGATACCGCAATCATCATCCAAGTCAAGACCATTGAGTCCTACAACGCCAAAAAGAATTAGTTGCAGTTTCTTTGACAAGGAATTTCTTCCCCAATTTTCAAGGGACATAATTTAGGATGATATCGTAGAACCAGAAAATGAACTGCCAATCAAAGTAATATGCAAAATCTGCATAAAACATAAGCACTAGTTTGTCGCAAATTGCGACAGTTATCAAGGACTACTTGAACTGATAAACTGGTCACAGTTTGTGACTGGTTCCCTTGGGAATGTTATCGCAAATTGCGATGACATAGTTTCCAACACTCTATGACTAGTCGCAATTGCGACCACTTCCTCAGTTCGTTCCATTTTAGAACTAACTTCCTATTCCAAAATTAAAAAAGTGCACTTTTTTGTAATTTTCTTTGAGATGCTGACAAGTTTTAGCAGTTTGATGTAGTACCTTTGCAGCGTGAAACAAAAAAATGCAAAATTATGGCAAACGAAATTGTATTGTACCAACCAAATGAACAAATGTCTTTGGATGTAAAACTAGAAAATGAAACGGTGTGGCTAACTTTAAATCAAATGGCGAGTTTATTCGGACGAGACAAATCCGTTATTTCACGACATATCAAGGCTATCTTTCAAGAGAGAGAGTTGACTTACGAGGGAAGTGTTGCAAAAAATGCAACAGTTCAAACAGAAGGAAATAGACAAGTTATTCGTGATGTGGAGTTCTACAACTTAAATGTAATCATTTCAGTAGGATACCGTGTAAAATCTCAACAAGGCACTGCATTTCGTATTTGGGCTTCTGAAGTACTAAAAGACTATATGCTTCGTGGTTATGCAGTTAATCAGCGAATTGTATATGTAGAAGAATACTTCGACAAACGCTTACGTGCACATGAACAACGCATTGAAAATGTAGAACAAAAAATCGACTTCTTCGTTCGCACAAGCCTACCTCCCCACCAAGGTATCTTCTACGACGGTCAAATCTTTGATGCCTACACTTTCATCAACGACCGTATACGCGAAGCTACCACACGCCTTATCCTCATTGACAACTATATTGATGATAGCGTGCTCACCATGCTCGCCAAACGAGCAGACAAGGTAACTGCTACCATCTATACCAAGAAACCATCCGCACAACTGCAACTGGATATCCAAAAACACAATGCGCAATATCCTCCAATAAGTGTCATAGAGTTCGACCGCTCTCACGACCGATTCCTCTGCATCGACGATACTGTCTATCACCTTGGTGCCAGCATCAAAGACCTCGGCAAGAAATGGTTCGCCTTCAACCGCATGGAGATGCCTACCACCGAACTATTACAAAAAATACAATGATTCGCACATCCATATCAAATATATTCGACACAATCTTCGACGATAAGAAAAAAGTACAAAATAAATCGCTCAAACGGCGGGCGTTGATAATCAACACCTTCCGCTTGCTTTAAGTGTCTTTTTATAGCAAAATATACGATCGTCTTATTTCGCCCAATGGGCTCGAACGATTAATCGCAAGCGATTTTTCGGCACAAAACGACGATAATGCCGAAGATTTTTGCAGCATTATTATAGAGACACGTTTATAGAAAGCCACAGAAGGCCCAGAGATGTCCCAGAGATCTCCTATGGTGGTCCCAAAACTAGCAAGTCACTCAATCCTATACCAAAGGTATACTAAAGGTATACAAAATGCAGGTGGTTTATTCCCTTTATCTCTTCCGTGTACAATCCGCGACCTAATCCGCTGATTTTCATGCACAAGTACCTCAACCGCGTGTGCAAATGCACATAAGGCTTGCATATTTACCAAAAAAGCACTACCTTTGCAAACGAAATGGAAATGCAAGTGCTTAACATACCAGTAGCGGAAATCCTCAACATGCTCAGCATGTTATTGGGCGTGGCGATTGTCATCATCGCTGCTTTCTCGTATCACAAACGAAGTTCCATTCGTATGCAGGCTGCCCATCAGAAGATTGACGAACTATCTCAGCGCATGGCAGAGCAAGAAAAGGCACTCCTCAAACAACAACACCTCTACGAATTAGACAAGCGCCTAACCACTATCCGCACGCAACACTCCACCCCAGAGAAGAAATGGGCGAACTATCGCTCCATGCTCCAAGACATTGACGCTCAACTCAATAGTTGGATTGCTTCATTCGAAAGTCGTACACAACTGGCAGAACGAGAGGTACAATTTTGCACTTATCTCCTCGTTTACCCTCACCTGACCTTGGACGAAATCGCGCAACATATCTGCTACTCCGAAAAGAGCATACGCAACTACAAACAACGAATCGCGCACAAATTAGGCGTATCATCTGCCGATTTGTATGACCACTTGCAGAATGATATGCTAACCTATTTATACAACAATAATACCAACCCTAAAAAATAAGCCGTATGAAAACAACCCATTTCCTTCCACTATCCCAATCTATCCTATGGATAACCCTATTAGCTTCCATCATCATACTCGTCGGAATAGGTGTCATAGTCTATCAATGGTTACAACTGCGACAACCTCATCTGCTGTTCGTCCTCATACTGCTCGTCGTGGCCCTACTTAGTTGCATGGTGATTATCCCACGTAAACTAACTGTGACACAGGAGGAAATCAATATCCATCTCCTTGCATGGAGAATCAACATCCCTGCCGATGAAATCGTCAAAATCGAGCACTATCCACATGGCATCCTATCCAGCCGTATTGTAGGAGCAGGAGGCTTCTTTGGCAATTTAGGATTGTTTACTTGCAAAGAATGTGGCAGACACTTGTCTTTGATTACCGACCCTATAGATGTTTGCATCATCACCCGCAAAAGCAAAATGCCTATAGCGGTAAGCATACTAGATAACAGCGTTTTCAACGCGATCTCCGAAGTACAGGAGAGAAATTAAACTTTTTTCGTTCCTTCATTTGCATAAACCAAAGTAAATCACTACCTTTGCAGTCGAATTCACAAAACACATATTGCCTATGAGATAAAACTTACTACTTTTGCAAACAAACAACAAGATTAAAGTCATTAAGTTATGAAGAAAACTCTTTTTTCATTGCTCATGTTAGCAATCGTAGTAAGTTTCGCATCGTGTGATCATTCCAACGAGCCTGACCAAATCCTACAATCCATCACGGTGGAAGAGTCCACCAAACAATTACACTCTGCCATGTGCAGCGCAATGTACAATAACGATGTGTCGATTTTAATTGACACATTGAACCACTTAGGTTTTGAGCAGGATAGTATCTATCAAGCTAGTCCTATAACTAGAGTGTATTATACTAATCAGGAATTACAAAGTCGAGTAATGATCGATTACTACGTAACAACGCGAGTAGATAGTGCAGAGGTATTTCAGTTTATTTATTGCAAGCGATTTACAGATCCTGTATTAGCTGCTAATCATCACCTACAGTGGAGTGTTCAAAACCGAATAAATAGAATGTGGCATAGTTTCAATGGCAAACTTAATAATCGCAAATATCGTGATTATAGCAAATACCTTACTGCTCTACATAAAAATGCTGAAAATATAGAGTTTGCAGAGGAAATAAGTACTGACTTAACATTGCAATATCGCTGTGGTATTAATTTTGTTTGGGACTATGCATACGAAAGTTACTACAAAATTCATCATTGGATGCGATAAGGATTGTCATCGCCTTCAACCACTACTACTCCAGCTATATTAGTACACATATATAATAAAAGCGACATCTTCTTGGATGTCGCTTTTGTGATCCGTGCAGGATTCAAACCTGCAACCCCCACATCCGTAGTGTGGTACTCTATTCAGTTGAGCTAACGGACCATTGCTTTTCGAAAGCGGGTGCAAAGGTACTGCTTTTTTTTGACATGACCAAATATTTTTGAAAAAAAGTATGTTTTTTTTGTAAACATGCAAAAAAAATCGTACCTTTGCAGCTGAAATGAATTATAACAGATATAAAAAAGGTATGGAACATCGCTTTTTACACATATGTAGTATCGCCATCATCTGCATACTATGCGCTACGAACACAGTGGCTATCCCGCCTCTACCTGGATTAGATTTAAAAGAACCAACACGTCCACGAGTACCCTCAGAGACCAGGAGACGAAATGCTCCAAACATGCAACAAGCTCCAGAAATCAACTTAGCACCCAATGTCTTATTAATTCTTGTGGAGTTTAAAGACCAAGGTTTTGCACCAAGCAACACGCAGTTAGCGTTCGACTCGCTAGCCAATAGCGACAACTATACCTATAATGGCGCTACTGGTTCATGCAAACAATATTTCACAGACCAATCCAATGGCAAGTACATTCCTAATTTCGATGTAGTAGGTCCCGTTAAATTACCACAGACCATGGCATACTATGGTACCGATACATACTCTGATAACGGAGATGATCGTTACGTATTTGACTTTGTTTTGGACGCATGTTTAGGAGCGGACAAAATGGGTGCAGACTTCACTAAATACGATAACAACAATGATGGTTTTGTAGACTTTGTTTATATCATTTATGCAGGCGTTGGACAAGCAGATGGCGGACCATCCACCACAATATGGCCGCACGCGTGGGATCTAAAAGCCACTTTGTATTATGGAAATCATAACCAAAAAACATATTACGCAAATTCTGCAACCGATTACTACCTTCCTCAACTCGATGGCAAAACACTGAACAACTATGCATGTTCCAACGAGTTGAAAAACTCCAACAAAGCACGTACTGGTATCGGTACTATATGCCACGAATTCAGCCACGTACTTGGGTTGCCTGACTATTATTTAACCACAGAAAATCCGACGGTACAACAGCGTGAAACGCCTGGTGCGTGGTCGTTGATGGGCTATGGTAATTACCTCAATAATGGCAATACACCTCCCAATTATTCGGTGTATGACAAGTATTATTTGGGGTGGTTAGAGCCAGAAGCGTTAGCACAAACAAAGCAATTAGAAATACCTGCTGATGGCACTACTACATTCATGTTAGCACACAACGAAAAACATGTTGCAGAAGGCGCGTACCGTACTGATACTGTGTATTATATTGAGAATCGCCAGCAAGAAGGATGGGATGCTTATTTACCCGGTCATGGTATGCTAATTTGGCGTGTGATTTTCAACGAAAACGATTGGTTCAACAACTGCCCAAATGATTATGTAGCCCGCTATCGCTTAATTTCCGCCAAGAAAGTATCGTCGCCCTACACTACCACACAGCCCAAGCCAGAAGTTCCATTCCCTGGCTCGGGTAAGATTACCCAATACGCACCATTCTCACACAACAAATTAGAGAATATCCAAGAAACAAACGGATTAATTACCTGCGAATTTGTCACCACCTCTATCCCATCCAATGTAGAAAATATCACCACTCCTATCTCTGGACAATGGTACAACATTCTTGGGCAACCAATCGACCCAAAGACATACAAAGGTATTGCAATACAAAACAACAAAAAATATCTGCTCCGATGAGCAGATATTTTTTTGACATATATATTTAACTATTTATCAATGACTTACTGACATTATATTGGCAAATACGCCCGCAGCCGTCACCCCAGCACCTGCGCCATAACCGCGAATCATCATTGGGTAGTCGTGGTAGCGTTCGGTGGTAATCAAGATGATGTTGTTTGAACCCTCCAATTGGTAGAATGGATGTGATGCGTTCACCGTTTCTAGACTCACACTGGTTTTGCCCTCTTCCATCTTGGCTACAAAGCGCCAACGCAAACCCTTCTTCTCCAAATCTTGACGGCGTAGTTCGAAGTCAGCATCTAGTTCTGGAAGGGTCTTCCAGAAGTCATCAACAAACCCTTGGAAATATTTCTCAGGAACAAACAAATGCTTCTCGACATCGTCTTGCTCCACTTGATATCCCGCCTCACGTGCCAAGATAACTAACTTGCGAATCACATCCTTACCGCTCAAGTCGATACGTGGATCTGGCTCGCTATACCCCTGTTCCTTTGCGCGACGGATGGTCTCGGAGAATGGAACATCAGCAGCTATTTCATTGAAAATGAAGTTCAGAGTACCGCTCAAGACGGCCTCAATGCGCAGAATTTTATCGCCCGAATTGCGCAAGTCGTTGATGGTACCAATGATTGGCAAACCTGCTCCCACATTCGTTTCAAATAGGAACTTCACGCCTCTATCCAACGCGGTCTGCTTGAGGCGCAGATAATGAGAATACTCCGACGAAGCTGCAATCTTATTGGCAGTCACCACAGAGATATTATTCTCTAGCAACGAAAGATAAATGCCTGATACTTCGGAACTTGCAGTACAATCAACAAACACACTATTGTACAAATTTGCCATTTGCAATGCTGCCTGTCTAATGCTAAAGCCACCTCCGCAACTCTCTTGTTGTTTAAGTTGCTCACGATAATTGCTCAAATCCAATCCTTCTGGATTGAAAATCGCTGTACGGCTATTTGCAATACCCACTACATTCAACTGCAAATGTTGTTGAGTGAGAAGTATATGATATTGCTGCTGAATTTGCTCAAGCAGTTGTGCGCCCACTGTTCCTACACCGCACACAAACACATTTAGCACCTTGTTTTCACTGAGGAAGAACGAGTCATGCAACACATTCATGGTCTTGCTAAGTTGCTGTGCTGGAATTACAAAAGAAATATTAGTTTCTTTCGCACCTTGCGCAAAAGCTATCACACTGATACCATTTCGGCCCAATGTACCAAATAATTTGCCCGCGATACCAGGCATATTGTGCATATTTTCGCCCACGATACTTACCGCAGCCAAACCTTGTTGCACTAACATCGGATACATTGATCCAACCTTGATTTCTTCTGCAAATTCTTGGGTCAACACCTCTACTGCCTTCTCACAATCCTTCTCCTGCACACCCAAAGTTGTAGAGTTTTCCGAGGAGGTCTGACTTACAAGAAATACAGATACGCCGCCCGCTGCTAATGCGCTGAAGATACGCTGATTCACGCCTATCACACCCACCATGGATAGACCCGATACAGTAATCAATGCCACATCTCGAATGCTACTCAAACCTCGCACATAGCGTGTCGAATCTTCAGGTTTGGATTGAATGATAGTTCCATTATTCTCTGGACTAAAAGTATTTAGGATACGAATTGGAATATTCTTCGCGCACGCAGGGTATATAGTAGGTGGGTACACTACTTTCGCACCAAAGTGGCATAACTCTGACGCCTCTACATAACTTAAACTCTTGATAGTGTATGCATTAGGAATCAATCTAGGGTCGGCTGTCATGAATCCATCCACGTCTGTCCAAATTTCTAGGACCTCAGCACCTAGAGTAGCAGCTAAAATGGAGGCAGTATAGTCGCTTCCGCCACGACCTAAGTTAGTAATTTCATCTGTTTGGCTATCACGCGAGATGAACCCAGGACAAACAGCCAGATGTGGAATAGGCGAAAACGCCTTATGTATCAATGATTCTGTAAGTTCGGTAGCGAGAAGTACTTGCCCTTGTTTGCGGTCAGTACGAATAAATTGCAACGAATCTTTGCGCACAGCTCCTGGCAGGGCTGCAGTCACAATGCGACTACTCAATTGTTCGCCATAGCTTACTATCACGGCCTCCGACTTCGCACTCAAATCCTTCACCAGATGTACGCCAAACAAAATCGAGCGCAATTCATCCAATATTCCCTCCAATTCATGGCAGAGCATTTGACGAGTTGTGGCATTAGTTATCAGCAAGTTAGCCATCTCGAGATGGCGCTGACGAATGGTATGATACACTTCCATATAAGCATCATCAACCTGTAAAGCCAACTGAGCCGCTTTCAGCAACTGATCTGTCACACCTCCTAAGGCACTAACAACCACAACACAATCATCAGTCTGCTGACCTACGATTTGCTGTATCTGACGAACACTCTCTACAGAACCAACAGAGGTTCCTCCAAACTTAAGTACTTTCATTGACGTATATTTCTGCGCTAAATTTCGTGAAAAAACTTACAAAGGTAGTTATTTTTTACAATTTGCACAAATATTTCTCTATAAAACATGATTTTTTGCAAAAAAATTTGCACAACTTAATTTTTTGTCGTACCTTTGCATGCTTTTTTGAGAAAAGCAAATAGATGTGACATCGTTTGGATCATAGCATCATGCGAGGTCATTATTGTTTAACTAATTAAATATCAATTACAAATGTATTTGACATCAGAGAAAAAAGCAGAACTCTTTGCTAAGTATGGCAATGACGCTAAGAACACTGGTTCTGCAGAGAGCCAAATCGCTCTTTTCACTTTCCGTATTAACCACTTGACAGAGCACTTGAAGAAGAACCACAAGGACTTCGGTACAGAGCGCGCTTTGACCATGTTGGTAGGTAAGCGTCGTCGTTTGCTTGACTACTTGAAAGCAAAAGACATTGAGCGTTATCGTGCTATCATCAAAGAGTTGGGTATCCGTAAGTAATTACCTGCTACTCGACAGAAAAGCCGCTGATTTTCAGCGGCTTTATTTTTATCAAATTACTGAGTTCTACCTACCTTCTATCAGGAAACTCTCCATATTCCTCAAAAGTATAATTCAAGAAATCATTAATCGGTTTAGCGGCACGAGAAATTTCAGTGACTACATCCAAGAAATCTGATGCACAAACTTGCTCATCCGTCAACGGGGTAGAAAAAGTATAGCATTTGCGTTTTAACCAGTCCGCATGCTCAAAATCAGCAGGAAAACCTTGCGGCACTTTCTTCAACATATACTCCGCATCAAAATCTTGGAAATATTTATTGGTCAATGGATTAGCAAAGATATCTTCCACCTCGTCATAGTTTGCCAGTATCTCTTGACGAACTGCATGAAGCAAGTCCTTGTTCGGACACCACATTCCGCCAGCAAACATACAACTATCTGGTTGAATATGAATATAATACCCTCCTCTATCGCTTTTCTTACCACCTTTCACCGCAGGAAATACGCCAAACCACTCCTTGAAGGGGCGTTTATCGTGCGAAAAGCGTACATCTCGATAAATACGCCAGATACAATCCTTCGGCTGTAGGGAAGCCAAATCACTATCAATCTCAGCCAAACGTTCTAACCACGCAGCAGTAAACTGCTCAAAACGCTGCTGGCAACTGCGGTACCAATCTTTGTGTGCATTAAACCACTCACGATTGTTATTGCACGATAATTCTGTTAAAAAATCTAGTATTTCTTTCATAAATCACCATTTTTTGCGAACAAGCCCCCCTATGATGGAGAAAATAATATAAAAAGGATAAAACACCTCTAGAAGCAAGGCCGTGAAGAGTCCCACCGACTTATCTCGCTTCTTGATAAGATGATATTCGATTGGAAATTTCACCAATAATACCAACGGACAAACCAACTGCAACAGATTCATACCCAACACCATAGCCCCACAACGCAAAATATCTTTGTCCTTGTATTTAGGTGCCTTGCCTGCCCAGCGCATGCGCTGATGGAAGAAGGCACGCCACGAAGTATGTGGGCGAACGATGGCGGTCATCTCTTCGCTTTCGCTCACGGCGATCTTCAATCCTCTTTGCTTAAACGACTCCAAGAGAAACATATCATCGCCACTCGGTATCTCAGGATGCAAATCTGGATACGACTCCAACCACCTATCGCGCTTGGCTATCAAGTTCGCCCCGCTACACATCACTGCATGCCCCCGCTTGGCAGTCTCGATAGTAAGTTGCTGAATTGCAGCATACTCCGCTATCTGCAACCGCTCTAATAGAGACGGTTTCGCGCTCTCAGACTCCATCCGCAGTGGCAGAATCAATAGATCGTTATCTGACAGTATCGCGGTCTGACTTCCGACAGCCAAGCGGTCTGACAGCTCAACGGTCTTAAACGAGACATCATCATCCATCATCCATACATAGTCCGTTTCCGCAGCAGAAATGAGACGATAGAGGGCATGTTTTTTGCCCTTGCCTTCATCATTGATTCCCCGCCGAGGAACAACGATTGTTATTTGTGACCTCTCGAGTGACGTATGGTTATTGTTAGTATAACTATTGTTCATCTATTATCCCGCTTACAAATAGCGCTTGATCTGCACCAGATGGTGCGACAGTTTGCCATTGGCGAGGCGAATACCCTTCTCATCGATTTTATTCACATGCACGTAGCCAGCGCAATGAATGACCTCCGTCGGACTAATCAGCATACCCACATGCGTTATCTTCGCAGCCTCTGGAGCACGATCTAGATGGTCAAAGAACACCAAGTCACCGGGTTGGGCTTCTGCCAACGAACTCACCACTTGGCCTTGCGTGACCTGTTCGCGGGCATTTCGTAAGAGGTTAATGCCAAACACGCTGTACACCGTTTGCGTGAAGCCCGAGCAGTCGTAGCCCATCATGTTCTTCCCGCCCCATAGGTATGACACATTCAGCAGCGATTGTGCCACGCGCACTACATCCTCGCTTTTAACCTCTAACCTCTCACTTTTAATCTCATACACACAACGAGGATTAATCTTATATTTCTTTCCCAGCACTTCGAAGGTGCCTTTTTTATAGTATGGCAATCGTGTACCGATGGTGAGCATCAGTTGCTCGCCCGTAGCAGTGGCTGTGGCTATTGCCATAGGAGTAGCCACTACGCCTTCACCATTCGCCTCTCGCCTTTCGGTTAATATCCTAATCGCCTTCTCGCTTACAGGTGTCAGCATCTTAGATACAACCCAGCCTACTTGTCCATCCATAATGGAGCGGATCTTGGTCCAGCTGGAGTGGCGGTCCACCACTTCGCATACTTCGCCAAAGAGCAGTTGGGTAGCCTGTTCAGCGACATGGGATGGTTCTTCGCGCACGGGGGTGACGGGGCAATGATTAATGACATATTCGGTGCTATGGGCAACGCATGCGACGGCTATCAAGGCTGTAAGAAGGATGAGTTTTTTCATATGCGGGCGGTTGTTTGAAAGAAAATAGTTTTACATATTAGCGCAATGTAACGCCCGTGCCAGGTTTGTTGACCAGCGTCAGTTTGCCATTTACCAGTTGAATACCATCGTATGGGTCATTAGCAAGCAGTACATGACCATCCAAGTCGGCATAATCCACCAGCGGACTGAGCGTTGTAGCTGCAGAGATACCCGCACTAGTCTCCGTCATACAGCCAATCATCACCTGCATACCCAACTCACGTGCCAAGGCGATCATCTTACGCGCCTCAGCTACTCCGCCACACTTCATCAGTTTGATATTAATACCGTCGTAGTAGGGTTGCAAACCCGCTACATCGGCATAAGTTTGGCATGCCTCGTCGGCGATAATTGGCAGTTCCACCCGCTCGCAAAGCCAGGCATGTTCCTCGTTCATGTGCTTGGGCATCGGTTGCTCAATCAGCACCACGCCCTGCTCTGCCAGCCATTGGCACATCTTCAGCGCGTGCTCCTTGGTGGGCCAACCTTGGTTGGCATCTACATAGATAGGTTTGGTGCTAATGCTACGAATTAGGCGAATCATACGCTTGTCTTCTGCCTCCTCACGACCGAGTTTGACTTTGAGGATCTTTGCCCAGTCGGCCTCACGCACCTTATGCAGCACAATCGAATCGTTGGCATCGTAGCCTATCGTATAGCTGGTGTAAGGGGTAGCAGCAGGATCAATGTCCCACATCTGCCAGAGGGGCTGCCCGTGAAGCTTACCATAGAGGTCGTGTAGAGCAATATCGATGCTCGCCTTCGCCGCATGATTGCCTGGCGATAAGGCGTTGACTTCCTGCATGATACTATCCACATTCAGCGGCTCGCAGCAGCTGTTGATGACAAGCTGAGCCAACTTCAGAAAAGCGCAGACAGACTCCTGTGTCTCCTTGAGATAAGGGGGCAACGCCGCTTCGCCGTAGCCTGTTTGGTCGCCGAGTGCAATGCGGGTGAGCACGATAGGGGTCGTGGTACGCGTGTTGGTGGAGATACCAAAAGCGTGGCGCAGCTCGCCCGTAAAAGGTTCGTAAGTCAGTTGCGCCGTCTTGCTACACGACTGAGATATACCAAAATATGCCTTATGGATGGCATTGGCCAAGGCTTCGATGACATCTTTCTTTGGATTATACACATACCCATTGGTGATGGCTACGATACCCCAACCATCCGCAGGGCTCCACATCATGATGCTGCGCAATCCGTGGGCATCACCCGTATGTCCCACAGGGTAGTTGCCGGGTGTATTGTAGTGGGGATCATCCAGAAAGTCCACAAACTCCTGGAGGCATAATCCGTATTGGTCCTCGTAATAGTCATCCGTTAGTTTGATCCATACGGGTGTCTGCATGGTTTTGGCACTCTCCTCGGAGAGGATACGCACACCATTGAGCCGACCATAGTTCATGTGCATCATCATGTAGGTAGCCAAGTCGTGCGCTGAGATCTTCACGCCACCAGTAGGCGAGAAGATAGGTGCTGAGTAGCCCATGATGTAATCATCAAGTTGATGTGCTACGCTGCCGTAGGCGTTGGACTCTACGTATTGTCCGTTGCGATAGCGGTAGATGGAAGCACGTCTTGTGCTATCAAGCTCGTCGTTGTTGTGACCTGCATGCAATCCAAGTGGTGTGATTACGCTATCCTTCACATAGCGGTCGAAACGCACGCCAGACACTTTCTCGAGGATAGCGCCTGCGAAGTTGAGACCCAGATTAGAGTAGTTGTAGCCAGTTCCTGGGGCATAGTCGTAATAGGTAGCGCGGCAGTCGCCATTCACAGCAGGATTGATATGGTCGAGCGTGGAATAATTCTCTGGATCGCGGAAGCTGGCAGTATGCGAAAGTACCATGCGCAATGTGATAGGCACCTCTGGGTGGTGTGGGTTGCGTACTTGGAATCCAATGAGTTCGCTCACATCATCATCGAGCGAGATGACACCTTCCTCCACAAGTTGCATGAGGGATGTAGCAGTGAAGGACTTGGAGATGGATGCGATACGCATGAAGTGATTGGTAGTCAAAGGCGTTTGACTGTCGAGGTTAGCATAGCCAAAGGCTTTTTCATAAACTATCTGCCCATCTTGGACAACGACAGCAGCGACACCTACGGCTTGGTAGTCGTTCATCACTTGCTGAATAGCTTGGTCGATGCGTTTTTCCGAGTTGGGAGTGCAACTCATCAACAGCAACATCATGGCTGTTAAAGGCGTAAAAATAAGATTGTTTCTCATAATATCAGTAAATCATATAACCTGCGATACCCGCAAGAATAATCAAGGTAATCGGATGGGAGAGAGTCGATAAAATCGTCTTAACTAGTGGTGCATTTATCTTTACAAACTGCGGAACGATGGTAAAAATACAAACCACCAAGAAGATTGCCCAACTGCGCCAGTCAATAAAGCTGACCGAGGGTTGATGTATCGGTTTGATCAACAACAACGCTGCAGCACCAATCATTCCTAACACCGCAAGGCGCAACATGTGCATGCTACGAGTGAAGTAGATGTTTCGTTGAAATCGGGTGCTTATTACAAAATACACCTTGCATAGAGAAAGCATGATGATCAAACTCGGGATGACAATGGCAACAGTAGCCAGCAAACTACCCCAGATATTCCCCGTAGCGGTATAACCCACATACGTTGCACAATTGATACCGATAGGTCCAGGAGTAACCTGACTTACAGCTAAAATATCCACAAATTCCTCTTGTGTCATCCAGCCATGCGTTTCAATCTCGTGCTGTATGAGCGAGAAAATAGCCAATCCACCGCCAAAACCGAAGAGACCGATTTTTAGGAAACTTAAAAATAATTGCAGGTATATCATACTTGTTTAGTGTTTAGTGGACGCTTCGCTACTGTTTAGTGGATTTTCTTTCTTTGAGGAAAGTGTATAGCAGGGTTGCTAGCACAGTCACAAGGATAATCCACACAGGAGATAAACCGCCAAGCCAAATCAATAAGGCACCTGCAATAGGAATGATTGCCGTTGCCCAAGTGATTTGAGCGCTACGTGCCATTTTGCACAAGGGAGCAGCAATCAGCGCTACTACCGCGGGGCGAATACCCTTGAACACAGCTTCCACTGCGGGCTGGTCTTTGTAATCCTGAAACACCATGGCTATTGCCAAAATAATCAAGAACGAGGGGAGTACCGCTCCCAACACCGTAGCTATCACACCTCGCCAACCTCCAATACGCCAACCGATAAAAATAGCCGAATTCACCGCAATTAATCCAGGAGCCGCTTGCGCAAGAGCAATCATATTGAGAAACTCCTCACGGTCTATCCACCCTTTGCGATCGACAATCTCGCGCTCAATCATAGACAACATCACATAGCCTCCACCAATGGTGAAAGTGCCGATTTTGAGGTATGTCCAGAAGAGTTGGAGGTAAAGCATTGTTTGTTTAGTGAACGCTTCGCTACTGTTTAGTGGTCAGTTCTTGCTTGATAAATTTGACAAGCATGTTGATGGCGGCATTGTTGTGTCCGCCTTGAGGGATAATGACATCCGCGTAGCGTTTGCAGGACTCAATAAACTGCTCATGCATAGGTTTGAGTACACGTTGATAACGCTCCATGACAGCCTCGATGGTGCGTCCACGCTCGACAATATCGCGTTGTGCTACACGAATTAGACGGTCGTCAGCATCCGCATCTACAAAAATCTTGAGGTCCATTTGCTGACGCAATGTGGGGTCATGCAACGCCATGATACCTTCCACGATGATAATCTCTCGAGGATCCACATGAACGGTCTCTTTTTGGCGCGATGATGTGATATAATCGTATATCGGTTGCTCGATGGATTCGCCATTTTTGAGCATTTCTATGTGTTTGGCGAAGAGCGCCCAGTCGAAGGCATCTGGGTGGTCAAAGTTGATATTCTGACGTTCCTCAAAGGGGACGTGGCTACTATCGTTGTAGTAGGAGTCTTGAGGAATAACGACTACTTCTCCCTTTGGGAGGCGCTCAATGAGTTTGCGTACCACGGTTGTTTTTCCTGAACCAGTACCGCCTGCAATGCCGATGATAAACATAGACAAGTATGAGTTTTAGAAGATTAGAATATAAAATTTTCAGCAATAGCGAGGACAAAGGTACAAAATATTTACGATTTGACAATGTAGAATACGTAAATTGTTGTATTTTTGATGTATAATTTTCGTAAAATCAGCCGAACTACTAACTAATCACTAACTAATCACTAACTAATCACTAACTATTCTCTAATTAAAAACAATACAATAATCTGATTTATAATGCATATGTAGAGTAAAATATGTTGATTTTTTGCTCATATACTTTTTTTTTTGTACCTTTGCAGACTGATACTTTGCACGTTTATGTTGAAAAGATATATACTATCATTGATTACATTATTTCTGTCGTCTCAACTGATGGCAGAAGTGGTAGTGTTACATAGCGGACAACGCATAAAAGGGGAGATAGTATTGCAAAACGAAGAGGTGGTGATTATTCGCAGCAATAATGGCATGCGCTATCAATACCCAAGAAATGAGGTTGTTAGTATCCATACAGAAGACACAACAGAGAGCAAATCAAAAAACAGCTCTAGCAATCATCCCAACCCAAAATCGGCAGCACTCCGTGTGCAAGCCATAGGGGGAGCGTTGTATGTACCTTATTTAGGATGGGGAGGTAGTGTGGGCGCCGATTTGCTTGTAGGTGCAGGGGTGATGAACGGTCGAGTGTTTATAGGTGGAGGAATAGGATATAGAGCTAAGATTATCAGCGAGTTAGCTTACTCGTTTATCCCGCTACAGGTGTACAGTTCGATTGTACTTAGCGAGACGCGGCATGCTCCGTTACTCGGCATCAACCTCGGTTATGGTTTCTCGACCAACCGCAATACGCAAGGGGGAATCTGTGTGGGGATAGACTTAGGTTGGCACTACACCATAAATGCAGAGACAGGGTTGACCTTGGGACTGAACGCCGAGTGGCAACAAACACAAACAGATGTATATCAATCCATTAGCCACCCTATTACCCATCACGAGCAATTCTATATCAACCATATGGGCCTGAACTTCATGACCCTCGGAACAAAAATCGCTATCCACTTTTAGCCCTATGAAAGCCGTAAAGAAATACCATAGCAAGCCCATTCCACGCAAGAACCGAGTAACTATCTTGCTCAATGACAGCGAGATGCGCGCACTTGAGCGTTACTGTGAGCGCTACACTGTGAGCAACCGTTCGCGGTTGATTCGCGAGACCTTGATGCGAAATATCCTGAAACGATTTGATAACGATTCGCCAACCTTATTCGATTAACCAACCGAACCTTCTAAGCTGACTTGCAGGAGTTTTTGTGCTTCTACAGCAAACTCCATAGGAAGTTTATCCATCACCTCTTTGGCGTAGCCATTGACAATCAATCCCACAGCATCTTCTACCCCAATGCCGCGTTGTTGGCAATAGAAGAGTTGATCTTCGCTAATTTTGCTGGTGGTAGCTTCGTGTTCAATGATGGCTGTTGGGTTTTGAATACGCATGGTTGGAAATGTATGCGCACCACATTTATCTCCTAAGAGCAAACTATCGCATTGGCTGTAATTGCGTACATTCTCAGCATTCGGCATCACACGCACCAATCCGCGATAGGCATTTTGACTCTTACCCGCCGATATACCTTTGCTAATTATGCGTGAGCGCGTGTTCTTGCCAATGTGAATCATCTTGGTTCCTGTGTCGGCTTGCTGGTAATTGTTGGTCACTGCCACCGAATAAAACTCAGCACTAGAGTTGTCACCTTTGAGAATACAACTAGGGTATTTCCAGGTAATCGCAGATCCAGTCTCGACTTGCGTCCAGCTCAGACGCGCATTCTCGTGGGTAATACCGCGTTTGGTTACGAAATTATAGATACCTCCTTTGCCCTCTTTATCACCTGGGTACCAGTTCTGTACAGTAGAGTATTTTACTTCGGCATTCTTATGTACCACAATTTCCACGATAGCCGCATGCAACTGGTTTTCATCGCGCATAGGAGCAGTACAGCCCTCTAAATAACTGAGATATGCCCCCTCGTCTGCTACAAGGAGTGTACGCTCGAACTGCCCCGTATTACCCGCATTGATACGGAAATAGGTGCTGAGTTCCATGGGGCAACGCACGCCCTTTGGGATATAGACAAATGATCCATCGGAGAATACAGCGGAGTTCAATGCCGCATAAAAATTATCGTTAGCAGGGACCACAGAACCAAGGTACTGCTTGACAAGCTCGGGATATTCGTGTACTGCCTCTGAGATTGAACAGAAGATGATGCCTTTTTCGGCGAGGGTCTCACGGAAGGTAGTCTTGACAGACACAGAGTCCATCACCGCATCTACTGCCATATTGCCAGCCAAAGCAGCCCGTTCTTCAAGTGGAATACCCAACTTATCGAACGTTTTCATGAGTTCGGGATCAATTTCTTTCTTTTCATCGCCCGTATGGGTTTTAGGGGCTGCGTAATACGAAAGTGCCTGAAAATCAATCTCTGGTATATTTAAGTGCGCCCAATTTGGGTGTTCCATTGTTAGCCATTTTCGGTATGCTTTTAATCTAAACTCCAACAACCACTCGGGTTCGTTCTTCTTTGCTGAAATCAAACGAACCACATCCTCATTTAATCCGACAGGGATAATATCGGTTTCGACATCCGTCGTGAAGCCGTATTTATATTCCTGATTGGTTATTTCTTCTATCTCTTTCATTGTATGAACATCTGGTCAACCCAGTCTTTCCTTGCTATTAAACAAAAAAGCCGCTTCTCCAAGCGGCTCTTTGTGGTGAGGTACCTGGCGGATTCGAACCGCCGTCCCCGGTTTTGCAGACCGATCCCTAACCGCTCGGGCAAGGTACCATTTTCCAAATCGGTTGCAAAGGTACTGCTTTTTTTTGAACTGACCAAATATTTTACAAAAAAAAATGACGTAAACAATAATTTTGATGACTAATTAAAATAAAAACAGGAAGGAGCGCGCTCCTTCCCCTTGGTTTCGAATATAGATTGCTGAATTATGCCAGATCCTCTGGAAGTTCAGGGAGTTCAACTTCATCTATGTCCTCATAGCTCTTATCAGCTTCCTCTGGAAGTACGGTTGAATCATCGCTCCACACTACCTCTAAGTCGTCAGAACTCTTGAGGTTGGTTTGAGTAGAAACGGTTTGCCATGAAGGATCTGTCTCAACGATTTCTTTGATATAGCAAACCTTGTTCATGTTTCTAGCAGCCTTCTCTGAAAATCCTAGTTCAACTGGGTCCAAAGCTCCCTCTTTAGCCGCTTTCCATTGTCTAGAGATTTGCTTATTCAGTTTGGCAACATTACCGATCTCTTTCATACCCTTAGCAATAATCATAGGACCAGCCTTCATATACTTACCAAAGAAGAACGCATTCATGCCCAAACTTGGCAATGCCAAAGCAGCAGTAGCGGTCAACACAGAAGCCAAAGTAGCATCAAGGACGATATTGGTACTAGCTAATATAGAGTTAGCAATTTGCCAGTTGGTTTGGCCGCGCGTAACCTTATTACCAAGAGTATCAGTCATATACGCCATGATATAATATTTCTCATTGATCATTACGGTATCTTGCTTGTAGGTATATTTACCAAACATGTTCTGATACTCTTGGATGTTATTCCAGATCGTATCCAAGTTGAGAAGATAATCATCGAATGTCTCGTTGCCAGAGAGTGTACCATCCCAGTCCCAAACATAAGGAACCTTCTCCTTTTTGACTTTCTCTTTCTTAGCTTTTTTACTTTTTTTGCCTTTCGCATCGGTTTCTTCTGTGGTCTCTTCTACCGTTTCATCTAATTCGGCGTCTAATAGATCTTGCGCCATGGTAGGCATAGCTATCGCCATAGCAAGCGTTAGCACGAAAATGTGAAAAAATTTGTTCATAACATTTATTATTTAATAAGGTTAAAATAAAAATATATGTGATTTATAACTTATTCAGATATACATCGATTTTTGTGTCTGGAGCGCCTACATAATGTGCTTCTTTCTCACTATCAAAGATGATGTAACTATATCCATCGGGCATTGTCACATTGTAGGTACGGTCGCTATTGACTCTACCCAATGGCAACTTTTTGTCATCTTTTTTAGGCTCACGTACTTTCGTTGCATATATACCAATCATACTATAGTCCATGGTGTTGGACTTTTGCGTTACCTTGCCGTATGCACTATCTCGGTAATGGGTTCGAGTGACCGTGGAAGTGGTAGAAGCCTTAGGATGTTTGTTTCGCGCCTCCAAAGCCTCGTCATACATATAATCAAAACCCGATGCATAAGGATATTTATCCTTGAGTTGCCGAGCAATCTGAACACGCACTTGCAACCAATAGAAGGTAGAGTCTGATGAATAGGAGTTTCTGCGAAGTCCTTGAGCCGCCTGTACCTGATATTGATAAGTCTTGAGTCTTATCCACTTCATTTCATCGTGTTTTCTCTTCAGTTCTGCTTTATCTTCCGCAGGACAATCCTCACGATTCATCGCCTCCTCAAATGCCTTTGTGGCCTTGCGGAAATACTCCGTTTCGCTCTCAGTCAGATAGCCTTTATACAACTTTTCAGCAGCCTTTTTGTAGGTCTCATAGGTGTTTAAGCGAAGTTCTTCAGCCAGCGTAAAACGCAATGTTCCCTCATAGATTTTCTCCATTTTCAAGCTATTAGACAGATTTAAAATCTTAAGTGGCTCTACACCATCTCCACACAAGACATCCACAAAGTTTGTACCCGCTCCGACCAAAAAAACCATCTCATCAGGAAGGGTCGTGATAACATCTTGAACCTTATATCCCCCCACAAACACCTCCATCAATTTCTTTGCCTCTTGCACATCTCCCACAAGTTTAATCGAGATCACGGCATAAGGAAATTTGTCATCCGCATCAGGCATATCATGCTTTTGGAATGCACTCCAGTACTTCGAGTCACGTACAGACAAACCCTCTTGAAAAGGCGTAACAATCGATAATGACTGTGCGAACGATGGAAGCCACAACGCGGAAAGAAGAAGAATAAATAAACGATTTTTTTTCATAATCTATCTATATTAAGTTATTGAACTGCAGCACTATTTTTTTGCATTAGGATGTTTTTTACGTTCTTTCTCCGCTTGCTCGTATATCTTCTTAAAGCCAGTAGCATCTGGAAATTTATCCACAAGTTGCTTAGTTACATGGCTGCCTACTCTTAACCAATAATATGTAGAATCCGAGCGAGCCCCTTTAGGTTCATTACGAGTTGTTCTTCTTATAGCCTTTGGCACTAATTCTTGATACTGATAAGTGTTTTTTCGAATCAGTTTCATATCGCGCTGCTCCTTCTCTAATTGTGCCAACAGTTCTGCTGGACAATCAGGATGCGTGATAGCCTCTTCATACACCTTGATGGCCTCCACAAAGTATTTCGTGTCGGTCTCTGTCCGATAACCCGCATACACTACTCTAGCACGATTGAGGTAGGTTTCGAACGTCCCTAAACGCATATCCTCACTAAACTGATAATGCAACCTACCCTCATAAATCGCGGCATTCTCTAATTTTGGCTCTTTCAAAATAGCTATTGGAGTTGTATTATTGCCATATACCACCTTCACATGCCCCGCAGCAGCAGGCACAAGAAATACTATTTTATTAGCTATGTTCGTAATTTTATCCTGTATCACATAACGTGTACCCAAATCCAAACTTATCAACTGTTTGGCCTGCTGTACCTCATAGATATCACCATCTAAACAGATCACAATAGCCGCATAAGGAAATTCGCCTGTAGAAGTTGTGTGTTTGCCAAATTCATCCTTATATTCATAGTACACCTGCACCCTATCCCTCTTCTTAAAGCTACCTCCTTCTGGAATAGTCAACGACTGAGCGAATGCTGATACAACGAACAAAATCATTGATAAAGCAAGTAGATAAAGCTTTTTCATAATACTTACTAATTTTTAGAAATACGCCACAAAGGTACAACTTTTTTTTGATATATACAAAATAAAATTACCCCTCCCTATAAATTTCACACAACAGATTGATTACCAATATATTATCAACACATCAATTATGATCCCCATCGTTCTACGATTTCATCCATAATTTGAAAGACTTCAGCCTTGGTATCAGCACGAAGGAGAGCTATGCGCGTTTGCCGAAAATCGAATAGTCCTTTAAATGCAGGAGATGCTGCAAAATGGCGACGACTATGCACAATCCCCTTGCGCTCGTCACCAATCCACTCGATACTACGCTCTACGTGTTCTTTGAGAATATCCACACACCATTGCAAGGTACGAGATGGAAGCAATTCGCCAGTGGCAAGATAGTGCTGCATATCCTCAAATATCCACGGGCAACCGAATGTAGCACGACCTACCATAATGGCATCTACACCAAATTCATCGAAGGCATATTTTGCTTGTTCGGGCGTAGTGATATCGCCATTACCAATAATCGGAATATGAATGCGAGAGTTGTTTTTCACTTCACGAATAAGTGTCCAATCGGCATCTCCACGGTACATCTGACTGCGCGTGCGACCATGTATAGCAAGTTCTGCAATACCACAATCTTGTAATGGTTCTGCTATTTCAGTAATAATACGGTTGTTATCATCCCATCCAAGGCGGGTTTTGACTGTGACAGGAGTATGTACAGCATTCACTACTGCACGTGTAATGTCTAGCATTTTGGGGATATCTTTTAAGAGGCCTGCACCAGCCCCTTTTCCCGCAACTTTCTTGACAGGGCAACCAAAGTTGATATCAATAAAGTCGGGTTTAGCTTGTTCTACAATGCGTGCTGCATCTGCCATGCTCTGTGGATCACGACCATAGATTTGTATAGCTACAGGTCGTTCTTTATCGCTAATCTGGAGCTTGCGCGTTGTGGAAGCCACATCACGCACTAGTGCATCTGCGTTGACAAACTCGGTATAGACACGTGCTGCACCAAATCGCTTACATAGTAATCGAAATGCAGGATCGGTCACATCCTCCATCGGAGCAAGATATAATTTGCTATTTTGCCATGTACTATTTACCATTTATTTACTATTGAGTTGGTGTATGATTATTTATTATTTACAATAGTAGGATAAGTGATACGATGATGATTCATCTCGATAAGTTTTTGCTTGAATACGGCTCGTATATCTTCTAAGTCTTTGAAGGATAATGCTGTTTCCGCAAACTGTCCATCTGCTACTTGTGAATCTATCATCTGATCTACCATGTCAATTATAGAACGTTCTGTTAGTTCGTCCAAAGAGCGAGAACGCGCTTCTATCGCATCCGCCATCATCAATATTGCAGCCTCCTTTGTAGAAGGTTTTGGACCTGGATATATATAATCCTCTTTTGTAACATCCACTCCTTTACCTGTTGCGTTTGCTGCATTAATTGCGCTATTGTAGAAATAACGAGTAACGGAAGTACCGTGATGGGAGCGAATAAAATGTATTATCACCTCTGGTAAACGATGTTTGCGCGCGATGCGTTCTCCATCTAGCACATGAGCTATAATCACCTTGGCAGCTTCAGCATATGATAATTCGCTTAGTGGATTTTTTCCTGTTTGATTCTCTATGAAATATTCTGGATGTGTCATCTTTCCTATGTCATGATACAACGCACCCGTACGAACTAGCAAAACTTTTGCGCCAATACGTTTGGCCGCTTCGGTAGCGAGATTACTAACTTGCAATGAATGCTGAAAAGTACCAGGAGCTTTCTCTGCGAACTCCAACATTAGATTAGAATTAACGTTCGTTAGTTCCACCAAAGTAATATTACTCAATAATCCAAAAGTACGTTCGAACAGGAAGATCAAACCGTATGAACATATTACTAGCACCGCATTAATACCAAAATAGAAGTAATATCGGTAATCCAAATCTTCGATATTGCCACTAGTTAATATAGTCACTGCTGTATATAATAAACTATAGGTCAATAAAACAAATGCTGCAGTCTTTGCCAACTGCGCACGCTGGGTCATATCACGCAAACTAATCACGGCAATAATACCCGTAAGCGTCTGCATAAAAAGAAAAACGTATGGTGCTGGTACTGCTATAGACACAACAAAAATAGTCATAAGATGAACAAAAATAGCCGTACGAGAATCATAGAACACACGTGCAATCACTGGACACCAAACAAATGGAACCAAATAAATATACCCCATAGGTGCATATTTTAGTACCATAAACGCTATCGAGATAATGATTGCCATCAAAATGACAAAAAATAGCACATGTCGAAGATTATCTAACAACTTTCGGCGGTACGTATAGAGATAAAAGTAAAAAATTAAAAGCAGCAAGACAACACATACCCCACAACCTACAATAGATATTACAGACTGACGTTGTGAAATACTCTTATCGGCTAATGCACGACGAAGGGAAAGTAATTGTTGATAAATATCTTCGGTTACAATTTCGCCTGTATCAATAATTTTCTTTCCTGACTGCACCATCCCATGAGTTAATGACACGATGGATAACATATCCTCCTTCAATTTAGTAGAAGTGATTGAATCATACAGCAGATTAGGAACTAACTCTTTGCCTGTCATCTGATAAGCTCTTTTAGGAGTATATACGTTCCTCAACTCCACCAATGTAGCCACACGATCTTTCAGCACCGACAGTTGCTCTGATTTTAACCCATTGATACGCTCCATTTCCTCTAACGACACTACATATATACCCTCCTGTAAAATAGTCGTATCAAGCGTATAGCACGGTGTATAATCTTGTAACACTTGGTCATATTCTTGTTGCAACTGCGCATCTGTCTTGTAAATAGGGAAATCAAACTCGGCTGTCACTAATCCGTATCCCCATGGTTGCCCCACTTCAAAATCATATTTAAAAGAATTTGTATAACGAGGACATAAATAAATACACCATGTAGCCAAAGCGGCCAATGATAATAGCTGAATGGTTATTGCAATTGACTTTTTCATATTCATACTAGAATTTAGAAATTATCTATTATAAAATAAGGAAGACTAATAACACTTCATCTTCTCTGCGTAAAAAATAACTGCATCAGTTCACGACATTCTTCCTCTAATACTCCTAATGTAACCGTGCATTTAGGATGTAGCGCATTGGGAGCAAAGACGGTAAATCCACGCTTTTCATCACTAGCGCCATATACAACCCTCTTAATCTGAGCCCATCCTATCGCTCCTGCACACATCACACAAGGTTCTACCGTCACATACAATGTACATTGCGAGAGATATTTTCCTCCTAGCGTATTGGCAGCAGCAGTAATAGCCTGCATCTCAGCATGAGCCGTCACATCAGCCAATGTCTCAGTGAGGTTATGCCCACGTCCAACAATCTGATCTTCAGCCACCACTACACATCCGACAGGTACTTCACCCATTGCAAAAGCTCGACGAGCTTCAGTCAGTGCCATTTGCATGTATCGAATATCATTCTCCATATCTTTCTCGTTTCTGTCGAACAAATTCAACGATTTCATCGGGATGTAGCTCAAAATGATTACCTATTACCACTACGTCCGCTCCCGCCTCAAACGCCTTCAACATATCCTCGGGTGTACAAATACCACCTCCAACTATCAATGGCACTTGCAGTTGTTCTCCTACTGCTCGGATAATATCTACAGACACAGGTACTTTTGCGCCACTACCAGCCTCTAGATATATTAGCTGTTTACCAAGCAACTGCCCAGCCAACGCAGTAGCTAGTACCCTATCTATATCCTCCTGCATGATCGGCGTACAGCGCGACACAACTTCAACGCTACTTCTGCGTCCACCATCAATCAGAATATATCCCATTGGTATTGATTCAACACCTGATTCTATCACTTGCTGTGCCACTTTAATATGAGGCGCGATAAGCATATCAATTGTGGTGGCATTTAGCACAGAGAGGAATAGCAGAGCATCTGCATTTGGAGAGAACTGAGCTATATTACCTGGAAATAGTACAATCGGACACTCCGTAAAAGTGCGCAACTCGTCAATACACTCTTCTACTTGTTCGCCTGTACTACCACCTACAAAAATCATATCTGGCAGCGAGAGATAGGGGCGTAAATTCTCTAGTGCTAATTGTTTCTCTGGATCAATCAGCCATACCAACAATTTGCGTGATTGGGTTTTCGCGGATAATATGTATTCTATTACTGCCATCTCATAGACTCCATTATTATTCGAACATCCCTTTTCAAATAGTCGTATATAGGTGCTAACGAATCGTAATTAGGAGTACAGTTACAGTACACCGATCCGCGAAAAAAGTGTTTAACGGAATCGGTCAATACAAATTGTATTGGAGTAGCAGTATTGCCATGTAACTCACAATAGAGTCCCCACACTCTATGTCCTGTATTGGCAAACTCTTGTATAGGAATAGCAGATGCCACTGCAGTGTGTTTATACAGAAACTCTTGTGTATCATGTGTTAGCGAACGGAAATTATCAGTCACGGGTTTGTAACTACAGTGTATAGTGGCATTGAGAGTTGGGTACTGAATATCAATCCAATACCTTTCTCCTTCTGCGGGATGGCCCTTGATGTACGCATTATCCGAAAGGCGGAACGCATAAGGATAGCCCTTCAATGTTGTATATGTATATGCTGTATCAGGAATAGCAATACGAAAATAACCAACTGGTTTAGGTACAGCTGAACGCTGACAAGATATCACCAATAGTGATAACAATATTATACATAGTTTGCTTCTCACGTCAATCAATTTAAATGTTGCTACTATCAAAGATTCAACAAACCATCAACAGCTTGATGAATCGCATTCAGCGATATGGATTGCATGATTGCTTCCATCTTGGCTTTAATTTGTTCGTTGCACAAGTTGCCGATAGAACCCTCGTGCGTGTAGTGTGAGAGCGTTTCTTCTACCGTTGCTTCGTGTTGGAAAGTGCCGTTGGTGATCTCAACTGCCACTTGGCGGTATGCGTCGCGGAATGGTACACCATTCGCCGCACGGCGGTTTACTTCTTCTACCGAAAAGGCCGGCGCGTACAATGGATTGGACATGATGTCCGCTTTCATCTCCATATTCTCTACGGCATAAGTAGTAATCTCCAGCAGGTTGTTGAGTTGATCAAAGAGAGGGAAATAAACTTCCTTAATCAGTTGCATATCACGGAAATAACCTAGAGGCAGGTTGGTTGTGATATGACGAATGGTGTCTGGCAAAGCACAAATACGATTGGCGTGCGCACGGATCAATTCAAACACATCTGGGTTCTTCTTGTGCGGCATAATGCTCGAACCTGTAGTCATCGTATCAGGCAGTTTGATAAAACCAAAGTTCTGCGAATTGAACATACAGCAGTCCATCGCCAATCTGCCCAATGTCTCTGCCACGGATGAATAAGCAAAAGCCACGGTTCTTTCCATTCGACCACGGTTCATCTGGGCGTAGATGGCATTGTAGTCAAGGTCAGCGAAACCGAGCAACTGCGTAGTCATGGTGCGGTTGAGCGGAGCGGACGAACCATAGCCCGCAGCAGAGCCCAGTGGGTTGAGGTTTGCTTGTTCAAAGGCGGCTACAAGGAGACGCATGTCATCGGTCAGAGCTTCGGCATACGCACCTAACCACAATCCAAAAGACGATGGCATAGCCACTTGCAAGTGGGTATAGCCTGGCATAAGGAGTGCTTTGCCTTCTTCGCTACGCTTTTGCAGAGTGTGGAAGAGTTGCTCTACCAATCCCATTGTCTTCTCAATCTCCGTACGAGTAAAGAGCTTGAGATCCACCAGCACTTGGTCATTGCGCGAGCGGCCTGTATGCACTTTCTTGCCCACTTCGCCCAATTGGCGGGTTAACATCAACTCGACTTGTGAATGGACATCTTCGATACCATCTTCAATGACGAAATTGCCGGCCTCCGCTTGTTTATATAACTCGCGCAGGGCAGGCAAGAGAGCATCCAAATCCTCTTTGGATAGCAAACCTACATGCTCTAGCATAGTCACATGTGCCATAGTGCCGAGTATATCGTGCGTAGCCAATAGCAGGTCCAATTCTTTGTCTTTGCCCACGGTGAAACGCTCTATTGCGTCGTCAATCTTATAACCTTTGTCCCAGAGTTTCATTGTATTTTAGTTTAGGAGTTTATCAGTTTATGAGTTTATGGGTTGTTGAATTAGTTTATCAGTTAAAAGGTTAAACTTGTTAAACCAAATTAACTTTCTCAACAACTACTAAACTGCTAAACTAATTAACTCATTAACAATTTTAGTAGTTTAATTGCTTGTTCTATTTCATGTATATGTATGTATTCATCAGCGGTATGCGAGCGGGCGGAGTCGCCTGGTCCGAATTTTACTTTTGGGCAAGATAGCAATGCCATGTTGCTCAACGTAGGTGAACCATAAAGCGGTATTCCCAATGCTTTTGCACGTTGCACGATAGCAGTCTCAATGGGTGTGGATGTGGCATTGAGTCGTGTAGAGCGAGGGGTTATTGTCGATTGTACCAATGGTTGTAATAAAGTATGTATCTCCTCATTCGAGTACAACCCATTGGAGCGAATATCCACTACAAATTTACATGTATCAGGCACTACATTATGCTGCGTACCTGCCTCGATCATTGTAGTGGTCATCTTCACCTTGCCGAGGAATGGCGATACTCTGTCGAACTCATAGCTGCGCAGGGTTTGTATATCATCCAGAGCAATGTATAAGGCATTCACTCCCTCTTCTCGTGCGGCATGTCCTGCTTTTCCTTTGGCTTCGCCGTCCAGCACCATCAGTCCGCGTTCAGCTACTGCCATCTCCAACGAGGTAGGTTCGCCCACGATGGCGTAATCGATATTACCGATGTGTGGCAACAGCATTTCGATGCCATGTCTGCCGCTATTCTCTTCTTCGGCCGTGAGGGTAAGCACAATGCGTTTGCCAACTGTGGGTTGACGAAAGATATCTAGGAAAGTAGCCAACATGGCTATTACACTCCCTCCATCGTCATTCGCTCCTAAACCATATATCGTTGTGCCATCACACTCCCCGCCAAAAGGATTGCGGGTATAGGATGCAGATGGTTTGACCGTGTCGATATGTGCGTTGAGTAGCACAGTCTCTGGTCCTTCTCCACATGCCGCCCAGAGGTTGTTGCCAACACGATGAACAGCAATGCCCTCTGACCTCATCCATTGCTCTAATAATGTACACACCGCATCCTCCTGCCCTGAAATAGAGGGAGTTTGAATCATGCGTTGCAGTAGTGTGATGTATTTGTTGTCCATTTTAGTTATGAACTATGAGTGATAAGTGATAATCAGTGAGATCTGTGGGAACTAAATTTCTTCTATTATTGTACCACCGAGGAGGTTATTGGCATGGGTGATGCGAACAGATTGTACGCCATGCTCTATAGCTGCAAAGGCATTGTCTATCTTTGGGATCATTCCGCCCGATACAATGCCCTCTGCCTTGAGTTGGGTGTATGATTCGGTGGTGATACGAGCAATGAGCGATGATTCGTCATCTGGGTTGCTCAATACGCCAGTTTTCTCAAAGCAGAAAGTCAGTTGCACATTAGGGGCCAAGGAAATAGCCGTTTGCGATGCCACAGTGTCGGCATTGGTATTGAGTAATAGTCCTTCGGTGCTATAGGTGATGGGGGCAATCACAGGAGTTAATCCGTTGTCCAGTAGCGTACGCAGATGCTGCCCATTCACTGCTACCACATCGCCTACGTAGCCATAGTCGATACCGTTTTTAATAGGACGTTTCACCGCTTTCATCCAACCTCCATCAGCGCCAGTCATGCCGATGGCATTCACGCCCATGGTTTGCAATTGTGCGACTACTTGTTTATTGACTAGTCCGCCATAGACCATGGTGACGATGTCGAGAGTCTCTTTGTCCGTAACACGGCGACCGTCTATCATGTGTGTTTCTACACCCAAACGTTCAGCCATGGTTGTCGCTAACCTGCCACCGCCATGTACCAATATTTTGGGACCTTCTATCGCAGCGAACTGACGCAGAAACGCATCTCTTTGCGCTTCATTCTCTAGTACACCACCGCCTATTTTGATTACTTGTATCATAGTTGATGAGAGTCTTCCCTTTGCGGTTAGACTGAATTATGCTGCAAAGGTACAAAAAAAGGATGATTTGTACAAATATTTCTTCTTATTTTGTTTTTTCAACCGTAATCATATAGCAAGTTACCGGCAGGTAGGCGACCACTGTAGCATATCTCTAGGAGATATCTGGGCTTTCTGTGGCTTTCTATAAATGTGTCTCTATAATAATGCTGCAAAAATCTTCGGC
>JAZOVR010000098.1:0-18843 GCA_045658785.1 Paludibacteraceae bacterium | reverse complement strand
CATTGTGGAAACCAGTTTCAGGATATTCATCCTCGCCTAAACGGAAAACAACATTGTTATCCTTGTCAATACATTGATATCTGCTATCTTTGTCCTTACGAACCCATGCTAATCCCTCATAGAATGCCCAAACAGTGTAGTACATCTCAGGAATTACGACATTGCCTTTTTTGTCGAGATAGCCACAATTATCTTTACCCTCAAACCAAATCATACCATCGCTAACACTGCCCAAATCATAATATAACGCAGCCACTACGATATTAGAATTTTTATCCAAAATACCAGCTTTATCATTCTTATCGTAGAAACCAACTAAGCCTTCACCCATATTCCATAAACCATTCTCATAGGTTGGTTGAATAATAAAATCACCAGATTTATTGATTGCGCCATCTTTTTCATTCAAGGTAACAACAGCTACGCCATCTTCAAAATCACCATAACGATCATACATTGCTGGAATTTTAGTTTCACCTTTAACATTCACATATTCGTACTTACCATCATCGTCACGTTTAGCAGCAATCAAACCATTATCACCCATAGTACCAAGATTATAAAAATATGGTTGAATTACCATCTCAAAATTCTTACCCATCAAGCCCACATTGTCATCAAACTCGATTGTAGAATAACCATAGTAGAAATCGTCTGCCCAATCAAATGATGGAGTGGTTTGCAATGAACCTTTTTTATCAATAAACTTGCACTCATCTCCTATGTAAACACGTGCATAGCCACAAGAAAAACTTGCAACATCATCAAACATTGGTTGAATAACAAAATTACCTTTGTCATCAATGTATCCCCAATTATCAGCAGAAGGGTTCATTGCAGGATACAATTTGCTTAAGTCTGTTTCTGGTGTTTGATGTTCTTTGCACCCTACAAACATTACAGTCAATACTGTTAATGCAACAAAAAAAATCTTTTTCATAATCATTTTTCTTAAAAGTTCTGCCTACTCACTTGGCTTTTCGGCTTACTCCTTAATAAAATATATAGTTTTGCTTGAATTTACATTTAGGTCGCAAAGTTACAACATTTTTTTGAATCTCGCAAGTTTTTTACCCCCCCCCACGTATTTTCTTTATAACACGCTGATTTTCAGTATATTACAAAACATCACCAATATACACTGTAGAAATAAGAATATCAGTACATTAACAGCCTATCCTCAGCGTATCTACAGCTGAATCACCTAAGAATAACTAATGAATCACTAAAGAATCACTAAAGATTTACAGGGGCATTTCAGGGTTCTGCGAGAATTTAGTTGACAGAAAAGGTGTACAACAAGTCTGTCACATCCATTTTTGGACGTGAGTCAAGAAAGACAAAAAATAAAGAAAGGGATTAGCGTAGGCGGTCGGCAGCACGAACAAGGGCCTCATCCTTGAGGATACGGCGTGTAGCCATCATCGTCAAAACCACATTCACCAATGGAATAGCAGCCCAAACAGTGAGATACCATTGGATCCCCTCTAACTCCCCTTTCGAAGGGGAGAACGCTCCCGCTTCAAGGTTGAGAGGCTCGTAGCCTTTCACGATATATGCCACATATAACGCTAGCAACGCATAGTATCCTAAGCACAATACCACGTTCACAATATTCAATCGCGCCTGCAGCAGACGACGCTTGAAGAGGAAGATATTGAGCAATGCCAACAGCGGAATGGCCAGACTCATCACTGCCAGAGGCCATTTATCAAATGTACGCAAGGAGATATAGTCCGCAGCTTCAGGCATGAGGAACTGAACCGGCGAAAAGAAGCACAAGAGTGTGCCAAGGATAACAACCAAAAGGAGGTAGAGAGTTTGAATTCTTTGAATCATACTAATTTACATAAATCATTAACCAACTGATATTTCTCACCCGTAGCAGGACAAGTAGCAAAGCCATCACGATCGAAACGGAGTTTTTCACCATGGCGGCTTACCCACCCTACTCTACGAGCAGGATTGCCTACCATCAAGGCAAAAGCAGGCACATCCTTCGTCACCACTGAACCTGCACCAATCAGGCAGTATTCGCCAAGTGTATTACCACAGACAATAGTAGCATTGGCTCCCACAGAAGCACCGCGACGGATAAAAGTATCCTTATACTCGTCTTTGCGCGACACCGCCGAGCGAGGGTTGATGACATTGGTAAACACCATGCTCGGACCGAGGAACACATCATCGCCGCAGCGCACACCCGTATAGATAGACACATTGTTCTGCACCTTGCAGTTGCGACCAAGTACCACACCTGGTGACACCACTACATTTTGACCTATATTGCAGTCCTCACCTATCTGACAACCCGACATGATATGCGAAAAATGCCAAATCTTAGTGCCTTTGCCTATCACACAACCCTCATCTACATAGGAGGATTCATGTACAAAATAGTCGTTTTGCATTGTTTAATATTGTGCAGTATTGTTTAGTGGCGCGTTATGGGGTCAAAAGAACGCCTTAAAAATGTCATTGCCATTAGCAAATATAAGGAGAGCGAGGAGAAGCCAAAAACCGATTGTATTAGCCACCTCAAGGAACTTATCGCTCGGTTTGCGGCGAGTGATGATCTCCCACAAGAGGAACAATATATACCCACCATCCAACGCAGGGATTGGCAAGAAGTTCATGAAAGCTAAGATGATACTGATTACAGCTGTCATATGCCAAAATGCATGCCAATTCCAAGCTTCTGGGAACATATTACTAATCGCCCCAAATCCTCCTACACTCTGTGCTCCCTCTTTGGTAAAGATTACGCGGAATTGCTTTACATATGACACCAAGAAATCCCAACCATATTGAATACCCGCTGGAATAGCCTCTAGCAGGGTGTAATCCGTATGTTCTGCAGTATAAAATGCCCACGCGCCCTTGGTGAAAACACCAATCTTAGCATGATCACCAATAAACAATCGCGCTTGCATCAGCTCGCCCGCACGATAAAAAGCTAAGCTAACACTGTCGCATGGGTATTTGGCCAATTCATTGGTTATTTGAACGTAACACAAATTATTCTCATCGTTCACTCCTACTACACTATCCCCCTTTTGCATATACGCAAACGAAGCGGCACCACCTGGTATCACCGAATCAATCACAAAAGGCATAAAATAAGACAGCAATGTATAGTTCTGTTTATGATACGACTTGTCTGTACGTTCTTTCTCGCGCTCCTCTGCATCAAACTCATTGCTCTTCGCCATGATACGTTGAGCCAAATCCTCTGACAAGGTTAATGTCAGTGTGTCGGCACCGCGCAACACCACGACTTCACATTGCCCGTCAATAATAAAAGCTTGCGATATTTCTTGGATGGTTTGTGGTTCTTTACCATTGATAGTAAGAATCTTATCTTGTTGTTCAAAGCCCTCACTCACCAAGATGTCCGAATAATAAAGTCCCGTATTAATGCGGTTGAGAGGCAATCGGTCGCTTCCCCATGTGAAAAGAACCATACTGAAAATAAACAACGCACCCACAAAATTCACCAAGATACCGCCAATGATGATACACAGGCGTTGCCATACGTTCTTCGAACGAAACTCCCAGGGTTGTGGTTCTGTAGGCAAGTCAGTCGCTGCTTTCGTCTCATCCACCATACCCGCAATGGCGCAGTAACCACCAAATGGCACCCAACCGAGTCCCCATTCTGTATTATCAGGATAGCGACGCCAGTCGTCTTCTGGAAGAGCCGATAGTTCGTCATCCGTCATAGGGCGATAGAGCGTTTGCCCCTTCTCATCCTTCTTCTCGTTGCCCATCGCATCGAGTACAGGCGTAACTGTACTCTCCACGTTAGGAGCGAAGAACTTCACCTGCCACTTGCCATTAATCTTCTTTGCGCGGACAATGGAAAACTTAGGGTTGAAGAACATGTAGAATTTCTCCACGCGCACTTTAAAAAGGCGCGCAAAACAAAAATGGCCCAACTCGTGAATAACCACGAGGATACTAAGAGCCAATATCAATTGTAACCACTGCATAATCTGTTAAGTTAAAAAAGTTTCATGTTTCAATATTTCAGTATTTCAAGTGCTATCTTACGAGCCTCTTTATCGGTTTGCACGTAGTCCTCATAGGTCGGTTGTGCTATAAACGCGGTACGGTTCATCGTTTTAGCAATCACATCCGACATCTGCAAGAAGCCGCACTTGCCTTCGCGGAAAGCCAAGTTCACCACCTCATTCGCCGCATTCAACACACATGGTACGTTGCCACCACAATTGATTGCCTCATAGGCCAATAGTAGATTGGGGAAACGTTGCACATCAGGCTCTTCAAACGTTAGACTCTGTGTTGCGAACAAATCTAACCGAGGCACATCGCTTTGCCAACGCTCTGGATAAGTGAGCGCATATTGAATCGGCATACGCATATCAGGTGTTCCGAGTTGCGCCTTCACGCTTCCATCCACAAACTGCACCGCAGAATGTACCACCGACTGAGGATGTACGAGCACCTGAATCTTCTCCACAGGTATATCAAACAGCCAACGCGCCTCAATCACCTCAAACCCCTTGTTCATCATGCTGGCAGAGTCAATCGTGATCTTCGCCCCCATCTCCCAATTGGGATGTTGGAGTGCCTCTGCTGCCGTCACATGCTGCATCTGCTCCAGCGAGAAAGTACGGAAAGGACCACCACTGGCAGTCAGCAGCAGTTTCTCCACACTTGCCATATCCTCACCTACTAACGACTGGAAAATAGCCGAATGTTCGCTATCTACAGGGAGAATATCCACCTGATGTTGCTGAGCCAAACGACATATCATTTCACCAGCTACAACTAGCGTTTCCTTATTAGCAAGTGCAATCGTCTTCTTCGCCTTAATAGCAGCAATCGTAGGAGGAAGTCCAGCATAACCCACCATAGCCGCCACCACGACATCTATCGCAGGCATCGTAACAATCTCTTCCAACGCTTTGTCACCCGCCATCACTTTGATGGGCAAATCGCTCAGCGCATCGCGCAAACGTGGGTAGCAACTCTCATCCGCGATACACACTACCGCTGGATTAAATTCCAATGCCTGCTCTATCAGTTTCTCCACGCTGCGATGCGCAGTCAAAGCATATACCGCAAACGCATTACGATGCTGACGCACCACATCCAATGTTTGTGTGCCAATGCTGCCCGTACTCCCTAATATAGCGATTTGTTTCATATCAGTGTAGTATTTGTTCTTTAGAGATTTTGAACATCTAATTTCTTGGCACTCTGGCGTCTTGCTTCTCTATCCTGCGAGTTCGCACAATGAATGCCATCTTGCCTCATACGTTTGTTTTCGGATATATGCTGACTACTGAATTTGCCATCCTTTTTCAAGATAATGCGCACGCACAGCAACAGCATTGCCACACATATTGCCCCTATTGTAATCAGCAGTTCTTTCATCTCCTAGTATCAAAAATCCACATTTGGGCTGCAAAGGTACAAAAAAAAATGCATATGCGCAAGTAATAACCTAAGAATCCCCTAAGATTTATTGGTGTATGGTAGTAGTTTTTGCAACAATATGCAAGAAAACACCTAATAAAAAATCGCACGCGCTTGCGTATGTAAAAAAAAAATAGTACCTTTGTGCGCTTTTTTGAAACTTTGAAACTTTGAAACTTTTGAATATATGGCAACACAACAACAAAATGGAGGTACATTGTATAACGCATTGACCTCTGGAAGTAAGATTATCGGCACCGTTATCACCGACAGCGATATGCGCGTGGACGGTACTATAGAAGGAGATGTGAAATGCTCTGGCAAGCTCGTAATTGGCGAACATGGTATAGTAAAAGGTACTGTGGAATGCCAAAACGCAGAGATTATGGGTAAGCTGGATGGTAAAATAGAGGTAAAATACGCATTGGCACTCCGCGCCACCAGCAATCTCAAGGGTGAGATTACCACAGGCACACTGATGGTAGAACCTAATGCAATGTTCAATGGCACCTGTTCTATGGGAGCAAAGCCTCAGCAGAAGAGTGTTTAGTGTTTAGAGTTTAGAGATATGAAGATTAAACCATTTCGTGGCATTCGTCCGCCAAAGGCGTTGGCGAAGCAAGTAAGTAGCCGTCCATACGACGTATTGAACTCTGATGAAGCTCGCGCAGAGGCAACGGGCAATGAGATGTCGCTGTATCATATCATCAAGCCTGAGATTAATTTCCCAGTGGGTACCGATGAGCATGATGAGAAGGTCTATGGAGCTGCTCGTGAGCAGTTTGACTTATTCCGCAAGAACGGTTGGCTGGTACAAGACAGCGAAGAGCAATACTACGTATATGCCCAAACCATGAACGGAAGAACGCAATACGGATTAGTGGTCGCTGCTTGGGTGGAAGACTATATGGAAGGTCGTATCAAAAAACATGAGTTGACCCGTCGCGACAAAGAGGAAGACCGCATGAAGCACGTGCGCGTGAACAACGCCAACGTAGAGCCAGTGTTCTTCGCCTACCCTAACAACGCGGAGTTGGATGCTATCGTAGCACGCGTGGCAGCTGGCGAACCTGAATATGACTTTGTTTCGGATTTAGATGGCTTTGGTCACACTTTTTGGGTAATCAGCGATAAGGCCGATATTGCGCGTATCACAGAGCTCGTAAGTGAAATGCCAGCTATGTATATTGCGGATGGTCACCACCGCAGCGCAGCTGCAGCCTTGGTGGGCAATGAAAAAAAATTGCAAAATCCAAACCACAAGGGCGATGAGGAGTATAACTACTTCTTGGCAGTTTGCTTCCCTGACGATCAACTCCATATCATGGACTACAACCGCGTGGTAAAAGACCTCAACGGCATGAACGCAGCGCAGTTCCTAGAGGCGTTAAAAGAGGACTTCAACGTAGAGAAGAAAGGGACAGAAATCTATAGCCCAGAGGACTTGCACGTGTTTGCATTATATCTACAAGGCGAGTGGTATAAATTGACTGCTAAGGCTGGAAGATACGACGACAACGACCCTATTGGCGTGTTGGACGTGACTATATCATCCAATTTGATATTAGACAAATTGCTTGGTATCAAGGATTTGCGCTCAGACAAACGTATTGATTTCGTAGGAGGTATCCGCGGTTTGGGCGAACTCAAGCGCCGCGTAGATAGCGGCGAAATGGAGATGGCATTAGCGCTATATCCTGTGACCATGAAGCAGCTGATTGATATTGCGGACACTGGCAATATCATGCCTCCTAAGACAACATGGTTTGAGCCAAAGTTGCGTTCAGGATTAATTATCCATGAGTTGGTTTAAGGTTTAAAGTTTAAGGTTTAAAGAAAAGAATATATGAATAAAGTACAAATTTTAATTAATGTAGTATTGGTAGCCGCAGTGGCTGCATTGTTTGCAATTGTATTGGGTGGCAAGAAGAACAGTGAAGTTCCTGCCGTAGTCACAGAAACATCCAAAGTGATGCCCATTGCATATCTGAATGTTGATAGTTTGTTGGTTAACTATTTGTTTGCACAAGAAGCAAGCGAGAAACTTATGAAGAAGCAAGAGGATGCCCGTCTGAAACTTAACACAAAGGCACGCACCTTGCAGAATGAGATGGCTGATTTTCAGCGCAAATTGGAAAACAATGCCTTCTTAAGTCGCGAGCGTGCAGAGAAAGAACAACAACGCCTGCTGAAAAAACAACAAGAATTACAAGAGTTGGAAGCTAAGTTGACCGAGGACATCATGATTGAGAATCAGAAGTTGAATATGCAATTGGCAGACACTTTGACCAATTTCTTGAAGTCATACAACGCAGACGGTCGCTACCACGTAATCTTGAGCAATAGTGCAAAAGACAACGTGCTGATGGCTGCAGAAGGCTATAACATCACCAACGAGGTGGTTGACGCTTTGAACGCACGTTACGGGAAGTAAGTTTAGGGGTGCAGGAGTTTAGGAGATGCGACTGATCTATCGACCATATTGGAGATACATCATAGCCGATGCAATCGCTCTATTGGTGAGCGTGTTGATAGTATTGGCATGGTTCCCATTATCCACAGAAGTACCATTTCAAAAATATAGCATCTTTGTATTGATATTCTCTGGTATGTGGCTTTTGATGGGCTACCTCTGTCATCGCTATGTACCTGTAAAATACATGAAGATGGGCAAAGACTTGCGGCGATTGGTAATAGCATCGGTGTTGCTCTTCGGCGAGATGTGTGGCTATATGGCATGGATGGAGGGGCGTCATTTCTCCATTTGGGTACTGCTCACCTTATGGTTGGCAATGCTGGGAGTATCGGTAGTATTTTTGGTTTTTAAGCACGCCTATCGCTATGCATTGGATGCTGATGAACAACCTATTGAAGCGCCTAAGCGTATACCACAAAGTGTACTCCACCCTGCCCAACCCATTCTAGAAGCAGATCGTAGGGCAATGCAAGAAGGCATATTGGATTTTGCTGAAGAAAAAGTATTGCGATATATAGAAAAAAACATTGATCTCTATAGTACAAACACTTTTACCCTACGTTCGACAGATATTTACAACATCAAGAAATTGCCCAGCTACCGGTTTGATGCGATAGTAAACTTCATGCCGCTGAATCAGATCCGAGGTGTGAATAAGTTATTCACAACTGTAAATGATAAGTTACCTGACAATGGTATCTGGATATGCTGCTACGAACCCCAATCGGTCACCAAACGCAACATATTGAATCGTTTTCCTCCTCTAATCGGTTGGATGTACTATGTGGCGTTTTTCTGCTATAAGCGCGTGTTGCCTAAATTATTTATGACTTCACGCTTGTACTTCGATATCACAGAAGGAAAGAATCGCGTCCTTAGCAAAGCGGAGGTGATGGGACGCTTGTGTTATTGTGGTTTTGAGATTATCGATGAACGAAAGAAAGGCGACCTCAACTACGTAGTAGCACGTCGTAAGTTCCGTCCTGAAATTACTGCACGGCGCCTCTATGGTATATTGGTCAAGCTCAAACGTGTGGGCAAAAATGGCAAACTATTCAAAGTGTATAAATTCCGCACGATGCACCCCTATAGCGAATTTCTACAGGCCTATATCTATGACCGTTATTCGCTGCAAGAGGGAGGCAAATTCAATCACGATATCCGTGTCACCACACTAGGGCGAATCATGCGCAAGTACTGGATGGACGAGTTGCCTATGCTAATCAACTGGCTAAAAGGTGATATGAAATTGGTAGGTGTGCGTCCCATATCGCAACATTATTTCTCGTTGTATAGCAAGGAGTTGCAAGAGCAACGTACACGCCACAAACCTGGTTTGCTCCCTCCGTTCTATGCAGACATGCCTAAGACCTTGGATGAGATACAAGCGTCAGAAATAAGATATCTAACCATGTGCGAGCAACGCGGCACACTGGTAACAGACTTTGTGTATTTCTGGAAGATAGTAGGTACAATAGTGTTCAAACGAGCACGAAGCCATTAGGGAATTATGAATTAAGAATTTTGAACCCCTGAATATTCGCCTGCGAATAATCGTTCGAACGAATGTGAGATAAGAATTAAAAATGCGCCGTTTCTTTCTGATAGTGTTTCTACTGGGCTTGGGGCTATATTCAATAGCACAAAATATCCCTGTGCCGCTGACACAAGTCAAGTTGTACGACTTTTTAGATGAATTGCTGACAGATGGTGTGATTACGCACCAGACAGCAGTTCGTCCCTACACACGTAAGCAAGTAGCAGATATGTTACTCCAAGCCCAGAAGTTAGATACCCTACTCCATCCACGTCAGCGAAAAGAGTTGGATTTTTATCTCAACGAGTTTGCGTTGGAGCGCGATACAATGGTGAATAACCACGTGCAATACACCGACTATAGCACTTACAACGTGTCACTGGCAGATCCTCAGTTTAGCTATCGAACCAAAGACTCGATGCTTAAGTTGCGTTTTCGACCTATTTTGGGTGGTAATATCATGGTCAGCAAAAAAGGTGTAATATTCCACCGCTGGTATGGCGCAGAATTGCAAATGGATATCGCTAAGCACGTGAGTATTTGGGGTAGCTTGCGTGACAATTCTTGGAGTGGCGATTGGTTAAATAAGACCTATTTTCCAGATGCTGGCTCGCGCATGCGTGGCGCACGTATTCATTATGGTGCGTCACAGGTACAACCAGCCCTGATACCACTCGCTGGCGTACAATACAAAGAGGCATCTTATGGTGGGGATTTTTCCGATTCGAAAGGCGGTATCAACCTCTATTCGTGGTGGGGAAGTATCGGTATTCAACGCGAGAATATTCAATGGGGCGATGCGTACCATGCATCCAATATCCTGTCGGATAGAGTACCAGCAGCTCCTATGATTACGCTACGACTGACGCCATGCAAGTGGTTCCAGTTCGACTATTTCCATGCCTGGCTGATATCGAATGTCCTTGATTCGAGTTACTATTATTCTGAAAACACCACTAAAGAGGGTATCCAAGCACTCAACTATCGCCCAATGAACAAGTTCATGGCTGCAAACATGTTTACTTTTACGCCTATCAAACAGTTGTCATTCTCTTTGGGTAATTCGGTGATATATGCAGAACGAACCATACAAGCAGCATACTTGATTCCTATTGCTTTCTATAAATCGCTTGACCATCTTTTGACGAAAGGCATTACAACCCAGAATCAGAACTCGCAAGCTTTCGCTTCGTTGTCGATTCGCCCTGTCAATCACTTGCACCTATATGGTTCGTTTTATTTGGACGAATTTGCACTGAAACGCCTCAAACCTTCCAACAAGGAGAACAATCCTATTTCCTATCTTGTTGGCTTCAATTGGAGCGGTTGGCCAATCAAAGGTTTAAGCCTTAAAGGTGAGTTTATGCGTTCATACATAGCATGTTACACCCATTCTATTGATGCTCTCACTTGGGCTAGCAACTCCTACAACTTAGGTCACTACATGGGGGATAATGCGCAATCCATTTATGCAGAATTGGCATATCGACCTATACGGGGCATGATTATCAAGATGAGTTATACCAACGACACGAAATATAATTCATACGCATACCTGCGCAGGTATCGAACCGCAGCTGAAGATATTCGTGCAGGCGGTATCAGCGAAACGCTCGCACAAAAGCCTTTTGACCATTCGATTTTTCACAACGAGGTACTAGAGTTGAGTGGTGTATATGAGGTGCATCCGAATATGTTTTTAACCTTAGCGTTGGAGTACAACAACGCACGCGGATACGATAATTCGAACAAAAATGCCATCCCTAGCGAAGATATTGGCAACGCACAATATTATTTAGACAAATACATGCCGCTATATTATCAAGGAAAGAATTTAACAGTTTCCGCAGGCTTTTCCTTCGGCTTCTAAACTTCTGAACTTCTAGACATGCGATGCTCCGTAGTGATATTAAATTGGAATGGAGAACAGACTTTACGTCAGTTCTTACCTTCTGTATTACAACATACGCAAGTACCTGATGTAGAAATTGTTGTAGCAGACAACGGCTCTACCGACAGTTCGTTAGAATACCTTCGTACACAACCAGTGCGAGTGATTGCATTGGATAAGAATTATGGCTTTGCAGGAGGCTACAATCGTGCTATAGCGCAAGTGGATGCGCAGTACACGGTATTGCTCAACTCCGATGTGGAGGTCACACCCCATTGGCTGGATACGATGCTCGACTACATGGATGCTAATCCAGAAACGATGGCGGCGCAACCAAAAGTGCTTGCTTGGCACTCCAAACAGCAATATGACAATGGAGAAATACCTGCCATTCGTTTTGAACACGCAGGTGCTGCAGGTGGAATGATGGATATGTTAGGCTATCCCTATTGTCGTGGGCGCTTAATGACGCATGTCGAGGAAGACCACTGTCAATACGACCAACCAGCACCCATCTTTTGGGCGACAGGCGCGTGCCTGCTCGTTCGCACACAAACATACAATGACTTAGGAGGATTAGATGCCAACTTTTTTGCGCATCAAGAAGAGATTGACTTATGTTGGCGAATTTGGAATCTTCCCAGCGATAAACTTGTAGAGAGGATAGTAGCTCTTCCGTTTTCAGTGATTTATCATGTGGGCGGAGGCACATTGAGTTATGAAAATCCACGAAAAACATTCCTCAATTTTCGCAACAACCTCTTAATGCTGCGCAAGAACTTGCCTATGTCACGTCTATGGTGGGTGATGGTAGTACGATTCTTCATGGACTATGTGGCGGCATTACAAATGATAATAACCAAACAGTTGCCCAACGCAAAAATGGTTCTAAAAGCACGTTGGGCTTACCATACCATGAAGAAGCAATATCCTATTAGCCATTCAGCAATCAGTCCGTTGCTGGCTAAAAGAAGCATCGTATGGGATTTCTATGTAAGAAAGAAGAAAAAATAAGACAAATATTAACACTTTTCCTATTAGACATGATTTTTTATCCAATAATCGTACTTTTTCTACCACTGGCATTTCTCTCTTTGTTGCCCATCATTGGCTACGTAGCAGGACATATCGAAATGTACCAATGGTTATTTTATGGTATGGGAGGATATTTTATTGTTAGCCGCCTACCATTCATCCGAAAGAATATAGAGTGGATGCAAACCTTCTCGCACGAGTTAACACATACTATTGTCGGATTATTATTCTTTCACAAGATTTACTCCTTTAAAGCAGAACAGGGAACTGGTATGATTACACATGCTGGTCGCCGATTTGGAGGCATATTTATAGATCTTTCGCCTTATTGTCTGCCCATTTTCACGTATATCTTATTACTCTTTCGGCTAATGGGAGATCCATCAATGATGTATCTTTTTGATATATTCACAGGAATTACGCTGGCATTTCATATCTCATGTTTTTGGAAGCAAACAGGTTTATACCAAACAGATATTCAAGGTCAAGGCTATGTACGGGCTTTTATGTTTATTATCGCAGGCTGGATTTTCAACACATCAATAGTATTGCTTAGTGTACCCAATGGTATTGGCAAAGCATTCTCGACACTATTCATACAGTATTGGGATAGATTACAAGAGTGGTGGCAATGGTTGTTACAATTTATACGATACATTATCCAATTATTTTAACTACATTCTGCCTCATTAATAAATAATATATTATGAAACATTTTTTTACTAAATTCAAAGAAACCAAAGCGTTTCGTATTTCTAAAATCATCATGGATAGTGCAAGCTTCGCACTAATTTTATCTGTTGCGTTCTTTGTATACGAACTATCTGAAGGCAAAAAAGAGACACAAGAAGTCGTTGACAACTTACTGGAAATACAAAATTCGTTATCAACCAGGTATTTAGGACTTTTTCCTGAGTACATATACAATATCAATGTACTCTTAGAGGAGGCTATCGAACACCAAAAAACATCCAAAGAGCAAGACTCAATCATCATCTTTGAAGATGTTCTATACTATGGTATTAGAAGCGATGCAGAAGGTTTCCATAGAATGAACAAGAACCTATTGCAATTAGCCAACAACGGATGCCATATCACCATTGTGCATTATGATGTCAATAGTAGACCTTTTAAGCAAATGGTACAAGATGCACTCATTGATGAACAATACCTTACGCAATATCAATATTTCATCAAGCAACATTTTAATAATCTCAAGGTCTTTAATCAAGAGAGAGAACAACTAGTATTCGTACCCAACTCTGCAGAATACGAAGAAGCTATGTTCAAACTGCTCAAAAAGCATTTTCCAAACATATGCAATGAGTTGACACGCTCCACTAGTATTGACACACGTAAATATATATCCCACGCACTAGGTAATTATAATTTCATTGATTCGTTAGCATGTGAACTATACTTTGATTCTACAAAAGTGACGCAACAACAACATATGCAAGAGAAAATAGAGGGATACCTTATGCCGATACCTATTGATAAAGAAGCGAAAGACGGTATCACACTACAAGTGAACAATATGTGTTCACAACTAGATAAGATAATGAATACATACCTCAACAAAACATATAGACATATCACGTATGCAGATTTCTATCATATGTATATAGATATGACAAAGACCATTGTAAACCTCCTCTCTACCCAACCAAATATTGAGCTGATACAACTGAATGAAACACTTATGATGAGTTGCTGGTTGACCAAAGTAGGAGACCAAGAGAGGGCCATCTTCGCCTTCCCCAGCAAATACTCAACAGATGAGATTGGATTTATCTCACAAGACAAGGCTTTTTCTAAATATATACACACTATGCTTAATGGTATAAAAAATAGTAATATATCCTCTACCTTGCATTAATTTCTTCTAGCAAATGAGCAGATAGATATATCATGTATTAGAATCCGCATAATCAAAAGATGTATAATCGGTTATGCGGATTTTCTCGTTTCTATAACAAAGAAATATAGGACGAATTTTAGTTTAAGGAAAAAAAATTTGCATATATACTTTTTTTTTTGTACCTTTGCGGAAATTTTTTACAAGTATATAAATTTGTCTCAATATGAAGAAACTTTCTGTTATTTACATGCTATTGTTTGTCACAGCAACAACATTAGCTCAGTCTAAATCTTTTGACGATTTCGCTAAACAACAAACACAGAAGTTCGATACATTCAAAAGCGAAAAACAAGCTCAATTCGATGCATTCCGTAAAGCGCAAAATGAACGTTATGCTGATTTTATGGCTCATAGTTGGGAGCCTACGCAGGCTCTTCCTCCTCTAACCGACAAAAAAGAGGAACAACCTATCGTTCCCATTGTATTGGAGCAACCAACCAATACAGCTACCAACTCTATGGCAGAAGTATTGGAAGCTATTCCTGTCACCCAAGAAATTATTACTATTCCCCAGCCTCTACCACAACCAGAGCCTATTGCTCCCGTCGTTCCTAACGAAACATTACCATACAAAATAGTATCAATATCATATTATGGGACATTGATTTCCATCGGTTTTCCAGCTACTGATAATTTCAAAATTAAATCACTCTCCGAGAAAGATTTGAGCAACGCGTGGAAACATTTATCTGATGAGAAATACGACATTACACTCAATAACGTACTTAAGGTTCGTGATGATCTAGCACTATGCGATTGGGCGTATATTGATATGCTACAAGCCATTAGTGAGAAACAATATGGTAAAACGAACGAAGCTGTTATGATGCAAGCTTTTTTGCTGGCACAATCTAGTTACAAGGTGCGTATGGCGTATGGCGAAGATAAATTATTCATTTTGCTAGCAAGCCAGTATGGAATCTACGGAATGGGGCGGTGCATCGTCGAGGACCAAGAATTTTTCCTACTCAACTGTAAACTTAATAATTTCAAAGTGTGTAAAGCCTTTTTTGAAAAAGAAAAAGCCATTTCGTTGCAGTTGCGACACGAGCAAAAATTTGATATAGCCCCCACATCACCTCGAAAACTTACATCCACTTACGGTATAGCAACGAGTGTTACTCTAAACCAAAATGAAATAGAGTTCTTCAATAATTATCCTACCGCATATATAGGAGGAGATGTCAAAACAAAATGGGCAGTATATGCTAACACCCCACTGAGTCAATCTATCACAAAAACATTATACCCTGCGCTAAAAAAATCCATTGAGGGGCTTAATGAACGTGATGCCGTTAATAAAATTCTTAACTTTGTTCAGACTGCCTTTAACTACAAAACTGACAATGATGTTTGGGGTGGCGACAGAGTTTTCTTTGCTGCAGAAACATTATATTATCCTCATTCGGATTGCGAAGATCGTGCTGTGCTATTCTCAAGACTTGTTCGTGATATCATAGGCAACGATGTGGTATTACTATATTATCCCGGACACTTAGCTGCTGCTGTAGCATTCAATCAAGAGGTAAATGGTGATTACTTGATGTACAAGAATCGTCGCTACATAGTCTGTGATCCCACTTACATACGCGGACAAGTAGGACAGACACCGGAGCAACTGAGAACTGTAAAAGCACAAATTATTGCACTTAACAAATAAGCTTCACCATGAAAAAAGTATGGATCATATTGCTTATACTTGTTGCAACTGCTTTAGTAGCATTTGCAGTGTATAAGTATTTTAATCAAGCTAATAGTGTCACCCTTATCAAGGTGGAAGAAGACATTGAAGAAACTAACGGACTAATGTATCTTGAGGATTTAGATTTAGACACTATGATGCTTGGCAAATGGCAACATGTCTCCGATACAGGATGGTATCGCACATACACGATGGAACCAGCCGGAGATGGTTACTATTGGGGAAGAGAGTGGAATACGACAGAGGACATTACCGAAGAAGACTTAATACCTTATGGAAACGGCTGGTTCAAATGGAAAAAAGAAGGTAATGAAGTGATTGAGATTCATATGACAGATAACCATATAGCAGCTATTCCGCACGAATACAAAATGCTGAAATTAAGCAACCAAGAGATGCGATACAAAGAAGCTGCCGATGCAGATAAGCAACAATTTAATAAAGTTCAGCTTAATTAATAACACTAAATAGATATGGAATTTAAATATGCACCAATGTTTCAACTTGGCAAAGATGAAACTGAGTATTATTTGCTGACCAAGGACCACGTGTCGGTTAGCGAGTTCGAAGGAAAACCTATCCTCAAAATTGAGGCGGAAGGTCTCACAAAGATGGCTAATGCAGCTTTCTCTGACGTGAGCTTTATGCTTCGTCGTAGCCACAACGAGCAAGTGGCTAAGATTCTTCGCGACCCAGAAGCAAGTGCCAATGACAAATATGTAGCATTGACCTTCCTTCGCAACGCAGAAGTATCTTGCAAAGGTCAGTTGCCACTATGCCAAGATACAGGTACAGCTATCATTCACGGCGAAAAAGGCCAACAAGTATGGACTGGTTACTGCGATGAGGAAGCACTCTCTAAAGGTGTATACTTGACATATACCGAGCGCAATCTGCGTTACTCACAAAATGCTCCGCTCAATATGTACGACGAGGTGAATACCAAGTGCAATTTGCCAGCACAAATTGATTTGGAGGCTACTGAAGGTATGGAATATCACTTCCTTTGCGTGACCAAAGGTGGTGGTTCTGCTAACAAAACTTACCTCTATCAAGAGACCAAAGCACGTATCCAAAATCCTGGCACACTCATTCCATTCCTCGTAGAGAAGATGAAGAGCCTTGGTACAGCAGCTTGCCCTCCTTACCATATTGCTTTTGTAATCGGTGGTACGAGTGCAGAGAAGAACTTGCTGACCGTGAAGTTGGCTTCTACTCACTACTACGATACATTACCTACTACAGGTGATGAGACTGGTCGAGCATTCCGCGATATTGAATTGGAGGAGCAACTCTTGAAGGAGGCATATAAGATTGGTTTGGGTGCACAGTTCGGTGGTAAGTATATGGCACACGATATTCGTGTGATCCGTTTGCCTCGCCACGGCGCAAGTTGCCCAATTGGTTTGGGCGTAAGCTGCTCAGCAGACCGTAATATCAAGTGCAAGATCAATAAGGATGGTATTTGGATTGAGAAGATGGACAACAATCCTGCAAGTCTTATTCCAGAGGAACTCCGTCAGGCAGGCGAAGGTGATGCTGTACGCATTGACCTCAACCAACCAATGGCGGATGTATGCAAGATCTTGACCCAATATCCTATTGGCACACGTTTGAGTTTGAACGGCACGATCATCGTAGGCCGTGATATTGCACACGCGAAGATCAAAGCACGCTTGGATGCAGGCGAGGGTATGCCAGAATACTTGAAGAATCACCCAATCTATTACGCTGGACCAGCGAAGACTCCAGCAGGTATGCCTTGCGGATCAATGGGCCCAACTACCGCAGGTCGTATGGATCCATACGTAGATGAGTTCCAAGACAATGGTGGTAGCATGATTATGTTGGCTAAGGGTAACCGCTCTATCGATGTGACCAATGCTTGCCAAAAGCACGGTGGTTTCTACTTGGGTTCTATCGGTGGACCAGCTGCTATCTTGGCACAAGAGAATATCAAGTCTATTGAATGCGTAGAGTATCCAGAATTGGGAATGGAAGCTATCTGGAAAATCGAAGTAGAGAACTTCCCTGCATTTATTCTCGTGGACGACAAGGGCAACGATTTCTTCAAGCAATTGAAGCCTTGCGAGGGTTGCACAATCATTAAATAGAACACTTTTGAGGCGAAAGCTGAAAATGCAAAATGTAAATATTTTGACAGAAGAAAAGAAGAAAATATCACTATGGCGTCGTTTACGTGAGAAATATCGCATAAGCGTACTAGATGAACATACACTAACAGAGCATTGGCATCTCCACCTTAATGGGTGGGGTGCCATTGTCGTTGTAGCACTACTCTTCATACTATCATTAGTTCTATTTTCATTAGTGATTCTCTATACGCCTATTAAGAACTACCTACCAGGCTATACAGAGAATACCCGCCAGCAGTTAGTAATAGAATCTGCAAGAGTAGATTCTATAGGTACATCATTAGAATTGCAACGCCAATATCTAAATATTATCAAGCAAGTGGTAGCTGGAGAAGCACAATCCGATACTGTACAATCTCTTGACTCCATGCAAATTATTATGCGAGAGCAGCTATTAGAAGCAAAAAATGAAGCAACTGCTGATTTTATAGCTCAATATGAAGATAAAGAGAAAGATAATTTACATTTGTTTGCTACTATTCACCAAACAACACCCATTGTATCATTCTTTGCGCCAGCACAAGGAACAATTGTACAACATTTCTCCCTTCCAGAGAACAAATTGGGTATTATTATCAACACATTAGAAAACAAAAACATAGTTTCAGTGCTCGATGGAACTATAATATTTGTGAATCACGAAATCAATAATGAGTATACTATCATCATCAAGCACAACA
>JAZOVR010000097.1:0-2176 GCA_045658785.1 Paludibacteraceae bacterium | reverse complement strand
GATATAATTGACAAAAACGGTTGGTAAAACCGTTGTAACTTGATTATATTCATACACTTACATAAATTAGATGAAAATGGTTTCATCTAATGAGTGATAATCCCAAAATAAGAAGGCGTTTACGCTGCCCCAGTTGTGGGTCTTTAGATGCGTTAAAATGGGGCGTTCGCAATGGCGTCCAGCGCTATAAGTGCAGGAACTGTCAATCCCTATTTTCTGCCAGACGCAAGGAAATCTCCAAATCAAACAGGTTCATCTGGTTCAAGAAGTGGGTCTTAGGAAAGATGACAGTTCAAGACATAGCCGAGATCAGCGGATATAGTTCGCGTCATCTACATCGGTGGTTTGACGAGTATCTGGACGAATATCCTACCTGGCACATCAACACAAACACTCCTATCTTTCTTCTGATCGATGGGACGTACTACTGTGGTCATTGTCTGATTGTTTATCGTGCTGAGAACCTGAAGAGAACCATCTATTACAGGTTTACCAGATCAGAGGATGATGACGAGATAGCCTCGGACCTGATGAATATAAGATCCATGGGGTATAATGTGATAGGTATCACAACGGACGGAGGCGACAACATCATCCGGTCGGTAGAGTATGTCTATCCTGATGTTCCCCGCCAGCGGTGCATGGTTCATGTACAGCGTGAATGCCTGTCATCTATAACTTTACATCCTCGTACTCCGGAAGGAAGAATGCTGAAGAGTCTCATCATGAGCCTAAACGACATCAGAACACATAATGACATGATGTGGTGGCTCAGCAGATATAACCTTTGGGTTGAAGAAAACGAAGAGTATGTATGCGAGAAAGCATGTCTGCCAAACTCTACAAGGACATACTTTGTCAGGAATGATCTGAGAAAAGCATACGTGCATCTTCGTAGGGCCATTCCCCATCTGTTTGAGTTCATCAAACATCCAGGACTACCCAAGACCACAAATGCCTTGGAATCTTTCTTTGGACATATCAAGGATCAGCTTAGACTGCACCGAGGGTTATCAGAGACTCGTGTGGACAACTTCATCAAATGGTATCTGTACTTCAATGACGAAAAGAAGTCCAAGAAATAAAGAGATGTTTACATTGCTAAAAGTGGTTGGTGAACGAGCTCGTTCACCAACCACTTTTGTCATGATCACCAACCAAAAATGTCAATTATACCCAAAATAGTGCGGTTTACGGTATATATTCAATTTTTCGGCAATGATAACCTTAAAGGCCTCTTTCATTTCGTCCGACAAGAAAGATTGGTCAATAAACTCAAACCACTTATCTTTTGCCTTTGCAAATTTGGCAAAATATTATTTATAACCTTCTCCTCCAACCCCTATGCTTGCGTTGAGGTTACGAAATCAGCCTTTTTGATTTTGCATTTCTTGCCGTTGAGGGTAAGTGCCAAATCTTCGCTCCAAAATTCTTACGCATAGCTATCTTGTTTTAGTTTGTTTCTATCAGTTCAATTTGCACACCAAATTAAGCCCTCAACGCCTCCTCAACTCGCTGACGCTCGTTGCTGCCGATGGTCGAGAGTCGCAACAGCGGAATGCAGTATGTGGCAAGGATGCGATTCTTCTTTTCGTCACGCACCGATTGTGCCGTACCCTCTTTATGATGCTGGTAGCCGTCGGTTTCGATTGCGAGTACCGGTTGCTTGCTCACTCGGTTGTAGAGCAGAAAATCGATATGCGTTCTTGGGTGCAACGCATACGTTATATCGTCATCCGAAAGCAACGACACATCACGCAATAGCTGTCGCAGTGGCTGATGGCAAACGATGCCCAAATGGCAGAACTCCGTGTTCTCCTCAATTATCTGCTCCAACATTGCGTAGGTAAGATTCTCCGAATCATACTCCGAAATACGTTTATGCTCCTTCAAATATGCCAATCGAGCCTCGGTGTATTGGTCGTATAGCAGGTCGAAAATCGAGTGGATATTGCTCTCCGTAACCGTGCAATTGTTGTACTTGATATATGCCAACAAATCGGCTATGTTGCAATCTTTTGGCTGTTCATTGCCCGACACCACAAGGCAGAACTTTTGCTTGGCTCGCGATATGGCAACATTGAGCAGATTGGGGTCATCGGAGAATTCGGTTATCGTATCATCAACCGTGGACATCACGATAGCATCCTTTTCACGACCTTGGAACTTATGCACA
>JAZOVR010000096.1:0-34076 GCA_045658785.1 Paludibacteraceae bacterium | reverse complement strand
CTTTTTTTGCATACATGCAAAAAAAGTAGGATCTTTGTACGAAATTTTGAGTTTATGAGACATTTTTGGCATATATTATTACTTTTTTCTGCAATTTTAATAAGTTGTGAGAAAAAAACAACCTCCGAGACTTCCTCAGATGCACGTGTCAATACTTTCACGTTCTACCCTGATACCCTCAACCCTGGTTTAACTGCTGCTACGTATAAAATTGAGCATAGCAGCGACACTGGACGCATCTATTGCACCGACTCACTACGATTCGGCACTCGTCTGGATAGCGTTGTTCCGTACGTGACCTACAAAGCCACTCCTGGTTCCGCTACATTTTACCTGCCAGATACTACCATCGTCAGCACGGGTATTGACACCATGAACTTCAACCAGTCACCTATCTATCTACACGTTAAATCATCTGATCTTAACCACGAACAGTGGTACAAGTTCGACATCTATGTACATACTGCAGATCCCGAACTATACTATTGGGAACAATTGACCGATCATATCTTTGCACCACAGAACTGCGAAACCAAAGCTTTCCTATGGAAGGATGATTTGATTCTCTTCGTCAATAATGGTCTTTCTACCGCTCTTTATCAATCCAATGATGGTAAAAATTGGACCAACACCGCATCACAAATCCTCACCCTACCTACCCCATGCTACGTGCGCGATATCGTACAGCACAATGACACCTTATACTATATAGACGGTGGCTTTTTGTACTCTTCTACCGATTTGCTCACATGGGACCAACAAGATTATCGCGCTGCGGCTGCACGACCTGTAACCATGCTACTCTCCTACCACAACATGCCTTGGTGCGTAGTACAAGACACTGCAAGCCAACAACTTATGCTAGCTACTATACAGGCGGGAACTATCTATCCACAAGCCAACATAGCAGGTACGACGCAAGGATATCTACCAGCCACCTTCCCACTTAGCGAGTTTGCTGCGCTCTCATTTGAAACCAGTAGCGAACGCCCACGCGCCATGATTGTAGGAGGACGTACCATAACGGGAGAGGTCACCAATGCTCGATGGAACTTAGAATACGACCCTATAGCTTCGACTTACCGACTCAAAAATTTCTCTATATCACAGCCTAAATTCGACTCTTTGACAGGAGCATCGATCATCCAGTACAACGGACATTTGGTCATGTTTGGAGGCATTAACAACGACCTCACATGGCGTAGCGACATCCTCTACTCCGACGATGAGGGCATGAATTGGTATCAACCCGATACCACCAAAAATGTCTTACCTGCTGCCTACGACCGTAATCGGCACAGCCAAACGGTACTTGTAGATACTGCCGCTAACATCTATATCATTGGTGGACAATCCAATACAAAATCTTTCAGCGATGTCTATCGTGGATATCTCAACTCAGCCAAATGGAAATAACAAAGAGTTTTCATACTGTTGTCCAAACTGAGTTTCGTCAGTTTGAGGATGAGTTTGCCAAGGTTTTGCATTCGGATAATCAACTGCTCAATGACACCCTGGATTATCTCTATAGCAAACGCGGCAAGCAACTGCGCCCTATTCTTGTCCTGCTATCGGCAGCCATTTGCAAAGGGATTACTACCAAATCCATCCTATCGGCAACTGCATTAGAACTCATGCACACCGCATCGCTCGTACACGACGATGTCGTTGACAGTTCGCCCACACGCCGAGGAGCGAAAGCACTACACGAACAATGGAGCAACAAGGTGGCCATCTTGGTAGGTGACTACATGCTCTCCAAGGCCATTGGCATCTTGTCATCCGTGCGCAACAACACCATCCTCAGCATCGTCTCAGATATGACGGCTGCACTAACATCAGGCGAAATCTTGCAGTTACATGCTGGAGACTCCATGTGGATTAGCGAAGAGCAATATCTCCAGATTATCAAGCAAAAGACGGCGCACCTCTTTGCCGCTTGCAGCGAGATAGGAGCAGCCAGTTCTGGAGCTACCACGCGCCAACAAACAGCAATGCGGCAGTTTGGCATGTATCTCGGATTATGCTTCCAATTAAAAGACGACGTCTTTGACTTCTCCGACATCGAAGACTTGGGCAAACCCACCATGAACGATATCCGAGACGGAAAAGCTACTCTACCTATCATCAAATCGCTCCAACGTGCTACCAAAGAGGAAGCCCTACGAATCAAAGAGTTAGCCGATAGACTCGCCAGCAAATCACCCCACACGGACATTTTCGAGGCAGAACAAGAGATTCGTTCGTTTGTCCTTCGATACGATGGTATCCGATATGCACACCAACTGATGGAGAAGTACCGCAAAAAAGCAATCGAAGCATTAAGCCTCTTCCCCAACAACAAGTACAAAGAGAGTCTGATTGACTTACTCAACTACGCCATCAACCGAGTGCATTGATGGCTGCACTCACTTTCATCATTCAATAGTTTTTCCGCTGTAGATGCGCTGTAGATGCGCTGTTGATACGAGGAGATATTAATCAATATACTCATTGATTTGCTCCAAAAGCTGTTCTCGCATTTGCTCGTCTGGCAACGTGCGCAAGACATCATCAAAGAATGCACACAACAACAACTTACGAGCCGCTTCACGCCCTACACAGCGTTGTTGCATATAGAATAGTGCTGACTCGTCCAACTGACCTGTAGTGGCACCATGGCTAGCCTTCACATCATCGGCATAAATCTCCAATTGTGGCTCTGTTGTCATATCCGCTTGGCGTGAGAGCAAGATATTGCGATTCGTCTGATACGCCTCCACTTGTTGAGCATCAGGCATGATTTTCAACTCACCTCTGAACGTTGCCTTTGACTCGTCGTCTAATACAAATTTTATCAATTGCGACGAATAGCCCCCTCCTACCTGGTGCAGCACACGAGTAACCATATCGCAACGCTGCTTCTTATGCAGCAATCCCAAACCATAAATCTCTGTACGACAGCCATTTGCCTTATGCTCCACAGTGATGGTCGCTTGTTGTTGGTTGGTTGTATCTGCGGGATTGGGCAGGGCTATCACATGCAATAGCAGCGAAGAACCTTCATGCTGTGTGATATGCCAATCCACATGGGACTCGTTGATGAACACAAGCTCACGCTTCTCGCCTGCAGAAAGGGTAATATGCTGAATTTTCGACTGTGACATTCCTAATTCTTAATTCAAAATTCTTAATTATTCAAGAATGCGTAACCGTTTGCTTCCAATTCAAGGGCCAGTTCTTTGCCACCTGTGCGTACAATCTTTCCGTCTGCCAACACATGCACAAAATCAGGCACGATATAGTCCAACAAACGTTGATAGTGCGTAATCACAATCGAAGAAGTCTTAGGGGTCTTTAGTTTGTTAACTCCCTCAGCCACAATGCGTAGCGCATCAATATCCAAACCAGAATCCGTCTCATCCAAGATAGACAAACATGGTTCCAACATCGCCATTTGGAAGATCTCATTGCGTTTCTTCTCACCGCCTGAAAAACCTTCATTTACCGAGCGATTGGTCAGTTTGTTGTCCATCTCCACCAGCGCTTTCTTCTCACGCATTAGTTTCAAGAATTCGGTCGCCTTCAGCGGCTCTTTGCCTTCGTGTTGACGCTTCTCATTGACCGCTGTACGCATAAAATTCACCATCGAAACACCTGGAATCTCCACTGGATATTGGAAGGAGAGAAAGATTCCCTCTCTCGCACGCTCCTCGGGCGACATCTCCAATAGGTTCTTGCCACGGAAGATCACTTCGCCTTCCGTCACGGTGTAAGCGGGATGACCAGTCAGGACGTTGGACAAGGTAGATTTACCTGCACCATTAGGTCCCATAATCGCATGCACCTCACCCTCATGGATAGTAAGGTTTAATCCCTTGAGTATCTCTTTGCCTGCAATAGTGGCATGTAAGTTCTTTATTTCGAGCATATTGTAGTTAGTACAGTCTCGCCGACTGCTTGCAATGTTTGTTTGTTTATGTTTCGCATATCGTCTCGCTGAGTGTGCCACCAATCAGCAAAACCAGTCTCTGTATTCTGCTTATAATCAATTATATCCACACACGGAATACCAGCTATAGTACTCACATAGTAGTGATCATCTGTGATAGGGAAATACGTGTTCTGCTGCACAAAATAGCGCCCATAGCCCAAACGCTGAGCGGTGCGCCATAGCTGCTCCACATAGTTACCCGCGTAATTCACAGAGAAGTACTCGCGAGGAAAAGTAGCAGAAGGATCACCCACCATGTCGAGCAATACTCCGTATTGACACTTAACACTTGACATTCGACTTTCAACATTCGACATTCGACTTTCGACATTCGACTGTTTATACTCTTTCGCCCAGAATTGGCTGCCGAGGCACCATGTATTATCGCGCTGCGTACCCGTGTAGTGGTTAGGTGTACCCATATCTTCGCAATCGAACAGCACCACTTGCACCGAGGGTACGAACTCTCCATTTGCTTTGAGGATAGCGAGTTGGCGAATAATCTCCAGAACCACCCCTACTCCACTTGCACCATCGTTGGCACCCATAACAGGTTCAAAACGATGCTCATAGAGTTCTTCTTCATCACTCCACGGACGGCAATCCCAGTGCGCACACAGCAATATAGCCGAGGGGGTATTGCCTTCAAAATACGCCACAATGTTGCGAAGGTCCTGCACCTTGCCCGCATAGTTAGGCATGCTGCCATATTGGTTCTTGACCTGCGCTCCGTGACGAGCCAACTCGCTCACCAGCCAGTCACCACACTTCTCGTGCGCCTCTGTCCCTGGTACGCGTGCGCCAAACGCCACTTGTTGAGCGATATACGCATATGCCGAATCTGCCGAAAAAGCACAGCGTGCATCGGTTGTAGAAGACTGTTGCTGTTTTGCGCACGACACGCACAACAGCAACAGCACCAATATACCATATTGAATTCCCCTAAACACTAAACCCTAAACCCTAGACTTTAAACCTTAAACTTTCGACTTTAAACCTTAGACTTTAAACTCTAGACTTCAAACTCTAGACTTTAAATCAGTGGATATTCAGCTCACTCACCGAGCGGTGCTCTTGGATAGCCAAGATAGTCTCTGCGATTGGCTTCGCCATCGATGCCACGCTCACCTTAGAGCAGCGTGCCTTGTCGAATGGAATAGAATCGGTAAACACCAATTCTTCCAAAGCAGAGTTGGTAACTCTCTCGCAAGCTGGACCAGACATCAGACCGTGACTTACCAACGCACGTACTGATTTCGCACCATTCTCTCTCATCACTTCAGCAGCTTTGCAGAGTGTACCTGCGGTGTCAGCAATATCATCAATGATGACCACATTCTTATCCTTGACATCACCCAAGACGCGCATCTCACCGATTTGGTTAGCATTAGGACGATGCTTATAGCAAATCACCATAGGTACATCTTGTTTGGTGAGAGCGGTCAACTTCTTCGCAAACACAGAAGCACGCTTTGTTCCACCCACATCAGGAGATGCTACAATCAAATTCTCCAAATTAAGGCTTTGCACATAGTCTGCCAACACATTAGCACCATAGATATGATCCACAGGTATATCAAAGAATCCTTGAATCTGGTCTGCGTGAAGATCCACTGTAATCACGCGATCTACACCCACACCTTGCAACAAGTTCGCACACACCTTCGCGCCAATCGAAACGCGTGGTTTATCCTTACGGTCCTGACGAGCCCAACCAAAGTATGGAATCACAGCGATCACCTTGTACGCACTAGCACGTTTCGCAGCATCAATAGCCAGAAGCAACTCCATAATATTGTCGCTAGTTGGACATGTTGACTGCACGATATACACCGATTGACCACGAACCGACTCTTCAAAACTTACGGCAAACTCACCGTCTGAAAAACGTGCTACTTGGATATTACCAACTGAACATCCTAAATACTCACAGATACGCTTAGCGAGCTCACCTCCTTGAGAAAGAGCAAATACCTTGTAAGGGCTTGTTTCCACTATCATGACAAACTGATTTTATTAGTTATTTTGAATTAAAGTGCAAAGGTACTACAAAAAATGCACATACGCAAGCAAAGCGAGAAATATTTGCAAAAAAAAGATAGATTTATCTATCGGCGATAGTTTTCTGCTACGCAATGGGAACTTGTTCTTAATTGTGTAAGCGGAAAGATATCGCAAAGGTGTAACGATTTTTTTGCAAATATTTCGAGTGTAGCGAGAGTCTGTTGGATGGGCTGCATCGTGCAAAAGTAGCTACGAGGTGGGCGAGTATAGCGAGGTCGGTGTCCTAGAAGGGACTACTTTTTTTGCAATTCTGCAAGTATTATTTGCATATTTCAACAAAAAATCGTATCTTTGCACAGAATTTGTATATCGGACGTATATGACCAACAAAGAACTATACCGTGATTTCTGCCGAACCAATGGAGAGCTACCTCTATTTATGCAAGACTGGTGGCTCGACGCCGTATGCGCAGGCAAGCAATGGGATGTACTACTCAATTTCGCTCCCGATGGTACAATCCAGGCTGCTCTACCTTACCTATTGCGCAAGCGCGCGTGGATGACATACATCGTCATGCCGCAGCAAACACAAATTGGAGGCATATGGCTTGCCCAGAACGTCCTATCCGACAACGATCGTGTAGCAACCATCTGCCAGGATTTCGCACAGCAGTTAGCCAGTCTGGGATTGAGCTATTACTACCAGCATTTCCCTATCAACAGCCCCGCTGTCCAACATATGCAAACATTGGGCTTCAAGACCAAGGAGCGCGTAACCTACCGCATAGAGGATCTATCCAACCTCGACCAAGTAATCAACGCCTTCTCCAAAAACAAAAAGCGACAACTGCAAAAGGCGCTATCTCTACATGCCGATACCAACATGAGTGTGGAAGACTTCTACCGTTTCCACACCCAATGCTTGCTAGAGCAAGGCAAGCAGATCAGCTACTCGCGCGAGTTTCTGCTGGTACTCGAGCGCAAAACTTCGCGCCTGCAACAAAGCCAAATACTATCTATCTGCAACGCCGACAACGAGGTACTGGCAGCGGCATTCCTCGTTTGGGACAAGCACAGCATGTACTACCTGATTCCATGCTATGCCCCTGCATACAAAGACTCAGGCGCCAGCGCTCTACTCGTATTGGAAGCCATCAAACTAGCACGTCAAAAGGGAGTGTCCTTCGACTTCGAAGGCAGCATGATTCGCGGCGTAGCCAACCACTACAAGCAGTTCGGTAGCACCCGCACCTTATATTATAGTGTAGAGAAGTACTACAAATGGTATTTCTGGTTCGCCAATGCATACAACTGGATTAGAGAAAGGAAGATGCGATGAAGGTATTGTTTCTCAGCGCTTGGTACCCTACTCCGCGCGACGCAATGGCTGGACTATTCGTACAAAAACATGCCGAAGCGGTAGCCCAGCAGGGACATGATGTGCGTGTACTTTTCTCCGAAAAGACAGGACTCGCCTGGGTGCGCGACATGTATCAAGCATGGCGAAAACTCCAAAGCGAATGGGGAAAACCCGATGTGGTGCAGATGAATGTGTTAGACAAGAATGGACTGATTGCCCTTTGGCTGAAATACCGATACCATATTCCATACGTCATCATCGAGCATTGGTCGGGCTATTTACCCGCCAATTTCGCATTCCGAGGTGGTTGGCACGGATGGATAATGCGAAGAATCGCCGAGCAAGCATCATGCATTCTGCCTGTAAGCCAGATGCTGGAAGATGCCATGAAAAATTGCGACATAGAAAACAATCATTGGCAACGCATACACAACGTAGTAGATGACTTCTTCTACCAACCCATCACTCCCATCATCATCACTCCCAAAGGAAACAAATTCCGATTTCTACACGTCAGCTGCTTCGATGAGAAGGCCAAAAATATCCAAGGTATGTTGCGCGCGGTGAGGAAAGTGGCAGAGGAACGACAAGACTTTGAGCTAGTCGTGGTAGGTACAGGAGTGGATTACACCGAAGATCGTGCATATGCGGACTCCCTACAATTTCCAGAAGGAATGCTCACTTTCACTGGCGAGCAAACGCCTTATGGGGTAGCACAATGGATGCAGCAGAGCGATTGTTTCCTATTCTTCTCTCGATACGAGAATGCACCAGTCGTGTTATCCGAGTGTTTAGCGGTCGGCTTACCCATCATCAGCAGCAACGCAGGAGGCATACCCGAGATGATCAATCAGGAGTGTGGCATATTAGTCCACTCCGAAGACGAACATGCACTTACCCAAGCTATGCTGCATATGGTTGACACCCATGCGCAATACAATACAAACGTGATACGCGAACAGGGCAAAAAATACACCTACCTACACATTGGCAAACAACTATCTGACCTCTACCACCAGATCACACATGGATTATAAACACCTCATACTCACACGCTTCAATCTGCCATTTGACCCGCAGAGCCACATACACATCCAACCCGATTGGCTGGACGAACGATTTCGCCTCTTTGAGGCATATTGCTTACCCTCTATCGTGGGGCAAACCTGTCAACAATTTGATTGGGTAATCTTCGTGAGCGACCAAACGCCAGAAGTGTATCTACAACGCCTCCAGCAACTCACCCTAGCATATGGCAACATTCACATAGAGTTATGCCCATATTACCAGAACTTCAATGACCTATACAAAAGCATGGGAGAGAAATATATCGGCGAAAATGACTTCCTCTTATCTACCCGAATCGATAACGATGATATGTTGGCAGCAAATTATGTAGAAATTTTGCACAACCATATTTCTACCTCCACCCCTTGTCCAGTTATCATCACTTTTACCCGTGGCATACAGTGGTTCGAGCAAAACAACATTGCATTTGCTGTAGAATACAACAAAAATCATTTTCTCAACTTCTGGGAGAAGAAGCCTACGATACAAACGAGTTTAGGTGCAGATCACACCCTTATCAACACGAAAGACTTGCTAGCGCTAGACGAACCCGATATGTGGTGCGAAATCGTACATAGTAGCAACCTCTGCAATAGCTATGTACCCAAATACCGCTACTCTTTCACCTATTCCACCACCGCATTCCCCATTCACGTTGAGGCCAACAAGGCACATCAATGCCTATTCCTATTATCCGAACACATCAAGTTTCGGTACCATCAATTCATGCGTCTGTTGCAGAAGTTAGCGTAGCATCATACTTGCGAGTCAGACTTATCAGCCATATATATTGAGCAGCTATTGCTACGGCTGTTCCCATGGAATATCCTATGATGGATAGTTTAAAATCATGACACATCACACCCACTACCACACCCGCTGTGCGCAGCACCGAAGTCAGGATCTCAAAACCTAAACCAATCTTCTGCTTAAAGAATATATCTGCCAGAAAACCTATGCTGCCTGTCAACAGGTTGCACAATACCCATGGCAACATCCAGCGCAAGTAAACACCCGTTTCTTCCCAACCTGCTCCCAATACAATCCGTGTCAACTCGGGCATAAAATAGCACAACACACTCAGCATGGGTATTCCCAATGCTAACACCAACCATGTAAAACGACGAAAATACGGATAAATAGCAAGACGATGATTAACCCGGTCTGTCGTATATTGATACATCACCTGATACACCGATCGAACAATCACACTGATCGGAGTAAAACCCAATAATATCGCCATACTCCACCAACCCACATACTCCGCACCAAATAGCGGAGTGAGTATCAATACGGGCAACTGTCCTGCCACCATATTGATAAAACTACGAGGCATGGAAAAGCATGGGAAATTACGATACTTGCGTGCTGCTTCTCGCACTTTCAACCAAGAGGGCATGCTACAATCTCCTATAGTACGCCTTGCTGAAAACAGACTAATCAGTAAAGACACAACAGGAGCCACAACCATCGCATAAATCATCCCCCCTTGCAATACCCCTGCATAGCCTAGTCCCAACTTCCCCCCCGCAGACAGGGTACTTTGTGTCAGTTGATAGCTACTTATCGAATCATACTTCGTACAACGTATATACCAATAGTTCAATATATTCCACCCTCCGAGAGCCAACACCAAGATAGGCATCAGCCAGTAGTAATCCGCCAATGCGGGCATATTGAATAGTTCTGTTATCTCTTTGGAGAAAAACACCGATAGCGCAACCACCCCCACTGTCAGCAACAACATGCTGGCACATAGCGAGACCACTGACAATCCATCCTCTTTCTTTTCTGGCAGTACTATCGCATTATAATACTCTGCCGTGGAGAGAATCACCAATATACCACCAATGCTCAAAAACAAATTCAGCAAGCCAAAATCCTCGGGCGCGTACATACGCGTTAGTATAGGGTACACCACCAGTCCAATGACCTGAGCCACCACATTGGCAGAGAGCAATTTCGTAAAATTGCGCACACCCGAAGATTTCACTATACTTCTCAAATCCATTTCGTTTGCAAAAGTACTGCTTTTATCTCAAAACAGCAACTATTTACAATAATTTTTGCAAAAAAGTTCAATATATTTGCTCATTTCAAAAAAAAGCAGTAAATTTGCACGCTGAAAGGATTATATGTCTTTTTGCGTTTAATTAGAACGAATTTAAAATTTAATCTATATGCAACTGAAAAAATCACCCAAAGCAAGTTTGGAAGACAAGAAGTTCACCTATGTCCTTATGGGTCTCATTCTTGTATTAAGTATTTGCTATGTCGCTTTCGAATGGACTGAAAAAGAAGTGACAAAGTATGAAGTAGCCGAGGATTTGGCGTTTATCGATGAAGAAATCGACATCCAACAAACCACGCAAGAAACTCCTCCTCCACCTCCACCACCAGCAGTACAAGAGGTAGAGGTACTCAATGTGGTAGAGGACGATGTTGAGACCGAAACGATTGAGATCAACACCGAGGACGACGAAGACGTAGAGGTGGTGATTGCTCCTCCAGTTGAAGCTCCTGTTGAGGAAGAGGAAGAGGAAACTATCTTCATGGTCGTAGAGTCTATGCCAGAGTTCCCAGGTGGTCAACAAGCCCTCTTCAAGTTCCTTGCTGAGAACGTGAAGTACCCTGTTATCGCACAAGAGAATGGTATCCAAGGCCGTGTAATCTGCCAATTTGTGGTAAACAAAGACGGTAGTATTGTGGATGTACAAGCTGTACGTTCTTCTGGCGAGCCTTCACTCGACAAAGAGGCTATCCGCGTCATCAAGTCTATGCCTAAGTGGAAACCAGGTAAGCAACGTGGTAAACCTGTACGTGTAAAATATACTGTACCTGTAAACTTCCGTTTGCAATAATCTCGCCTATTGTCTAACAGCCAAAGGCGGTCCGACTTCTAACAGCGAAGCTATCCGACTTCCGACAGCGAAGCGGTCTGACTTCTGACAGCGAACGCAGTGAGCGGTCTAAACGAGAAAAATATAGAATTTTGTAAGGGTGTCGGCGCGAAGCGTGCCGACATTCTTCGTAAAGAGCTCGGAGTAAAATCCGCGCTCGATATGCTATACCAATTTCCCTACAAGTATATCGACCGCAGCCGATTCTATTTCATCCACGAGATCGACGACGAAGATACCTACGTGCAGATCATCGGTCATATCACCGAATGGCATACCATTGGTACGGGGCAAGGCGCACGCCTCTCCGCTACCTTCACCGATGGACGCCACACCATCGAACTCGTATGGTTCAAGGGAATCAAGTACCTCAAGTTGGAACGCAACACCAAGTACCTACTCTTTGGCAAACCATCGCGCTTCAACCACCAGTACAATTTCGTTCATCCCGAACTCACCCCCATGAGTAAGGTCAAGCCCGAGATGACCAAAGGGCTAGAACCCTACTACAACACTACCGAGGGGATGAAGCGTGCAGGGCTCAACTCCAAAGCTATCCGCAATATCACTGCCGAACTCATGCCTTTGCTACGCCAAAGCGGTGTACGCGAAACACTCGGCATCGACCTCATTGAGCAGCAACACCTTATGCCGCTCACCGAAGCTTTGGCAAACATCCATTTTCCTACTGACCAGATAGCCATGCAGAAGGCGCGCGAGCGAATGAAGTTCGAAGAACTCTTCTACATCCAACTTCAAATCCTCCGCCAGATGAAGCGCCGCGAGCAGAACGAGGGTTTTCGCATGCCCATCGTAGGAAAAGCGTTCCATGCCCAATACAACACCCTACCCTATGACCTAACGAACGCACAAAAACGTGTACTGCGCGAGATTCAGAACGACCTCAAATCAGGCAAACAGATGAACCGTCTATTGCAAGGCGATGTGGGTAGTGGTAAGACGATCGTCGCCCTACTCACTGCCCTACTCGCAGTGGACAATGGCTACCAAGCCTGTATCATGGCACCTACCGAGATCCTTGCTAACCAACACTACGAAACCATCAGCAAATTGCTCTCAACTTTCAACTGTCAACTGTCAACTGTCAACTGTCAACTCCTCACGGGTTCCACCACCGCCAAACAGCGCATACCGTTACACGAGCAACTCCGCAACGGAGAAATCAATATCCTCATCGGCACCCATGCTCTCATCGAGAAAGAGGTGCAGTTCGCCAATCTCGGACTCTGCATCATTGACGAGCAACACCGCTTTGGTGTCGCGCAACGTGCCAAACTCTGGGAGAAAAACATCCGTCCGCCCCATGTACTGGTAATGACTGCCACCCCTATTCCTCGCACCCTGGCGATGACTGTATATGGCGACCTGCATGTGAGTATCATCGACGAACTCCCTCCTGGGCGCAAACCCGTACATACGCTTCACTACAACATCGAGCGCCGCACATCCATCAACCAGTTCATCACCCAGCAGATAGACTTGGGCAGACAAGTGTATGTCGTCTATCCACTCATCAAGGAGAACGAGAATCTCGATTTGCAAGACCTTCAAAACGGCTACAACACCCTCTGCCAGACATTCCCTCAGTACCGTATCTCTATGGTACACGGACAAATGCGTACCAAGGACAAGGATGAACAAATGCAGCGTTTTGCCAGTGGCGAGACGCAGATTCTTGTTGCCACCACCGTCATTGAGGTGGGGGTCAATGTACCCAACGCCAGCGTGATGATCATTGAGAATGCCGAGCGCTTCGGACTTAGCCAACTCCACCAATTGCGCGGCCGTGTAGGACGTGGAGCCGATCAAAGCTACTGCCTACTACTCACCAAACTCGAACTCAGCAAGGAAACCCGCAAGCGTATGGATATCATGGTGGCTACCAACGACGGATTCCGTATCGCCGAAGCAGACTTGCAATTGCGTGGACCAGGCGACCTTGAAGGCACACAACAATCGGGCTTACCATTCGAGTTGCATATTGCTAGCCTTACTCACGATGGACAAATTCTGGAAGTGGCTCGCCAAGCGGCACTCGCTATCTTAGATGCCGACCCATTGCTAGACGAGATGCACAACCGTATCTACAAACAACGGCTTGACCTTCTTCGTCAAACCGTCGTCAACTGGGGAGAGATTTCCTAATATAACAGCTAGCCCCTAGCTCCCTTCAAGTTCCCCGTAGGCTACGCGACCTGAAGGAGTGCGACGGAACGCACTCCGAGCGCAGCGCCCGAAAAGTCCCCACTTTGAGGAATCAGCGCAAGCATAGAACAAATTAGGCGACCACTAGAGCCTATCTAGAGCCTATCTAGAGCCGATATGTATCCCATTTCCTATAGGCGGAACGCCGTCCTGTAGCCTCAAAGAGGCGTCCAATAGCTAGCGGAGCGAGCGTCCCATAGCCTATCTCCCAAACGGTGGACGACCACCGTTCTCTATCATCTGCTGTTGCCATGCCGCAGCACCTTTGGCTTTCAATCCACCCATGCGATTGAGTTTGTAGGTGTAGGTCAGCATAAAGTACGTAGGCAGGGTATTGAATTTCTGGTAACTAACGCTGGTCTCGTTGACCGTTTGCACGATGTTCTTCTTGTCGTTCAAGAGGTCATACACCTTGAGGGTCAAGGTCGAATTAGCCCATGTCTTATCCAGCGAGAAGTTCCATATCAGTTCGTTTACATCGGTCAGTCCTTGGTATCCATGGCGAGATGTATAGCTCACGTCAGTCGCGATATTCCACGACTTTGGCAAATGGAATGTCACATCACCCGAGATAATCCAGTCGCCTATATGGCTGATATTCTTCTTATTGAGCGAGTTGTGTGTCAGCGAATAGACATTCGTATTCTTCACACCTATATCCACTATCTTGTGGGTAAAGCGGAGCGTGAGGTCGCTACTCATACGGAAGTTACCCGTCTTTGACGCATCACCCAAAGGCAATTGATCCGCAGCTATCAATGCTGCTATTTCATCTGCATCCTGTTCGCGAAGCACATATGCCACGCGTTGGTTGTAGCTCACCGCAGTACGCGAGTGGAACTGGAACATCTTCTTGCAGAATGGCGTATTGCTCATGAAGTGCGCCCCCACATACCATGGAATCATCTCCGCATTCACGGTTTGCAGATAACGCTTACCCGTCTTATCATAAATGGTATTATTGGTCAGCGCATCTTGCGTGAGGTTAGCATTCATACCCACCATCATGCTGGAGAACTTCTCCTGATTGAACTTCGAATACATCGCAAAGATATTGTGGCTGAAGGCTGGGTTCAGTCCCAAGTTACCCACTGTCTCGTTCATCGCATCGGAGTTGTTGCGCACGGGCTCCATCTGCTGGATAGTAGGCTGATTGACGCGTCCGCGATAGACGATGCGAGCAAACTCCTTCTGACCGAACTTATAGCGGAAACGCACGTTTGGCGACCAGTTCCATCTATTATATAAGGTATCGCGCGCGAGGATACCGCCATAGTAGGTTTTGGAATAGGTCTGCGTAGCCAACACACGCGCACCGGCTGTCAAGTCAATCTTCTCGCTCACCCAACGATAGTTCAACTCTAGCTGCTCGGTGTACATATTGTTGCTGAGCGCATTGGAATACACGCTATCGTACTGATATGCTCCGTCCAACATAGAGTATTGGTCTTTCACCGAGTTGCGATTGCTACCCGACAGCGAGAGTACGGTTTCGATAAAATGATTCTTGCCATAAATAGGTTCCACAAACGATGTACGCAGCGAATAGCTAAAGGCATCGTTGGTTGAGAATGTATTTTGATCCACCAACGCAGCGCTTGTTAGGTGGTCAAACGCATAGGTAGTATCACTCTTTTCAGTATTCTTGAAGGTGAAATTAGCTCGCATCGTCAGTGCACGACCGGGCTTCGCAAACTTATGGTTGTAAGTCGCACGCATGGAGGCAGAAATCTCCTCTTGCAGACTCTTTTGATGTTGATAACCATCATTGATAAGCACCGAATCACGCTCATAGGTATAATCATTCGTCTGCGCATAGCGCGAGTTGGAGTAGCTGATTTGAGGGCGCAGAATAATCTTGTTCATCGAGTCAATCTGATACTCCATCTCCAGGCGCATCTGTGCGTCCCACGCGCGAGTGATTTTGTTGGTAGAGTCTTGGTCAATATAGGTTGCCTCCTCGCTATAACTCTCTTTCTGTGACTGCGTTCTCGTATCGTTTACCGAATGATTGATGGTTGCATCGCCACCCAAAAGGAACTCTGTCTTATCATCTTTCTTCTCTAGATTACCTGTCAGGTCAATATTGGTGTTCACGCCCAAGTTCTCCGAGGCGGTGATACCTGCATTCTGTCCGCCAAACCATCCGCGTCCGCGGCGCGAACGAATCTCATTGGTGTTGTTGGCACCGCCTACGATAGTCGTTTGGCTCTCGCCCAGTAGCAGGTTCGTGAAGATATTGGCATTGTAGCGCGCATCATTCTCCACGAAGTGCTTCATGCGCGCAGCATCGGTATCACCGTAAGCAGAATTGCCATAGTCAAACCAACCGCCATTATCCGTCACCATGTCTGCGCCCAATGCACCCGAGTAGTTGCCAAACACTCCTTTCTTGCGGTCTTTCTTCAGACTGAGATTGATGATTCGCTCTGTCTCATCGTCCTCAAACCCAGTCAGTTTAGCCATTTCACTCTTCTCGTCAATGACTTGTATCTTCTCAATCATGTCGGCTGGGATATTCTTGGTAGCAGTCTGCACATCGTCGCCAAAGAACTTCTTTCCGTCAATACGCACGCCTTTGATTTCTTCGCCATTGATAGTCACATTGCCTTCTTTATCCACCTCCACGCCGTTCATCTTCTTGAGCAGTTCCTCCACGGTAGCCGTTTCGCTAACTTGATAGGCAGCGGTATTATACTCAATGGTATCACCCTTAACAGTCATTTCGGCAGCCCTACCCTGCACACTCACTTCGGCCAATTCTTGTACCTGTTCTGCCAAACGAATCGCAGGCAGATCGATATCTTGGTTCTTCATCTCTACCCATTGGGTATGATCTTTGTAGCCCACCGAAGATATGAGCAAACGATATCTGCCTGCACGTATATTGCTCAATACGAAGATGCCATCGTAATAGGTCTGTGCTCCTTGCACCATGGTAGAGTCCCCACCTTCATGTGCAAACAAGCGCACGGTAGCCATCTCCACGGGCTGCCCATCGGTTTTAGAGAAGATTGTTCCCGACAATGTTTTTTGTGCCATGGCAGCCAATGCCATGACAGCGAGGAGAAATATAGAGATTATCTTTTTCATATATGGTCAAATAGACACCTCAATAAATACTTATTGAGTATAACAATACACAAGTGTGTCATGACAAAAACCATGCCACAAAATGTACTATTCCTGTAGCACCTGCGTCCTGTAGGCGGAACGCCGTCCTATAGCGTCAGCGATCTGTAGCGTCAGCGTCCTACTTTCTGTCCGTCGAGAGTGTATAAGGTTTCGCCCACGCGTATGTATGCGCGACCTTCGCGCACAAACTTTTCGACATCCACAGGTCTTCCTTTGTGATCTACCAAACCTGTTGTGGCTGGTTTACGTGAAGATATATTGTACTTAGCACTTGTTGGTATGTTGGTTGTGCGGAAATATCCTCTCAATCCGTACATGTCGCCATACGTACGTACCTCTCCCAATCGATTGTTGTCCGTTAATAGGAATATTGGGAATAGGTCTATGTCGTCTGCTGACCAGGTCTTCATGTCGATGATACCTTGATAGGTGGCTTGGCTATTCTGAGGAGCATCCGTTCCAGCAATAGCTTGCATAGGTTTGTTAGCCGGTTGGTTGATGGACAATTTCACCGCCACATCTGGTTCAAAACGCACGATACCTCGGATGGCAGATGTCTCTGGCAATTGGATCAAGTAGGGTTCTCCAGCAGTGATTGCAGTGACGGGTTCGAAGTTGAAATCTACCATACCTTCTCCATCTTGCGTACGATAGCTAGCTCCTGCATATCTCATGATAGTCGCCCCTGCATAAGGTGACTGTGCAATCTGCTCAGCTGTCATGCTGAATGGCAAACAGATGGTGTTGAACGAACCTTTCATCATCGGACGATAGACGTCCAAACCACATGATTTTCCGGATACCACGTATGGATCGATCACAATATTGTGCTTATTATATGTCTGCGAAATACGCTCTGGAATATAGCGGCAAGAATTTGGTGCTTGGATCTCTTGTGCATTCACACGGTCGTAAGGCATGGTATAAAGCAGAAGATCTTGTGGCGTATTGTGGTTGCCAGTGCCCGTGGTTGTGATCAAGTTGCCCGCGTAATCGAACTCCATAGATGTAATACATGCTGTGTGCCAAGGTTGGGACGTAAACCCATTTTTCTCAGCCATTTGAGTAGCCTTGGTATCCGCTGGAGTTACCAAAGTCATCATATGCGACAATATAGGTTGCGCACCCGCAGCTACTGTCGCCCAACCAGTGATTTGGAAGACCACAATATTACCCTCATGGTTCACTACATATACATACTCTTTGAGTATATTGCCGTTTTTATCTTTAAGAGCCTTGTATGTCATACCTCCACCAGGGGTAGATTGCATGGGGCTCGTCTTAAGCTGTGTCCAAGGGCTTTTTTCATAATGCGTAGCTACTCCATTCTTCCAATAGATACCTAATGTAGTGGACGATTGCCACGTTCTAGTAGAAGATCCATATGGAACAAAAGACAATGTCAATGCCTCAATATTATCCGCATATGGTTCGTGCAAGGCCTCTTTTATAGCTACAGTATGTTCACGGTGCTGGCATATCCATACACCTTTATCCATAGCAACGATGCTACTATTACCACTCGCATCACCGCGGCGTAGAGCACGCTCTTGCGCTCTGCTATTTTTGCTCCAGAAATTAGCCCAGGTACCATCATTGGAGGTCGTGTAGAACTCATTCACTTTGTCATACTGCACAAATCCATTCCAACCAAACTTGTTAAGATCTTCCTGTTGTTCCTTGGTGTAGTTACTCTCATCGACAGCCGTCTGTGAATTATCTGACATGATATGCAACAAATACTCGTTGTATGTGTTCATTGCATACAACTTATTGTTCCAATATGCTACGCCTGTTGATGTTCCAATCTTATTGTCTGAAAATAATTTAAAACGGAAAGGATCAGCTGGGTCCCACAATTTGATACCACCATTCAAGTGCATGACCACATCTTTTGCTCCCGAATAACTAGCAGCAGTTTCATTTCCTTCATCGGCTATATAGACCTTACCATCAGGTGCAACGGTCAAACGACGAGGATAATTCAACATACCAGACTTGAGTTGACCATTCAAATATTGCGCAGTTTGTTGATAACGAGTAGCATTGATTATAGATTTCTGATCATCGTTGCTATTTCCTGTAGGATTAATTCCGACTATAAATATTCCTCTCTCTGGTCGTGTTGTAGAGTTGCTCACCACACTTGGGTTGTGCGCTACGATAATCGAGCCAAACATATCGGTCTCAGGGTAGTTGTTGACTGTTGCGTATTTTCGCTGATGTCCTTGCTCATTCGTAACTCCTTTCATACGATACATAGGCGCAAAGGAACTGCTCTTGCGTGGTGCTTCTACATATACGCTCCAGTACCACTCGCCAGGAGGCAATGCATCGTTCAGCAGCTTACAACCATCAGAGCCTACTGCGCCTGATAGTTGGCCTCCACACATGGCAAATTCCACCTCTATTCTACCTTGTTTAAGACTCTTAGAAGGGATGTCGTACACGAAACTTGGCTTATTCGTATTTACTCCGTCATAATTATCTGCGTGCACCACATTAATACTCTTCTTCATGGCATCATACGAAGCGTAGAAACGAATTTGTGCTATTGCAGGTTTGGTATTGACATTGAACGAGAAAATATACTTGTCGGTGTTTCCAGATGGGGTATATCGCAAATCTGTCGCCAAGATATTTGGGATAGGGTCTGCAATCGTAAAGGTGTAGTCGGATGGCGCTGGAGTCACTGTCAGACCATTATATGGCATTGCCACCGCCAAAGCATTTGCACGCCATGCACTAGTGAAGTACAAGTTGCCCGCGTAGTCCGCAGCTATATCTTGTACCCACCAGAAGGTATTGATACTGATTGGGGAATATTTTTGTGTCAATGCTCCTCCGCTTGTAATTTCATAAAAACGCAATGTACCTTGTGCACCTGTACTACATGTAGCTTTAACCAATAGGTTGCCTTTTACATACAAACCACCAGAACCTGCCACCTGAGGCATCGTCATGAACCAATCAGCAGGCTGATAGGTAGTGCCATTTTTAATCATTTGTCGCACATAGGATTGTTTGGTTTGGGAAGCGCCTATATTGGTATTAGCATCCCATGCAAACCAAAACGTATCACCATTATCATTATAAGCCACATTAGCTAATGCGTCGTCATTACTTTTTGGAATTCCTGTACCAGTGAAAGAACCTTTGGAGGTAGCTGTACCTGTAAACAAACCGCTCTTATTGCCTATTGGGTACTCTTTGAAAGTCAAGGTATTATCTGTAATATAGCACAACAATATTTTCAAGTCCGCTCCTGAGCCAGTAACATCCATAGCCACCACGCGTCCCTCGGTATCTTTGTTGCGAGCAATAATCCTATTAAAGTTATTGCCACCCGTATATTCCCATACCGCCGTCGAAGAATTTGTGTGGAAAGAAGACACAAACACCCTACCATCTGCAGACACTCTCACGCGATGAGGCTCTGGATCTGAGAAATTACTAACTCCTGTAGAAGAGCCGTCTTGCAATACTTTGGTGATATTTCCCTCAATCGTCAAATCCGGTTTGTACAACCATACACAAGGGCGTGTATACGCATTCATCCAGGACCAAGTAGAAGAGGAACTCCATGTAGAATTATTGGCTTCAGTAATATATATTTGACCAAAATTAGGCGACTCCGTACACTTATCTACCGCTACACCATGCGCTTTATATGAACGATTGGCTGTTGCATCAAGCACCACTGTAGGAGCCTTTCTACCATCAGCACTACCTTGGTTTTCTCCGTTCACATTTATACGCCACGAAAGTTTGGTATCCAATGGCACCGTCACGCCTGTCTTATCCGACTTACCATTTTCATCGAATGTAATCGTATAAGAGTATGGTCCCACACCTTTGGCATTAATATCAGCGCCACTAGGACCGCAAATATAATACTGCACGTTAGGAGCGGCTGGATTATATGCATAAATCTGTATACCTGCTCCACCTTTGCTAGTATCCAAATTTGGCTTAGCATTTAGCATAAAGCTTATAGTCAACTGTCTTGTAGAACTATTCCACGAAGACTTTAAGTCGTAGGCATATGGATTCAAAGTGGTCTGCCCATAGCCAATAACACTTACAAATGCGGTGATGAGTAGTAGAGATAATTTCTTCATATCGGTATTGATTTTTATTCGATTAGTGTAAAAATATTTTAAACGCGCAAAGTTACAACTTTTTTTTCATATATGCAAATTTATTTTGCAAATTCGGTAATTTGTGGCGATTTCGTTCGGTAATTTGTGGGAATGTAAAAAACAGGGATAAACTTTTAAGACAATTTATGACAAGCAAATTGCGCCTGTCGGCGGGGGATGGGAAAGTTAAATACCTCCTTGCCCTAGCGGGCAGAAATCTAAATAGATCTTTTTACCACTCTAGAGCCACGCTTTTACGAGGTACTCCGTAATACATTGCCACCTCGTCGAAACGGGCTTACAACAAAGAACTCGCTCTGCTCGTTGAGGTTGCCGCCGTTTCTCCTCTCCCCACTCGCTCACGAAGCTCGTGGGGACCCCGATTAAAGAACATCCCAAAACGCAACCGCTGAATCTTAAGTAAATGTAGCGGTAAACATTTCAGAGATTAATCAAAGTCGATACTTGATTTCATTTGTTAAGATTGAGCGTGAAGGAGTGCGACGGAACGCACTCCGAGTGTTGCGCCCGAGGAGTCCCCACTCTAAGGAGTAAGCGCGACACATAGAATGGCGCAACCCTTGCGGTTGAGCAGCCGTATGGCTATAGGGTAGTGTCGTACAGGGGAGACACGACCGCCGATAACGCGAAAAAAGATTTATTAAGATTTCGTGAGCACAGCGAGCAGGAGCTAAACAAACCAACCCAACAAAATATATTTTCGAATTGTCTATAATTGTCGATTTTAATTGTCACAAATTGTCTTTAAAAGTCTATCCTTGATTTGGCAGAAAATCAGCAAACCCCATATGGAAGTTTGCTGATTCACCCATCGCCTATAACCTCTCGCCTTTAGCCTATAGCCTAAAATCGCTATTTCACTAGCTGTCCATCCACAGTATACAAGGAATCGCCTACGCGTATATACACGCGACCTTCGCGGAGGTACTTGTTGATATTCACTTTTTTGCCATTGATATCTACCAATCCTGTCACGGTGTTATCCTTGTTGCGCAGTACAGCTTGCATGCCCTTTGGCAGCGGTTCACCAAGTGTAAAGTAGCCACGGAAGCCAAGTATCTCGCCTACAGGTTGACCATCTACCGTTTTATCAGGAGCCATCTCTGCAAGGCGGTTTTCGGCTACCAAGAGGAGTGTTTTTCCCTCTTGTACAACGATATCCTGTTTTGGGATAACACCTGTAAAGGTGATGGAATTGTTGTCCCCAAAAGCATATGATCCCGATGGTGCAGCATTAGTACCCCAGGTTGCAGGCAATTGCACGAGATTAGGTATTCGTACGCTCGGCTGAATAATATATGGAGTATTGGCACTCAGTGATGTGACGGGATCGGCAGAGAAATTGAGGTACAGTATTTTCTCTCCACCTACAGCATTTGACAATTCCGCACCTTCGAAGGCTCTAATGTCCGCAGTCTTGTATGGGTGTCCATCTTCCAATGTACTGATATCCAATGCGAATGGTAAGCAGATAGTTGAATAGGAAGTATTAGGCATTGGGCGGAAGAGATCAACGAGTGTAGGAGTCTTAGCAATCGTTGCTAAAGTATTTTCTTTATCTTCCGCATAAGACAATCGTTCTGGGATCTCTCGTTGAGCTTTAGATGCAGGTATTGAACGCGCATTATCACGATTATATGGCATGGTAAAGACCACGATTTGCGTTTTCTCCGAAGCGTTTGCAGGATATGATTGATCCGTCGTTACCACTAGATTACCTGCATAGTCAAAATTCATTGAGGATATACATTTGTAATCCGTCTTATTGATGAACTTATTTTCTAGGGTTAATGTTTTACCATTCGTTGCATTTCCACCTATTCCAAACTCTAGAATATTTCCTTCGTGATTAACCACATAGAGATATTTCTCATCAGGTGAGATAGTCATACCTGCACCTGGGGTCGATTGCATGATACTAGTTGTTGTTTGCGACAAGTTTCCTCCATCGTAGTTATAGGACTGAAACTTTCGCTCTCCATTATTATTATAGAACATCAGTGCTGTAGCTTGTGCATCATCAGGCTTATAGGAAGCTGTTACTGTACCACTTCTATGTTGACAAACCCAGATGCCGTCATTAGTAGCTCTTATTGACATATTTCCATTGGCATCTCCTAAGAATTTTATCAAGCCAGCTTTATTATTATCTGTACAATTATCACTTTTATGCCTTATCGTATTGTCCGCATTACCTACTGAGTATATTCTGCAACCATTATTAGCCCAGTTAGAATTAGAGTAGTCAGCTCCATGATGGTTGATTTCTTCATAAGTATTTGTCTTAAATAATTTTAAGGAAGTACCTATCCCATAAAAGCAAACATCACTTGCTGTTTCACTGTCATCATAGAAACGTCCTAATTTAGCCTCTGTCGCCGATTGCGATTTTAAAGGATCATTTGGATTGAATATCCATATTCCGCCATGAACGAAACTTGCCGGTCCATTCGTATATGTTTGATTCACATTATCATAATCTCCATAGTCTGTCAAATACACCATACCATCAGGTGCTACTGCGGGACGACGTGGCTGAACCATTTCTTCAGTTGTCAAACTTTTAACAAGGGTATAGCGCGAATCAGACTTTAGTTCATCCTGATCATTATCGTCAATATTTTCATCTCCAATAGTATATATCATTAATTTGCAAGGGTTTTGATCCATTCCCTCGTCTGTTGTGTTGTTGGTATTTCCCTTATCTCTTTTATAATCAATAGAATAAATATGTCCAAACCCGTCGGTTTCAGGATAGTTATTAACGGTTACATGCAAACGGTAATGTAAATCTTCACCATCAAGTGGTTGCACATAGATAGGAGAGAAGGCCAAACTTCGGCGTGTTTTAAGGAACACATTCCAATAGAGTTTGCCAGAAGGGAGTTTCTTGTCGGTTAATTCTTTACCTCCCTCATGCCCAAGAATATCCAGTTCCACGGACATGCGTCCTTGTTTGAGTTCGGAGAAGCGATAATAGTATGAACAGTTATCGTGATTATCATAGTCACTATATGTTGCATTCTGTTTGGAATCGTTAAGCATATCTTGCTCAGAGGTGTAAAAACGAATTTCTGCCCCTTCTGGTTTGGTATTCACATTGAACGAGAAGATATACTTTGCTTGTTTATCGTGTGGTGTAACACACAAGTCAGTAGCAAGGATGTTAGGAACGGGCTTTGCTAAAGTAAATGTATAGATGTCTCTGGCCTCCGTTGTGCGGCTACCATCGTAGGGCATGGATATAGCTATTGCATTGCCAGCATATGCACTAGCGATGTATAGGTTTCCTGCATAGTCCATATCTATGTCGTTCACCCAGTAACTACTCCATATATGCAAATCTGTCCACTTTTGAGTTAAGGAGCCATCGTTGTTAATAGTATAAAAGTACAGGCGTCCTTCAGCGTTACTTCCGTCAGAAGTAGCAACACCCTTTACTAAAAGATTTCCTTTCACAAATAGACCATCACCACCAGTATATAAAGGACATTTAAAGGGGTCACTACACGTGTATACACTACCACTTTTAGTCATATGAAAAACACGTGAAGAATATCCAAAACTTCTATCTACCGCAAACCAAAAACTTTCTCCATTATCATCATATGCAACTCCGACACGGCTACCAGAAACGACAAGCGTTCCATCTGTGTATGTACCTTTATCTGTTCCCGCACCAGAAATAGAGCCAGCGCTACCTAATGCATATTCGCGAAATGTCAGTTTGCTGCCAGACATATAACACAATAATATTTTTAAATTATTCCCGCTACCAAAAACATCCATACTAAGTACTTTACCATAACTAGATGTTCGAGCAATTACTCTATTGAAATTATTATTACCTTTGTACTCCCAAACAGCAGTCGTTGCATCAGCATAACAAGAGGAAACAAAAATACGGTTATCGTCAGAAATACGAACACGATGAGGTTCGACCTGACTAGTAGTGACAAAATTAGCTACATCAACATTATTCTCTTTATCTTTGTAAAAATGCCCGAGATAAGTAAGTTGGGGTGAATACTGCCAAACACAAGGACGTGTATATTTCTCCATCCAATCCCATGTGGTATTTAAGTTCCCAGAGGAAGCCTCTGTATAGTAAATATTTCCAAAGTTCGGAGACTCTGGATTTTTATCTATTGCTACACCATGAGTCGCATTAGGTCGGTTATTAGAAACTCGATCGTAAACAACTGCAGGCTGAGTTTGATTTGCATTACCATTTACAACAACTTTCCAAGACAATGGTACATCTTTAGGCAAATCAGCCGTAGCAACTGTCAATGTACATGTTCCTTGGGTAATTTTACCATTTGTTAATGTTTTTACGATGTTCCCTTTTTCTTTTTCGAAAATATACACCTGACTTGTTTCTGCATTTGCATTTAGTGTGTAAATCATCGTAAGTTCCGATTTATCATCGTTTAGATATGACTTTAATCCATAGGCGTATGGATTAAGACCAGCAAACACACTAGTCACACTTACAAAAACTACGGTAAGAATCAGTAAAAGTTTTTTCATATTGGTACTTTTTTGTTCGCTTTGCTCACGTTGTTTGCTCGCTAGGCGAGCGTTGTATGCGCCGTAGGCGCGTTGTGTGTCAGCAGGGCTGACGCTGTGTGCAGGAAGCGTTAGTTATCTGTTTATGCTATGGTTTTTCATTGATTTGTTTACAAACAAGTAGCGTGTAAAAACGCTTGCAAACAAATGAGCGTACAAATTTACGAATAATTACTGAATTACACAAATAAATGTACAAAAAGTACATATTTATTAGTGATTTTCCTAAAAATGTAAGATTTTGTACGCCAATAGCGGGTGTTTCTTGCCGGTTAGGTGGTGGCGGCTGCGCCGAAGCTACCGTTGCACAGCAGGCATCACCCACGCTATGCGTGCTTTACTCCGCCCGAGGCGACAAATAAAAATCGCTCCCCGAATTTCTCAGGGAGCAATTCTTATTTGATAGATATAGACTGGATTTCTACTCTCTTATCTCAAAAGATACTTATTGCCGTTTTGGATGATGATGCCGCGGTAGTTAGCATCTACTTGACGACCTAGCATATCGTACATCGGTGCGTGGATATCCAAGGCGGTACGAATATCTTCGAGCGCAGTGTTGGTGTTTTGCCAAATAGCGTATACAGTACCCTTATAGCCTACAGGGAGGGTTTTGAGTGCAGTGCCTGTGCCTTGGTTGTTGTCATACCAACCGATGAAGACATCGTTGTCCTTGATAGGAGTTGGTATGGTGTATTCCTCCGCGATATAACGTGGGAGGATGATCTCTTCGCCGTACACTTTCTGGTATGCTTTGCCCCATGACTCTGGTTTACCAGCGGTAAAGAAGTCAGCGTTGTACGAACCAGCAGCACCACATTGGAAGAAAGCTGTCAAGCTATAACGCCATTGTACTTCGCTAGAAACGGTCAAGCTTTCCTTGGCAGACACCTCTAAGATATATTGTGCTAGCCATTGCCATTCATTGTTTTTGTCAGTCATCATCACGGTGATATCTACGCCATAGTTAGACTTACCATTCCAGAAGAAGTTAGACACATTGCCACCACCTACAGAGTATGCACTCTCTTTGACAGAAGCGCCGAAGTACTTATTGTAGTCAGACTTGAACTTGGTGAATAACTCCTCATTGGTAGGTACTACCGCTGGATCTGGGAACTTACCACCATTAAGTACCCAGATGACCTCTGCCTCAATCTCTTTCCAGATGGCATAGAGTGTGCCTTGCCATCCTGCAGGGATAGTAGTGAGCGCAGTGCCTGTACCCTCTGGATTATCGAACCATCCTACGAACTCGTGGAAGTCTTTGGTAGGGATAGGCAAAGTATAGGTGGATGTCACGTGGTCAGGCAAGGACTCTTCTCCACCCTCTACTGTACCTCCATTGAGTTCCCATACGATCTCGGTATTGAGGAATACTTGAGTATATGCAGTCTTGTCTGCTTCTACCTTGATGGTCTCTGTGTGCAGTTGATATCCCTCTTTCTCTACCGTGATGGTGTAAGTGCCTGGTTCTAAGTTCTCAAACATGAACACACCATTGTAGTTATTGTCCGTGGTATAGTAGTCTTGGTTCTTCAGTTGGCGTGCTACATAGTGGTAGCAATCGGTTTTTACGACATTGCCATTGGCATCTTTCAAATGCACTTTCGCCCCATTGATTGGATAGTAGATATCGTTGCCTTGACGATAGGTATAGTGAGCTTGATTGATTTCTTTCTTCGCATCACGCACATATCCCATGATGTAACCCTTTTTCTCGGCAGGTAGTTTGAACCACGCTGCTATACCGCGGTAGTTGCGCAGACCGTCTTGGCAGCACCAGTCTGGGTTGAGTGCACGGTGACAAGCTGGTTGGTAGGTATGGAAATAGGTCTCCATCAAGTAGCCTGGCACACCATGGCGCAACACACCATAATAGCCTACGTACTTCACCCCATCGAATGTGTGGGTAGCAGAGCCGCCCCAAAAACTAATATCAGCATATAGGCCAGGATTGGTCAACGCCCAAGCAGAGTGGTACTCCATCTTCTGATGGTGAATATCAAAGGTGTAAGGCCATGCTACTTTGGCCATGTCAATACTACCCTTGGAATAATCGTCCCCCGTTTCACCGCGATACCAGTAGGAAGGATAGTTGGCAGGTTTCTTGCCATCAGCACCCGTAGGTCCCGCGTTGGAGTGGATAGAGATGAAATAATCTGCCCCTGAGTAATGTGCCTCCGAAGCGATAGTGTATAATTCTTTATCATAGATACCACCATTCTCTCCACCGCTGTAGCGACGTGACATGGCCACTTCTACGCCCGCAGCCTTGAGTTTCTGCTCCATGTATAAGCATTTCCATAGGTTGGTATTCGATTCATAGAACCCCAATGTATCTACCAATCCGCCTTGACCAGGCAAGGCTGGGTAAGGTACCGTTTCCATGGGACGACAGTTGCCATGCCACGCACCATGACCAGGGTTGATATACACTTTGTACGCACTTGCTGTCAATGTCAAGCAGAGTGCAAATATAGAGAATAAAATCTTTTTCATATCATTTGCCTTTAAACTTTAAACTATAAACATTAGACCACTGCGTTGTTAGATATTAGACCACTTTGTTGTTAGATGTTAGACCTTGGAATCTAACAGCCGCTGAGCGGCGATCTAACAGGCGTAGCCGGTCTGACTTACAACAGCGACGAAGTCGCGGTCTGCCATTATTTAACACTCATCACATATGTTTTACCTTCTGCAGTAGCGAACACAATCTTGCCATTGGCAGTATATGGCTCCATGGCAATCATCTCATTGTTGGTCAATATCTGCACTTTTCCATCCAGTGTGTATGCTACGACGAACGCAGCCAATACAAACTGTCCATTATCTCTCTCGTGTGTACCAACGAGGATGTTGTTGTCATACCATTGTGGTGTGAGCAAGTCACGACCGATGAGTCGGTTGTTGCTACCATCTAGGTCACACACATAGGTTCCCATGCCGCCCAAGTGGTAGCATATCTTGGATTTATCTGGCGAAAGGGATGTCCAGATATATATACGATCTTCTGTGCCGAAAGGAGCTACCACTACGCGTTTGCCATTGCGATGGAGGTACATGGTACCATTCTCATTGGTGAGTACCACATCGCTCTTTGCCACCGCAGCATGTGCTGTGTGTTTGTCTGCTAGCAATGCTTTGGTTTGGTTGTTGAGGTTGGCATGCACATAATTAGTGGTGCTGGTTCGATCGGCGTTGTATGTTCGCTCTGCGAATACAATCTCTTGACCATCGCGACTGATTTGTACATCAAACCCTGCGTTCGCCGCTTGGCTGAGGGTATGCATCTGATCTGTAGCCATATCGTAGCGCATCAATCCTTGGCATGCGCCTGTTGTCATAAGCACATAGTCGCCATTGGGACTCACGCCCGCCACACGCGCATCGTCGTAGGATGCACCCGGTAGTGATTGCAGAGATACCACTTCGAGTATCTGTGCGTTTGCCAGCATGCTCACCACACATGCCGCCAGAAGAAGAAATGTTTTTTTCATGTGATTGATATTTTGTAGTTTGTTGTTTTGTAAATTCGGTAATTTGTGAGTTACAGATTACTGAAATTCGTAATCATCTGAAAATCTTTACCAGACGCAAATGGACTGCACATAATGGAAAGTTTTGGTTTTCAAAAGTGCACATTTTGGAAAATTCACCTTAGTTTTGCCAATTATTTAATAACCAATTAGTAGCTAGCACACAATTTATCATATAACCATCTTGTTCAATAAGGCGCTCCTCTCCGTTCATCATGATCAAAGTAAGATGCTTGCATTGAGTCATTTGCGAACCTTTTATCAAACCGCCTATTTCGCGATTATATAGTTTGGTAGTAGGATTTTGGAAATTATATGTCACCTGAATAAGTTCTTCTACTTTTCCCATTCTTGTGCGTACGAAATCCACTTCGAAACTTTTATGCTTGCGAAGATAAAACAATTGTTCTATCTCACTATTCATCCGTCGCATCAACTCTACCGCCACCACATTTTCAAGTCTCCATCCTAAATTTGGGGTTTGCAAAAAATCTTCATGGTTAGATATAAAAGCAGGATCAATAGCATAACATTTGCGTGATAGTTGCTTCTCAGTGTTTTTGAAGGCGTAGAGTGGCAACATTCTAAATAGGTATGCTTCTTGTAGATAGTAAATATACTTCTTAGCTGTATGTATTGATCCCAAATCGAATTGTTTTTGTATTTGCATGTAAGATACTTCTTGACAAAACAAATCCAACATGGCATTAGCGATGTCCGCTAATGTTTTCTCATGTTTTACTCTATATCGTTTACTGATATCCTTGTGGATAATTGCCTTAAACAACGAAAGAGTATAGGTGTATGGATTGCTTAGGTTGAGTAATTCTGGAAATCCTCCATCCTTTAAATATTGCTCAAGAAGAGTATATCTAAAAGCTTTCGCCTTGGTAGATTGCGATGAAGTATCTACTTGGCGAATCGCACAATATTCTTGGTAAGAGAATGGATATAGTTCGATTTGGTTATACCTTCCTGTTAAGTGTGTAGCTAATTCACCTGACAATAAATTAGCATTGCTGCCAGTCATTACAACATGCATCCCTTGACGCAATAATCTATTGACAAACAATGGCCATTGTGGGATATTTTGTATCTCATCAAATAGTACATGTGTGATGTTTCCATACACCTTATACAATGCATCTAGAACATCATTCAACTGTTCAACCTTCAGTCCTGCCAAATTCTCATCGTCAAAGTTAACATATCCATAAGCGACTCCACTCTCTTTGAGGACTTTCATACATAGTGTGGACTTCCCACTGCGTCGAACACCAATCACAACTTGTGCTAAACTACTTTGCAAATCAAATAGACTTTCTTCTGCTCGATCACACAATTCGCTCGTGTTTAGCCTACTGATTTCTTCCTTTTGATCATATAATACCTGTCTTAAATCCATAACTTGTTGATTTTCTGCGCAAAGGTAGTACTTTTTATCGAATTATGCAAGTTTTAGTGCACATTTTGGAAAATTTTATTTAGCCTCGTGATATTGTAAAACTGCCTAGACAGTTAATTTGTACAAAAAGTCGTTATTGTATCAATAATTTCTAATAATAGATGAATTAATTCTACTAATGAATAAAAATTGATGAACAATTTGAAATTAAACTCGATTTTTAATGTGATTTTTTTTCTTAACAATTGCAATACGGTTTATGTTCTATTTCACGCGATGGCCGGTGATGGTGTATATCTCTTCGCCTCGGAGGATGTAGATGTGTCCATCACGCATGATTTTGCGCACTTTTGGTTTGGATTGCTGCTCTGCTTCTGGTGCAACAGGGATGGAGGTAGTAGTAGGTTTGCTAGGGGATATATACACGCGTCCATCCTCGGCAGCCTCTTGCAGATATGGGTCATCAATGACAAAGTACCCGCGCAATCCTTTCATCTCGCCACCTGTAGCAATCGCCAGACGGTTCTCTGCCACTAGGATGAGTGCGCCCTCTGGAACCTCAGTAGGTTTCATGATGGCATGGAAAGTAACCGTAGAGAAATTCTCAGAAACTTCTTCATTCACTCCGTCTATCGTGAGATCATTATATTCGACATTTGTAAATATCATCGGTTCGGTCACATTCTTGGAGCCGTTGAGCTTGATGATATATGGCTTGCCAGCCTCCATCTGATCTACTCGGTCAAATTCCAAGACAATAACCGATTCGCCAGAACTGTCGTACAACTCCCCCGTTTTACCTGTGAGTTTGCGTACATCAGCACCATACAGTGGATGTTTACTATCCAATGAATTCAAATTCACAGAGAATGGCAAGCAGATGGTGTTGTACATACCTGCTTGTAGTTTTCTATCTACGGTGACGGTATGGGGTTTGCCATTATATCTAGGATTTAACATCAAACGAATCACATCGGTGTTGTCTTTGGAGTCAGAGATATGTCTATCTACATAGGTGGCATAGAGTTACATATCTGGTTTGTCCACATGGTGTACTATTCGTCCTGATGTACTACCCTCTCGCCAAGCAAGAAGTTGGTTTGGTTCACCTGTGTTCCATTTGTACCAAGAACTAGGTGTTACACCAGCAATACTTCCTGAAGGACAAGAAGTGGACTGATCCCACGTTACAGGCATATCTTGATTATAATTATACGTTTGAGGCAAATCGCAAACCTTCTCTGTCCAATATGGACGCCAATATTCAGGCTTACCATATTTATTAAAAGAATCCCAATTTACACTTTGATTAGTCCACATATCACTTCCACCACGATCATAAGCCCCATTTGCCATATTATTGGATAAAGCATTGTCAATATTATAACAAGAATCTGCACGGTTAACAACAAAATGAGAATAATAAATCCATGCATTACTACTTCTATTTTCATCTAATTTATGCTCCTTCATGTATGTCCATAACCAATAGAAGAAACTTCCCTGTGTTGTAAAGAATGGCTTAACTTTTGACGCTCGTCCAGAGAAAAATGGCGCACATTTAAAATGTTCATAACTTTTTGTCTTAGTTACTGGGACCATTCCTTGATCCGCTTTGTCACCTGCATAATTATTGAATGCCACCTGCAACAATCTCCACAACCGCTCATTAGGACTATTAGGATAGGTAGTTTTTGTTCCTACTATATCTTCTTCCTTTTGGAACAAGTTCCACCAGGTTACGTTGTACTTCGCAGGAGCGAAGTTTGCTCGTATAGAGATGTCGTCGGTCATATAGAGTGTATAGGTGTTATCACCATCACGGTCAACATCGATACCATCAATCGTCCAGTTCTTTAAGTAATACCCTTCTTTAGGAGTGGCTGTTATGTCTACCGATGTGCATGATTTGTGTTGCCCACCCGCACTAATCGTTCCCATATTAGCGTCATTAACACTTGTCGTTAAAGTGTAAGTTACATTGTCGTAACATTTTACTTCAAAAGTGACTCCATTAGGTGCTTTAGTTGTAAAAGGATCTGCTGCATTATATTGAGTAGCATACGTGTAAATACCATAACCAGAAGATCCATTACGGAGTACCACATAGATATTATTTGCGTGATCCCAAGCAAAGTCCGTAATGTAGTTAGCGTCGCTAGAAAAGATTGTTCCTAAATTTGTTATATAACTTAGAGTAGGGTGAGCATCTGGTGAGCTTTGACTAAGATTATACAAACGTGCAGTCTGCTTACTTGCACTGCCATCTAAATTATTACCATTGGCTACAAGTACTTTAGTAAAGTCAGGATTTGAACGGAAACCGCCAGAGGATGTGTACATACGTTTGAGATATTGGTCTCCCTCATGATAATTTTGTTTCAAACTCTCTCTATCTGCATTGATATGTATTATTGCAGATTTTTCTTTATATGCAATACCATCATTGTCTTCTTCATCTGCCTGTGTTGCGCCACAATACCAGTAGCCACCATACTTATCAAACTGGCTAGAACTGTTGATAGCAACAGGTAATAATCCGCTTTTAACGTAGTCGTGAGGATTAATGTAACCGCCTGTCATCTTTGGGTCAACCACATGTATGTATTCCCCTGTTTTTGAGGTTGGGAAATTTTTAGGTAATACATATTTACCACTATAAATATAACCAGTCGTGTAATTGTTTGAACCACTTTGTATGGAAGCGGATAGCAATAGTAAGTTTATTTGGTTTTCATTATCTTTACGAACATCAAGACTCACATTGTGTATTTTTTGACTACTAACAGGATGGTTTACGATATCGCTCATTTGGTTAGCTGTAATCAGAGAAGTCCAGTTGTTAGGATCTTCTGGGTCCACATACCACAAATAGGTGTCTTTGTCTATATCACATGCAGTTGTAAAGATCATACCCGAACCGTCTTGCATAATGCGAACGCGGAGAGGTGTGGCATGTGAATAATTGTACCAACTGTTTGATCCCTGATAATAGTAGTTGCTATTGCCATAATATCTTGCAGGGGTGGCCCCTTGAGTAAAGTAAGATGGCCAATATTCGTATAATCCACGTAATGCGTTGGTGGTTGGTTGTGCTACTAATGTACGACCGAACCACTTACTGTTCATGTTGTTATCAATGTCAATGCTGAATGGAGAGTTTAGTACGGTACGCTTATGAAACGCAACCGTACTCGCTTGACCTTTACCATAAACCTCAATCTTATATGTGTAATTGCCACCTGGAACTCCATGCAAAGAAACTATTGCAGAGTGTGCGCCTGCGGATGTATATGCAGTTCCTGTAAAATCTTGCTGAGCAACAGGATGCGCTTCATCTTGATAGATTACAATTCTAACCTTGGTGGCAGGTGCATTAAGGTGATAGCTGATTGTAACAGAGTTTGCTCTGGCATCATATACAGGTTCACCCAATTTATATGCAAACGGGTTGAGGTCTACCGCAAACGCAGATATACTAAGAATAGCAGCGAGGAAAAGTAGTAAGTGCTTTTTCATCGTTATGATAATTTAAGGTGTTTTACGTGTTAGGGCGCAAAGTTACAACTTTTTTTTCATATATGCAAATTTATTTTGCCTATTCGGGAATTTAGAGTGTTTTTTCGGTAATTTGTGGGAATTAAGAATGGAAATATTGTTTCCTTTATCTTGTGAATCCCTGTCTTTTACGGGTTCTTATCTCACTTCGTTCGAACGATTATTACTTA
>JAZOVR010000095.1:0-11515 GCA_045658785.1 Paludibacteraceae bacterium | reverse complement strand
ATATACATAAACCATATCCGCACTACCTACCACTTGAGTCAACAAGCTATATGCTACTTGACGAGTGGTGATGCCTACTGGGAACACCTGAGTAGTCTTAGCCTCATATGGTTGATCGCAGCTCAAGTACAAGGTCATCTCTACTGCTTTAGTCTCACCCATGTCATTGTTGAGAGACAAGCTAAAGTCGGATTGACTTGCATGCAAGCTGCTAATATCAAACTTATACCAACCTGTGGTCAATGTTGACAAGTTAACTGTTTGGGTCCAATCTAGCAAGGTTGCATTCTCACAAGCATCAGGATCTGCAGGAGGAGTTGGAGTAACCGTATCTGTACTCAACGTGATATTACCTGTTGACAATACACGTACGTATGCGGTATCAATATCAGACACCTTGCTTGAGTACTTAGACCACTTATCTAAGATTGTTGACTTAGACAACTCTACTTCCTCATGGCGAGCATTGCCAAGAACTACGGTAGTATCAATCACAGGATCTACCAAGCAACTTGATGATACTGAAACAGTTACATCAGACACTTCAGCATCAACAGAAACCTTCAAGTTGTATTGCAACTTATCAAGAGCGTTAGTAGCTACCTTGAACCATTGCTCCTTGCCTGCTACTAGTTGGATTGTATGAGGTACGTTTGGATCGTCAAGCAACATGGCATTGAGACATGCCTCGTTCAACTCGCCGCCTTCGATCTCCAAATATACGTAGAACTCATCAACATCATCACCCAACAAATAGTTCAACGCTGCATAAGGAACTTTCTCAGTAGTTATGCCAGTTGGAGCGGTAATGTTCAAACTGGTCAAATACATACCTGCCAATTCAGAAGCCTCTTCACTACAGCCTTCATAGAAATCGAAAGTCAATTTCTTAACATCACCTGTATTATTGTTCAATGACAAGGTAAAGTCATTCTTGCTTGCTCTTAAACTGCTAATATTCAACTTATACCAGCCATTATCCAATGATGCTAAGTCGATAGTTTTCGTCCAATCAAGCAAGATAGCATCCTCACAACCAGCTTGATACTCAGGAATTTCTGGTTCACTAAAGGTGATTTGCACATCTGCTGTAGACTCAAAGCGAACATAGATAGATACACCTGGGATCTTAGCTAGAGTCTCTTGGCTGATGATCTTAGAAATCTCTGGAATTGCTGGGATAGAAAGCGACTTATTCAAGCTTACAACCACTGGACAGGTTGGAGAGAACTCCATATCCAAGGTTACAACGCTTGCGGATGGGTTGATCAGTTTAACTGCCACATCGCTCTTCATTGCCTTGAGTGCATCTACGTCAATCTTATACCATTTCTCTTTGTTTGCCTCAAGGTTGATGCCCTTGGTTACATCCAACAACTCGGCTGCGTGGCAAGGATCATCGGTATCATTTATCATATCCACGCTGAAGCTAACTGCCTTATCTGTAGTTACTTCTACATAGACCTCTGTCACCTCGTCATTTACCAACATATCCCACGCATCGAAGATCTTCTCATGTACTACCATAGCATAATTCAGACTGCCTGGAAGCATGAAGATGGTCTTGGTAGCGATATTGTGGTCACAACCTACGGTAGCACCCAAAGTTATTTTGGTCAATCCCTCTTCCTCTGTTGTAAAATAGAACTTAGGCAACTTGCCTGTTTTCTTGAACAAAGATTTAGGAAGTCTGTACCAAGAGGTACCCGCTTGTTGCGTATATTTAACTCCAGACTTAACGGTAGGTGCATTATCGCAAGGAGCATTATCGAAGACCTCAGCGCTCTCGGTAGTAGCGCCTAACTCAATAGTCTCATTTGAATAAACCTTAACATACAACTCCTCTACGCGAGATGCTGCAAACACGCTATAATCTACTACCTTATCTATACTCATACCAGGAGGAACTACGCATGCGTATGGAATAGAATAGGTATATGGGCAATGCAATGCTACCTCACCATACATCACTGCTAACTCGTTAGAGTGGTTGGTAAAGGTCAACTTAACTTGCTGATTATTAGCTTTAATTGGGTTAATATCAAAGTGGTACCATTGGGTGGAACCAGCCTGATGTACAGCACCCTTGCTCCAGTCAAACTCGATTGCATCCTCACAAGTCAAAACATCTACACCTACGGTGATATAGATATACAACTCGTTGATGCTACCCAACATAGAGAGGGCAGCAGATGGGATAGATTGGTTAAACATGCCAACCTTGAAGGCATGAGTATAGGTGTAGAGGAAGCTATTCTCCTCACAACTACGGAAGATATCAAACTTCACACCAGTCTCTTCACCCAAATCGTTGTTGACACTAATAGCTTTAACTTGACCATTCTTCAATGGAGTCAAATCTACATGGTACCAACCTGTTTGGATTTGAGATAGGTTGATGGTTTTGGTCCAATCTAATTCTTTAGCGTTCTCGCAACCTTCTGGCATTTCAGGAATAACCACGGTAAATGTATCAACAACCAATTGCAAGTTGCCATTTGCCAATACACGGATATAGGCGGTGTCAATACCATCGACTTTATCTCCAAATTTATCCCATGCCAAATCAATCATACCTGCAGTGATAGAATCCACGCGATTGAGATCACCATTCACAGTAATGGTACTGTCAACAGTTACCAATGCAGGACAAGCTGTAGCTAATGAGAAATCAACATTTACAGACTTACCAGAAAGGTTTTTAGTACTGATTACCAGGTTTTTATCAAAATTCTCGTAATCTTTAGGAGCAATCTTGAACCATTGCTCTTTACCCTCTTCCAATTCAATCATGAATGGATTATTCAGGTCAATGAGCAGTGCAGAAGCACAAGCCATATCAACTTCACCACCTTCAGTCTTATTCACATAGATGTAGAGTTCATCGATTGTGAGGTAGCTAGAGATGAGTGAATATGGAACTTTTTGTTCAATACCTGTTGTAGGAACTACCAAGTTATAGGATGTTAGATAGTTATCTAGCATCTTTTCTTCATCTTGATCACAACCCTTATAGAATTGGAAATCAACGGTTTGGTTAGATCCAGTATTATTTATAAACTTCAATGTGAAATCCTTATTGATTGTAGTCAGGTCAACCACATACCATCCTTTTTGAAGATTATCCACATCAATAGCTTTGGTGATATCTAGTGGAGTAGCCACTTCACAACCAGGCTCTACATGCTCAGGAATGCTATCACCCTCCTCAATAGAGAGATCACCGTTCGCGCGCACGCGCACGTAATATATAAGGTCATCTGTGAGTTGTTCTGGAAGATTATTCGCAATCTTATCAGGAACATCGAATTTGGCTACTACTTGATCATACAAATCAGTGATTGCAGATGCACGCACCATCAATGGAAGGTCCACTCCAGCAGGTACATCCACAGACTTGATAGCACTTACTACGAGCGGACAAGTAGGAGTAACCTCGAACTCTACCTCTACGGCTTTGTCAGATTGATTGTTGAGTCGGAAAGAGATTTTCTCATCGCCCATGGCTCTAACATCCTTCAAATCAAGATAATACCAAACATCTTTGTTGGCTGTCAAATCAATATCAAGTGGTTTAGAAAGGTCTAGCTTAGTAGCTTTCTCGCAACCACCTGCATATTCCATATCGATGCCGAACTTGATTTGTTGGTCAGTAGTCATTTCTACATATACTGCCTCCACATCATCGTGTACGAATTTATCGAGCACATCATAGATGAAGCCAGGCATGCGGAAAGACACCTCAAGTCCCTTAGTGGTAGGCAGTTTGATGGTTCCGCGAGTAGCGATATTGTATTCGCAACCTACAGTCACACCCATAGTGAGTGATGTGGTAGCCTCAGCTGCGTAGCGGAACTTAGGCAAACGACTCACATCACTGAAGAGTGAACGATCAAACTTGTACCAGGTGGTACCAGCTTTTTGTACATATGCTTCGCCGTTCTTCACCTCTACCGCATTCGCGCAAGCTGCGTAATCACTTGCTGATGCTTGAGATTTCTCTGCTACGGCTTTCACCGAAATTGTCTCCTCGGTGATCAAAGCTACATATAGTTGATCCAGTTTGGTAGCAGCAAAGTAGCTGTAATCCACTACTTTATCAATGCTCATACCTGCTGGGATAGCAAATACCATTGGCAATGCCACATCGAATGGGCATGTGAGTGATGTCAACATAGCCACCCATGCCAATGAGTTGGACTCATTGGTCAAGGTAAGGCGAACTTGTTGCTTGTTCTCCTTGACAGAAGTAATGTCAAAACTGAGCCATTGTGCATCGCCCTTATTGATCACAGCCCCTTTGGTCCAATCAAACTCGCGCGCGTCGTCGCAACCCAGACCAAAGCCATAATCGATATCAATACCGAATGCAATTGGCTGGTCTGTAGTCACTTGCAGATACATCTCAGTCACATCTTGGTTGAGCTTCTTATCTAGCAAGTCACCCAACAAGCGAATTGGGAATACGGTCAAGTCCGCCCAAGTAGGCAATGAGAATGTAGACATACCAAATGTAGAGTGCTCGCAATCCACACTCGCAGCAAGGGTGACGTTAGCCGCTTGCTTACCATTATTAATAAAGGCTACATCTGGGATGAGCGAAAGTTTGTTCAGCAACTCGTCGGTCACGCGATACCACTGAGTAGTACCAGCAGCTTGCTCGTACTTAACACCACTAGCAATGGTAGTAGCTTGGCTGCAAGCAGCAGGATCAACCAACGCAGAGATAGTATTCGCAGTCAGTTCTACCTCAGCAGCTTGAATAGTCTCCAAATTCTTTGGCACAAACTTCATGAGATCCTCTCTTGTGCGAACATCCTTGAACTCCATGATCGAAGTAGCTGTGGTAGGAAGCACAGTAGCCGAGATGTAGAAGTGCGTTGGATGAGGTACCAATGCAAATAGATTGTAGTTAATCACCTGACTAACAGACTTTCCCGCTGGCACAGGGCAGATATATGGTATAGTATCTTTTGAATTGCATGTAGGAAGAATCTCTCCCATTACAACAACTACATTCTTAGACTTGTTGGTAAAGTTGAGCTGTAGGTGTTGGTCATTGTTCTTGATAGTAGCCAAATCAATCTCATACCACTTGGTCTCCAAACCTGATTGCTTGATGGTAGAATTCCAATCCAATAGTTGGCTCTTCTCGCAAGTAGCGATCTCCACTGGCTTCGCATTCATCACCTCTTCGTTCACCACCACATAGTTGAGTTGTACAGTCAACTCTTGTGTAGCTTCGAAGCGGATATATGCTGTTTCGCTATTGATCACACCTGCCATATTGTTTACCACCTCTTTGGTTACGGTAGAGTTAGCAGCTACTACCAATTCCTTATCAATGGTGCTCTTCACAGGGTTAGCAAAAGAGATTTGCTTCTTCAGAGTAGCATCCGCGCCACTGTTGTTGGTGATCACAAACTCAGCCTTCATACCGCGTGGAGCGCTGAGGGTAGCCATTGGCACCTCAAAGATATGCACGCCAGAGAAAGTATATGCTTGACCTTCTACCAAGGTAGCATCTATTGCCCATTTCTCATCCTTTGGAGCAGGAGCAGGCACTTCCTCTACGCTCAGGTTGAGAGCCTGATCGGTATTGAGCTTGAGATATACATAATCCTCTTTGAGTTCATCGATGAATACGCGACCAAACTCCTCGGTCATCTCGCCACCAGCAGGGATAGTCCAATTGTAGCCGAACACTACGCTAGCAGGACAGTCGAGACTAAGGTCGAATGCCACGGTTGCATCTTTGCCTCCTTGGTTAGCAACTACGAAGTTGAGTTTTTGGTTTTGCGCTTTCACTGCAGCCAAATTCAAGCGATACCATTTCTCGCCAGCCGCCACTTGCACACCACTCCAATCAAAGTCATCTGCATCTTCGCAAGCTAAGTCCACAATGTCGCTTGTCTCATACTTCTTAGCCGACAGCATAATGTTCTGCGCTGCATTCAGCTTCAGATACAAGTAACGAACATTCATCTCTAAGAGCTTCTTCACATTTTGGCTCCAGAGCTTGTAGTCTCTTGCACCGATGGTGTACTCACCTCCACTCATCGTTGTATCCTGACTATAACTAAATCCAGGAGCGGAAATAGAAACAGTAGCAGATACTTCTTCTACATTAACCTTAACAGACTCATCTGTCAGGTTGGTCAGATAGAGCGCCAAAGTAGGATCTACCATGCCATTGATTTGAGCAAGATCCACGCGATACCATTTGGTACCTACATGCTCATGGCCATCTACCCAATTAAAGTCAATCGCGTTCGCTTTTGACTTACCATCGCCAGAACCTGCAGCCAACATAGCCACAGAAAACATCATCGCGATAGTAGATAGTAAAAATTTACGCATTGTTTTAATTATTTATTTAGTTATTATTATCAATTTATTCATTATTATTGCCAGAAACTCCTGTATCTCACGTTATTACGCGCGCGTACAAAGCATAGCGTATATTGGCGCATAATAAATAACTTGCAAAATTACTACTTTTTTTTGAATTATACAAATATTTTTAAGATTTATTTTACCCTCCCCTATTTTTTTTCAAAAAGTATGCCAATCCGATCATTGCTATACACAACCGACCTATAGACGAACAGATAATTGTCCCCTTGTTAAGACCTCTCAAGTTGACCGTAGGTTACGCGACCACTAGAGCATATCTAGAGCATATCTAGAGCACATCTACGTAGTAGGAAAGACAAGTATAGAGGCACCGCATAGCAGTGCCTCTATACTGATAGTTTATATTCTATTCGTATTAGAGTTTTTCGCCCAATAAGGTGTATCGTTGCTCATCGCGAAGGATATAGATCATGCCATCGCGCAAGATGAGTTTTGCCTTATTCGAAGTTGGGATATTATCCACAGAAGTAGCTACTGTCGTTTTAACCGTAAGGGTAATCATACGGGTACATTCATCGTACTGCAAAATTTCAAAGACATAGTCACCTGCCGCATAAACGAGCGTATTAGCAGGAGCATAGTAATAGCCAGCAACAAGCTGACTAGGAACAACAATGACGGTATCGTACTCCATTTCTGGCGCGTCGAAAGCTAGGTTCAACACCGTTAGTTTCCATGTATCGTCATCTATCTTCTCGCTATTTTGCAAGGTAGTAGACTGGGTATATTCTACCCCATCGTATTGGAATATGCGTCCTTGGCAGAGAGTAGTATCAACCACATTGGTAATCGTATCCACATCATGATACACATGCAGATAAGCATGCTCAATACACCAAGTGACGTAATTGGTATATTCGTAGTCATAGTCACCAAAATCTCGTACCACAATATCCGTATAATCAGGCCACATATAAGTATATGGCAATTGACTCATCTTTAATCCCAAGGTATCATGGATAGCCATAGGTTCGGTATCTACGTGGAAGTAAATACCTTGTAGGATGACCGTATCCTTATTCCATAGCGTTTCCGTAACGAATGCTTGGTCCGAAAAATAGGTTTTCCCATTGTACTCAAAACTGGTTCCGTAGCAGATGGTGGTATCCAACACTTGGTTGATAGTATCAATTCGATGGTACACATGGAGAGCATAACGCTCGTCGCATTCGCCATCTGTACGAATCGTAAGATCGTAGTTGCCAAATTGGGTGATAGTCTCCTGATTGCGATAGAGATATGGCAACTCAGTAGTGAGCAATCCCAGGGTATCTGGTTGCGCTTCTGGCGCTGCAAAGATGAGATTGAGATGCGTGATCTGCAAGGTATCAGGATGAACAAATTCTGCCGTTTGAATGGTGGTGTTAGTCGTATATTTCTCTCCTTGATATTCCAATGCTTTTCCTTGACACAGAGTGGTGTCAATGGTTTGATACACCGTATCTATATCATGAATAGTATGCACCACAAAATACTCATCACAAGCATCGGGCGTATGCACAAGGTATTCATAATCCTTGCCTATTCCACCCTCTGGGATAGTACATTGCGCATGATGGATATATGGCAAGTCTATCGTTTTGAGATAGAGGGTGTCGTATTGTGGTTCGGGTTGGGTAAAGAAGACTTTTACCGATGTAATCTGCAGCGTATCTACATTGATTTGGATCGTATCTACGAAAGCAGTATCCGTGGTAATGGATAGTGCTTCGCTATATGGATAGACACGTCCTTGACAGAGAGTAGTATCGATCGTTAGATGAGTAGTGTCGGTACGATGATAGACATAGAGGGCATAGCGCTCATCGCATTCGCCATCATGATGAATGGTGATATCATAGTTGCCAAATTGCGCAATGGTATCTTGGTTTCGATAGAGATATGGCAATTCGGTAGTGAGTAGTGCGAGCGTATCTGGTTGCACCTCTGGCGATGTGAATGTCAGATGGATAGTCGTACAGAGCAAGGTGTCAGGGTGAGGCCACGACAGCGTTGTGAGTGTGGTATCCGCGATGTAGGATTGCTTATCCAGCAGATAGGCTTTGCCTTGACACAAGGCAGTATCTACCGACTGATAGATGGTATCTACGAGATGGTTGACCGTCAGGTGGAGACGTTGGTCACACTCGCCATATTCGAAAGTGAGATCATACTCTCCAAAATCAGGGATAGTCTTTTCTCTATACGTATATGGCAACTGTGCTTGTCGAAGCGACAAGGTGTCATATTGCAGTTCGTCGGTCACGAACAGCACATGGGTAGTAGTGATAGTCTGCGTATCTCCATTGTCGGTAAAGACGGTATCTACCAGTGTTGTAGAGGAGGTATACACTACCCCATTGTGGGTATATTCAGCACCTTCGCAGAAGATTTTCTCCACATCCTTGCGTATGGTGGTTAGGTCGTGGCAAATATGCATATAAAGCGAGTCGGGACAATCGTTGTCGTCATATACGAGGAAACGATAGTCACCAAAATCAGCTACTACGGCACCATGCATACGAATAGGTAGTGCGCTCTTCTTGACCGCCAGTGTATCATGCAGTATATCCAACGCGCTAAAATAAACATTGGTTTGAGTAACGTAAAGTGTATCGCCATTGTCGGTATATACAGAATCAACGAGCGTCACATCACTTTGATAAAGTTTGCCATCAGGCGACTGATAGAGTTTGCCTTGGCAGAGAGTGGTATCGACTATATTGGTAATAGTAGTGAGCAGATGTTTGACATGCAGGTCTATTAGTTCGTTACATTCGCCTGGTGTCTGAATCAATACCTGATAATCACCGTATGTAGGGATTGTCTCTTGTCCTCGATAGAGGTATGGGAGCTCGGTATTGCGTAGCGCAATAGTATCGTATTGCAACTCTGGAGCGTCCACGATAAGGTTGTAAGCATAGACACTCATCTTAATATCGGATACCCAGACGGTGTCATAAGGTATGACTGTGGAAAAGGTATATGTCTGTCCGTTGTACTCCCATGTTTGGCCTTGGCAGATGTGAACATCGGTCATGTCGTAGTTGATTCCCACCTCTTTGGTCACGATTCGTCCAGCAGCTGCCTCATCGTGTTCGAAATGCAGATAGAGCGATTCGCCTGAAGTGCGCACGTCCTCCAGAAGCTGTTTGTCGAAATGGAAATAGGAGGTGGCTGACACAAATTCATGTTCTGCTACCACTTCGCCATTTTCAGCATCGCCGCGGGTAACGTACATATAGCATGGGGAGTTGTTCTCTTCGCTCCACTGTGTGTATAGCAGACATGATGCGGGTATATCCTCTGCTCTTAACTCATACACATCATATCCATGCGAACTAACATAGGTCATCCCTACGAGCATAGGAAGTGGGTCATCGGCGGTGGAGTTTGGTCCGGTGTTGTATAGATAGCACATGAGGCGACAATCAGCGCCATCTTCCACGGGATAGAAGAGGACATAGATAGCAGCGTTGAGTCCACTGACGCCATTCTGCTCTAGTTTATCGAGAATGGTTTGGTGGTCCATATCGCGTGTTTGGTTCTTAGGAACGAGGAAGGAGTAAGCCTTGCTGAAGGTTCTACAGTTTTGGTAGATATCCACCTGTACATCTGACTCGGAAAAGAGGTAGGCAGTCATACCTGCATTGGTAAAGGTAGTGATGCTGGTCTTGAACCAGATGGAGTCAGAGAAATTGAGATCTTGCAACTCAGACAGTCCGTATATCCTAGTAGGATTATTGCAGTCGCAGTAGTGATCAGGATAGGTATCTTTGTAGCCCGAACAGTCTGTAGAAGCCATCAATGGCAACGCGCACGCGCACAAGATGGAGAAGATGAGGGAAATATGTACAAAGCGTTTCATTATGAATAATTAAGTACTTAAAAAATTAACAAACAGATTTCGCCTGCAAAGGTACTACTTTTTTTTTAGATATGCAACATAAAATTGCAGGAAGTTGCAATTTACATCGTATTACTACACTTTTCCAAGCGACTTTTTGCACAATCTTCACACTTTTCCAAGCGACTTTTTGCGCAATCTTCACACTTTTCCAAGCGACTTTTTGCATAATCTTCACACTTTTCCAAGCGACTTTACGCTGCAAAGGTACAACAAAAAACGCACATTTGCAAGAAAAACGCGCGAAAGTTTACTTTCAAGTGCGATTTTATTGAAAATGAGCGAGATAAGAATTATCACAACAAGGCGGTGTCCGAAGGTACAAGTTTGCCGTACTATACAAGTGGTAACCCACACTCTAGTGCAATAGTTGTTCCGTTGTAGCCACATCCGTCAGACGCATTTTGCCGTCAGGAGATAGCAATTTCAACTGTCCCATATTTTGGGACACTTCACTTCCCTCGGATTGTAATTTGGTTTTTAATGCATTCCAATACTTACGAGGTCTTGGACTATCTGTCAACACTTGGATAACATCGACTACAGAGAAGAAATTGAAAGAAAGTGAAACAATGTATATCCTTTAGTTACAACATCCTCATATCTATACTCCCACCTTTTTGTGCCGCTTTAGATAGAAATAAGTTAATTTTTATGAAAAAACGCACAAAGATTTGCATAATTAAAAAAAATATAGTACCTTTGCACCGTCTTTACCAAACGGTAAGGAACCTACAGAGGTTTCGAACGCTGAACCAGTTAATCAGCGTTCTTTTTTTTACCATATAGGACCACGTAGAATTTTATCTATCGAATTATCAGCCACATATGCCGTAATAAACTTTGCATGTGTCGCATTGTCTTTACCCAAGAACAATTGTATAACGACCACATAATTACCTACAACAACAGACACTCGTTTATTTCGCGCATATTTTTTTGTCGTTTTATCATATCCCACAAACATCAGTGCACTTTTATCCATTAGCACATCTTTTATCCACCGAATACGAGCCAACCGCTGGAATGATAATACATTTTTATATTCGCCGCTTTTTTTGGAAACATTCCTACCTGTACTCTCATAGAAAGCATGATCAAAATTATTATCATAGAAATGCACATGTATTCCGTCATGAGTATAGATTGTCTGCATGACATATTCATCATGCCATAATTGGCGGAATTCTTCTTCCGTATAATTGCGAGCAA
>JAZOVR010000094.1:0-14005 GCA_045658785.1 Paludibacteraceae bacterium | reverse complement strand
CTCCTTCTTGACGGATCTTGCTTATATAGTCTTCAAAACGAGCGGGATTGGTTTCATTACCCACTTGTACTAATTCTGCGTGAATATGGATATTTTTTTCTTCAAGTAACTGACGCGCTATACTTCCTGCTACTACTCTTGAGGCTGTCTCTCGAGCTGATGCGCGACCTCCTCCTCTATAGTCGCGTATGCCATATTTCTCTTGGTAAACTTTGTCTGCATGTCCAACACGATAGGAGTGCTTGAGCCATTCGTAATCTTCTGGTTGAGCATCTCTATTACGAATGATGAAGGCGATGGGAGTACCCAATGTTACACCATCCATCACGCCGCTTAACCACTCTACTTCATCCGTTTCTCGCTGAGCTCGTGTAGATACTCCCTTGCTCTGACGTTCTACTAGTAGATGGGTAGAGTTATTTTCTTCAAATGAGATTCGACCTGCACGGCGATTAAGTTGTTGGTTAATCAGTTGCATATTGATATGCAGACCTGCTGGCACGCCATCTATAACCCCGCCTATTGCTCGACCGTGCGACTCACCAAAAGAGGTGAAAGTGAAATATTCGCCCAAAGTATTCATGCTATCATATTAATTCTGCTTGCAAAGGTACAAATAATTTGTGATGTAGCAATAAAAATGTGGATTTTTTTCTGCTTTTGAACTGAAAGTTTAAACAAAATGAATAAGAAAACTCTCTTTTTTCGAAAAAATAGTCATTTTGCTTGCATATCTGCTTTTTTTGTAGTAACTTTGCGCCTCGAAAAGTGAATTAATAATTAAATTTTGATTAGATATGAAAAAGGTAATTCTTTCTTTGTTTGTGTTGTTGTTTGTTGCGACCATTCCTGTAAATGCTAAACCTAAGTGTGTATGGCTTGTTGGCGATGCTGTGATGGCCGACTATCCTGTAGATAGCGTAGAAGCAACTGGTTGGGGTAGTGCCTTTAATCAATATGTGTCGAAACGATATGAATTAAAGAACGTAGCTACAGCTGGCATGAGTGCTAAAGTGTTCATGGAGTCTGCTTTATTGGATCAATTGGGGAAATTGCGTGGTCGTTCGATAGCTATCATGCAGTTTGGAACAAATGATTTGAAAGAGTATAATTCATTACAATATACCCAATTGGATGCTTTTGCTCGTCGCTTGCATGAAATCATAAAATTGGCGCGTGAACATAGAGTGAATGTTGTACTTTGTACTCCATTGGCTCAACCTTATTATCAAGATGGTGAGTTAATTGACCGTCTTGGGGGTTATGCAGAAGCAATCCGTCGTGTTGCTACCTACAATCATATACCATTGATGGATTTGGAAGCAGCATCTAAAACATGGTTACAAGGTATGACAGAGGAGCAAGTCGCTGCTTACTACGTAACTCTTGATCCTGAACAATTGGTAAATGATGAGTATCAACTCACCGAAGCTGGTGCAAACGAAGTTGCTCGCATGGCAAAGGAAGCTATAGAGGGAGGCAAGAGCAAAAAATTGAAGAAAATTCTCAAGACTAAATAAATTTGCGCGTAGTGCAGATTATCTTATTTGTTGATGAATTGCTTAATCACCTACAAACCAATCCAATCGGATGTGGTTTGTTGGTGGTTGCATTGGTAATCTATGTGTACCAGTTCTACTTCTATTTGCATTTCATTCGTAAAGGTGCTCAGAAAACACAACTCACAAAGCAATTAGACACTACGCTAGGGGTGAGTGTGATTGTTTGTGCACACAACGAGGAAGATAATCTGCGAGACTATTTACATGCGTTGTTAGCACAAGACTATCCGTGCTTTGAGGTGATTGTCGTGAATGACGGCTCAGAGGATGGCAGTTTGAGGGTGTTGAATGAGTATGTCTTGCACTATCCCAACTTGTATATTACCTTCGTACCACACGGAGCCAGAGTAATTAGTAGTAAAAAGTTGGCGCTTACGATAGGAATCAAAGCTGCTAAGTATGACTATATCTTACTTACGGATGCCGATTGCCGACCAGAATCTCGCTACTGGATTAGAGATATTATGACTGGTTTTCAATCGGATACAACCGAAGTAGTACTAGGATTTGGCGCTTACTTTGAGAAAAAAGGATTTCTCAATCACTTGATTAGTTACGACACACTTTTCAGTGGATTACAGTACATGGGAATGGCTAAATGTGGTTGCGCGTATATGGGAGTAGGGCGTAATTTGGCTTACAGAAAGGATACTTTTTTCAAAAATAATGGTTTTCAAGGCCTACTTACCGAGCGCGCTGGTGACGACGATTTGTTTGTGAATAAAGTGGCGAATAAAACCAACACTAATGTTGTTTGTACGCCGAATAGCATCACATGGTCACAACCGAAATCTACGTGGCACGAATGGTTACATCAAAAACGTCGACATATAAGTGTATCTCCGCATTATAGCACTCATAGCAAATTGCGAATTACAGTAGAACCACTCACACGTGGTCTGGCATACATATTGTTGATACTCTCTATAATAGGATGTGGAGTGGGATATTTGCCTTGGGGCATAGGTATTGTTGTGGCAGGATTATGGGTTGTAAGATTGATAATTCAGTTGTTGATTATTAACTTAGCAACAAATAGATTTGGACTACGAGGTGTAGGTTTTGGTTTAGTACTCTATGATATTGCCCTGCCATTGATTACATTACATATGTTAATAGCCCAGTGCTTTCGTAAACGACCCATATACTGGTAAACAATCCTATACGATATTAAACAACACTAAATAATATTCATATGGAAGAACAAAAACTTAATATCAACCTCTCTCCTGAGGTGGCAGAGGGTACCTACAGCAACTTGGCAATCGTTGCACACTCCGCTTCGGAGTTCGTTGTGGATTTTGCATGTATGATGCCTGGTCAAAAAGGTGCGAACGTCAAATCACGCGTCGTTATGACACCAGAGAATACCAAAAAACTTCTCTTTGCTCTTCAAGAAAATGTAGCAAAATACGAGAAGCAGTTTGGTACGATCAAACTCAACGGAACACCTGCCCCAGGCAGTACTATTCCAATGTCTTTTGGCGGTGGTCAAGCCTAACCTGAGACTTTTAAGACCTTTAAAACTCTTTTAACCTATGAAGAAGACATTCCCTGCTAGCCAACTCATTATCAATGAAGACGGTAGCATATTCCACCTCCATATTCGCCCAGAACATTTGGCGGATAAGGTGATATTGGTCGGCGACCAAGGTCGCGTAGATATGGTAGCTTCGTTCTTTGACGAAGGCACTATCGAGTGCGACATCCAAAGTCGTGAGTTTCACACCATTACGGGAAAATTCCACGGCAAACGCATCTCGTGTATCTCTACAGGTATTGGCACCGACAACTGCGACATTGTACTTAACGAACTCGATGCATTAGCAAATATTGACTTTGCAACCCGCACCGAGAAAGATGAGCACCGTACCCTTGAGATTGTGCGTGTGGGTACTTGTGGTGGTATGCAAGAGGACATTCCTCTCGGCACATTCCTCGTGAGCGAGAAGTCCATCGGTTGGGATGGCGTATTGGCTTTCTATGAAGGTCGCGATGAGATTGCAGACCTAGGTTTTGAGGACGCACTTGTGGACTTTATCCACTACCCTGCGAAGGCGGCTCGCCCATATGTCGTGGCTGCTAACCCCGAACTCGTCAACCGCATTGCAGGCGATGATATGATGCGTGGTTGCACTATCGCTGCCAACGGTTTCTATGGTCCTCAAGGTCGCGTATTGCGCTGCGACTTGGCGGTAAAAGAGATTAACGATCTGATTACCGACTTCCACTATGAGGGACAACGCATTACCAATTATGAGATGGAAGGTAGTGCCATTGCAGGCCTCAGCTTGCTGATGGGTCATAAGGCTATGACCGTGTGCTGCGTAATCGCCCAACGCAAGGTGGAAGCTGCCAATACCGACTACAAACCTCGTATCAAACAATTGATACAAACTGTATTAGAAAGAATTTAATAACTACCTTAAAGTCGTTAACTGCTCAAAATAACATTAAAGCGCCATTTATGTTTCATGCACAAGTGGCGTTTTTTCTACTATGTTCTCGGTATTTCTCTTTTCAGTTACGCACAATAGACGGACAATACAAGAGGAAGAAATCTTAGTTTTAAGTATAAACTACGAATGATAAAGGATGAACCGCCGATTTAATAAGTGATGCTTATTGTGCATTTGTAATTGCGTTTTGGCATAGGGTAATTCAATATCACATCATAATCTTGCGACAGTACATTATTCACATCTAGCGCTACGCGCAAGGTTATCGGATATTGGACGCCCTTTGGGCTATTGGACGCCGCTTTGCGGCTATGGGATATGGGTTTAATTTGCCATTCGCCAAATAGGCTGAGATCGTGGGTGTACCAAGGTTGGGTGTAGTTATAGATGATGTTTTCTTGTTGGTTGTAGCGTTCGCCAACATAGATGAAACTATAGTTCAAGCCATACTGCTGCCAGTCGTTTTGCCAACCGAACATACCCACAGCACTACCTGAATGCCATGGGATATAAGGAATCTGATCACCGTAATACGAATCGTTTGGGTCGGTGACATCAATCGCCGTTTGGTAGGTGTATTGCGCTTTAGTGGTGAGGTAAAAGTCCAATGGCAGGTCAAAATGCAGTTGCGCATTCACGTCTAAACCATTGATTTTTACCAATCCGAGGTTGAGCATGGTCCAACGGAACTGTTGGCCTTTGGGGTAAGCGATAATCTTATCAGATATACGGTTGTAGTAATAATCGGCATTGAGGCGAAACTCTGAACCTTTTTGCTCTGCAATACGGAAGGGTTGCGTAAAACTTAAACCTACGCTATGTTGCTTTGCCAACTCAGGTTTGAGGTAGGCATTGCCCATGTCTGTGTAGTAGAGATCGTTGAAGGTTGGGTAACGGTAACTCTGTTTGTAGAAGGCATTGAAGCGGAGGTCAACGAGCTGTGTTGGGCGGTAGGAGAGGAACAAAGCTGGAGTGCACTTTGCGGTTATCGGACGCCCACCTTGTGGGCTATTAGCACCCCAACAATCAGCGGATTGTTCGGGGACCCCGCTATTGGACGCCACTCTGTGGCTATTGGTTGATTTCGCGTCATTGACAAACGTTCCTAATACGCTGGCTTGTATGCGTAGGTAGTTTTTGATATTGATGGCGGTGGCAGCGCTGAGCCAATGGGTGAAACGATGGGCTTCTGCGTACATGCTGAGGGCATTGTATTGCAGGTCATAGGCTGCGCTTACATCCCACCAATCAAAGATGCGCACTTTGTGCGCCATGGTGAAGTAAAGTTCTTGTTGCAGGTATTGGTTCTCCACATGGATGAGCTTGTCGTCGTTGTTGATATAGCGGGTATAGTCGTTGGCGTATTTGGCGTTTACGCGTACCGACCAGCGGTTGAATAGCTCGTCTTGCCATGATGCTTGAAGGAAGGAGTTGCGGTCCCAAAGGCGTTCGCCATTGCGCCAGACATTATTCACAATGGCTCCTGGTACACCTCGCTCGGAGTTGTAGTGATAGAGTTGTAGTTTCCAAAAGCCTGTGTTGCTATAGTAGTGATTGACAGCCGCTTCCACGCGGATGGCGTTGATGTCGCCGTTCTGGCGGATGGCTGTGGTGTCGTATGCTACTTCGCCCGAAGGAGTGACACGGCGGTAGCGGAATGGGTACTTGCCGTCGGAAGAGACGAGTTCGGCATTCATCGTCAGCGACATCGTCTCGCTGAGTTTAATATCAAGTAATAAACTTGGGTCAATAAGGGCGAAACTACCAGCACGCATTTGTGCTTTGACATTTACAGTCTTGCCTTCGGCGAAACGCGGACGGCGAGTGGTGAGGTAGATACTACCTGCGGCACCAAACTCACGAGCGGATTGCCAGATGTCGGATTTCTGACCGTTGTAGAGTTGGATCTCTTCGATGTTTTCGAGAGAGTACTTGCCGAGGTCGATTTGTCCGTTTTGGGCATTACCGAGTTGAATACCATTGTAATATACGCCCATGTGGTTGGTACCCATAGAGCGGATATTCACGGTCTTGATGCCACCTACACCACCATAGTCTTTGATCTGCACGCCAGAGAAATAGCGAATGGCATCGGCTACGCTGAGGGCATTCATCTTCTTGAGTTGTACGCCCGAAAGTGTTTGAGGGATAATGATATCCTTCTCTTTTACGCGAGCGGTAATGGTGTACTCTTCTAATTCGAGATAACGGGCGATGAGGCTATCAGGCGGTAAGGCTAAAAGAGAATCGGCGGCATTATTTTGAGAGAATGCTGCCACACACATGAGTGTGAAAAATAATATGGATACTAATCTACGCATGTTGCCTGACTCTATACCACGAGAGTGTTCAACTTAGCAAACTAGAAAGTTAAAGTGTTTCAATGTTTCACGCCCTAAAGGGCTGTTTCAATTTCAACTCTGAAACCTTGAAACTATTTCAACTAACGAAGTTCACGGCATGCAGCAGGTCTTCTGACTTATTGCTCGTTTGTTCAGCCTTCCCACCTGATAGGCAGTGACTTAGATTCAAAACAAACGATATTGCAAATCACAGCAGCGGGTCTGTGCCAGAATCTCACTGGCTTCCCTAAGGCGGATCCCCGACGAGCCTCGCGGGCGAGTGGGGGTGCTCTTAACTGAATGCGGGTGCAAAGGTACAACAAAATTTGCGGATGTGCAAATTTTAGATAAAAAAAGTTTTAAGAGTTTTTGTAACACTTTATGCTTCGCATAGATACCTATATTATTCTATCGTATATCAAACGTATCTATACGCTAAAAAAATAGCGGGAAGAAGAAGTGAAATTTGCATAAATAAGAAAAAATATGTACTTTTGCACGACAAATCATAAAGATATCAAGAAATTATATTGGAAACAAAAACAAATGATTAGGATTCGTAGAGCAGAAATAAGTGACGCGACATACATCGCAGAAGGGATTTTTAGCGCGTTTTTGTTGGAAGAAAACGCCATTTTATTGGGGAGTGATGCAGGAGAAGGCGGTGTTTCGCTGCGAGAGAAATGGATGGAGACATTGACGGACGTATGTGTACAGGAAAATACACATTATAGTTATAGAAATACATTTATTGCCGAATTAGACGGAGAAATAGCGGGGATGATGATTGCAGTAGATGGCAAAAACTACCGATTTCAACGGGAAAATATGTATCCGCAACTGAAGGAATTGTTTGATATGGCATTTGGAAAAGGTTGGGAAGACATGGAAGATGAAGCAAAGGCAGGAGAGTATTATATTGACAGTTTGTCGGTGTCCCTACCCTACAGGAATAAGGGTGTAGGCACGGCGTTAATCACCCACGCAAGACAGCAAGCCAAAGCACTTGGAACGGAGAGGTTGACATTAGCAGTAGAGCCGATGAATTCGGCAAAAACACTATATCAACGCATGGGATTTTGGTATGAGCGAGAGATCACTATCTTCAACGAGGTGTATCACTTGTATGTGGCTACTGCTTGAAGTACTTAGCGTAGTTATCTAAGAACAATTGTACAGCTTCAGCGAGAGGGCCGTAATACTCACCGCCTGCGGCATTGGCATGACCTCCTCCATTAAACACTTCGCTAGCAAATATATTTACAGGGCGGTCGCCTTGGCTGCGGAAGGAGAGCTTGATTTTGGTCTTAATGCCGCCATTTTTCTCCATTTCATCGAGAGTTGCTTTGTCTTCACGCATAAAAACAGAGTAGTGGATATCCTTGCTCTGGAGAGGCATATTGACAATGCCTTCGGCATCGCCTTTTTGGAAATTGAAACGGTAGAGTTCTTTGCGATTGAGGTAGATAAGCGCTGCATGATGTTCAGGGAAAACACGCATCTTTTGATAAAGGCAATAGCCGACTAACTTCATGCGATCCACCGAATATTGGTTGAAAACGGCATTGTAAATAGCATCTTTGTCCACGCCAGCCTCAATGAGGGTGGCAATCATGGGGTAGATTTGTGGACGATTGGAGTTGTAGGAGAAGTTGCCTGTGTCGGTCATGAGTCCTGTGTAGAGGCAGGTAGCTATATCAGTTGAAAGTTGAAAGTTGAAAGTTGAAAGTACGTCGTATACCAACTCACAAGTGGATGAAGCTTCGGGTACAGATACGATGAAATCGGCAAAATCAGAAGGATGGAGATGATGATCAATCATCACCTTTGGACATGTAAGTGTGAGCATCTTGTCACCGAGCGTTCCGATGCGTTTTGGATCGTTGAAATCGGTGCAAATCACCAAATCGGCAGCTTCGAGATAGGCATCTGCTTGTGCTTTTTGGGCATCATATAGCAGGACCCTTTCCGCACCTGGCATCCAAGCGAGAAATTCTGGAAAAGCGTTAGGTACAATGACTTGAACCTCTCTGCCGAAAGACTTGATAAAATGATACATAGCCAGACTGCTACCCATCGCATCACCATCAGGTGATTGGTGGGTAAAGATAGCCACTTTGTGAGCTTGTTGGATGTAAGTATGGATTGCATTCATATGCCTTTTATACAAATAATTTGCAAAAGTACTATCTTTTTTTCATATTTGCAAATTTTGACTAAAAAACAACAAATTTTCTCGCACGCGCTTGCGTATTCCACAAAAAAGTTGTACCTTTGCGCGCTATTTATGTGACGATATTGAAAAAATAACAAAACAATCATCTATAAGACAATGAAAAAAACAATTTTATCCATCGTATTGCTCGGAGCAAGTTTGCTTAGTTTTGGTCAACAAGCAGGAGACAAAGTATTGATGACTATCAATGGTGAACCGATTATGCTCTCAGAGTTCTTGTACATTTACGAGAAGAACAACCAGGAGAGTAGTTTAGACAAAAAAACTATGGAGGAGTATTTGGAGCTGTTTGTCAACTTCAAATTAAAAGTAACAGAAGCTATGGCTCAAGGCATTGACACCACAGAATCCTTTAAAAAAGAGTTGGCTGGCTATCGTGCCCAAGCTACACCTAAGTATTTGCAAGATAATGTGGCTATTGATAGTTTGGTAGAGTTAAGTTACGATAGGATGGCTCATCCTCGAAGCGCATCGCACATTGCTGTACAATGCCCACAAGATGCTGATTCTGCGACAGTTGCAGCAGCAAGATTACGCATTGACTCTATTCGTGAGCGTGTGACGGTAGGACTACCGAAACAAGTAAAAAAAGGTCGAAAATTGGTAACTACACAAGAACCAGAAGATTTTTACGAGGCTGCGATGTTGTATTCAGAAGAGCCACATGCTAAGCAGACCATGGGCAAGTTGGGGTATATTCAACCATTCCGCTACGTATATGAGTTTGAGGATGCTGTTTATAGAACTCCAGTAGGTGAAGTGACACAAGTTTTCCGCAGTCCATATGGCTTTCACATTGCCAAGGTGGAAACAGCAAGTGAATACGAAGAGGTACACGCAGCACACATCCTAAAATTAACCCCAAAAGGCGACTTACCCAAACTCTTGGCTGCCCAAGTAGCGATGGATAGCCTGTATCTCTTGGCAAAAGACGGTGCTGATTTTGCAGAATTAGCAAGAGCTAATAGCGAAGATTCTGGTTCAGCTATGCGTGGCGGAGATTTAGGCTGGTTCGGTCGCGGCAGAATGGTTCCACAATTTGAGAATGCTGCATTTAGCATGGCAATAGATAGTGTGTGCAAACCATTTTTGACACACTACGGTATCCATATTATTAAACTTTATGGAAAACGTGGTATTCAGCCATTAGATAGTATGCGCAGTCAAATATTGCGTCAAGTTCAGCGTGATCAACGTATGCAAATTGCACACAAGAGTTTCATAGACAAAACTCGCATGGAATACAATCTACCCGCAGAAATGAGCGATGAAGATGTCAAAGCATATGCAGACGCACATCTTGAGGAGAAACATACGGACTTGCGCAATTTGGTCCAAGAGTATCATGACGGTATATTGCTATTTGATGTTTCATTGCGCGAAGTGTGGGACAGAGCGACACAAGATACAGAAGGACTAAAAGCATATTTCAAGAAAAACAAAAAGGATTATACTTGGGATGAGCCACGCTTCAAAGGTCACATCATCTATTCCAAAGATGCAGACATGGCTAAAAAAGCGTCACAGATTGTTAAGAATAAGAAAGCAGATCCAGACTCTTTGGCAAGTTATATAAACCAACGTTTCAACACCGATAGCGTGCTGAACGTGAAAGTAGAGCGTGGTATTTGGACCATAGGCAAGAATGCCGCTGTAGATAAATATGGTTTCAAGAAGAAAGAAGCAGAGTACACTGCCAACGAGAAGTTCCCAGAAGTGCTTGTCTATGGTAAGGTAATCAAGGCGCCAGAGGTATACACCGACGATCGTGGCAAAGTGACAACAGACTACCAAGATTTCCTTGAGAAACAGTGGATTGCTACTCTACGCGAGAAATACACTGTTGAGATGAAGATGACAGCAGATGAATTGAATGCTATAGGCAAATAAGTCAAACAGTGAAGATTCGCGATGCCATATTGATATTATTGGCTCTGGTATTAGTCAATGTGTTAGTGCAACATTTTGTGTTGCGCTGGGACTTGACAGAAGATAAACGATATAGTATTTCGGGTCCCACCAAACAACTGCTCCGCGAGTCAGAACAACCGATTGAAATAACAATTCTCTTGGATGGGGAACTCAACTCGGGATTTCTCCGACTAAAAACTGCAACAAAAGAAATAGTGGATGAATTTGGAGCATATGGTACAGTCACAATTTCTAAAAAAGCAGATGCCATAGTGGCTAAAGAGATGGGACTCACCCCAACGGTCATCCATGAACGTACCCACAAAGGGCAAACAGTTCAAACAACCATCTACCCTTACGCCATTGTTAGATACGGAGAAAAGCAGGCGGTAGTCAATCTCCTAAAGAATCAGCGCGGATTACGAGGAGAGGAGAATATCAATCACAGTATCGAAAATCTAGAATATGCTTTTGTGGAAGCGATTCGTCGTCTAAAACAAACAAAAGTAGAAAAAATAGCTTTTTTAGAAGGGCATGGCGAGTTGAGCGAGCATGAAGTATATGATTTAACACAAGCATTAGCACAATACTACCAAATAGATAGGGGCGTATTAGGAACCGAAGCAGGCGTTTTGGATGAATATGAGGCTGTCATCATAGCAGACCCGCAATTTGTATTCAGTGAAACCGATAAGTATATCCTAGATCAATATTTGATGCAAGGAGGAAGGATATTATGGGTGATCAATGGTGTGAAGTTTTCGCAAGATTATTTATCATCGCAGGGATCAACACCCATCATAGCATTGGATTTAAACATTGATGACATGCTCTTTCGCTATGGTGTTAGGGTGAATCATGGGCTGGTTCAAGACTTGCAATGTTTACCAGTACCAGTAGATGTTTCTACAACTCCAGAGCAGCCGAATTGGCAACCTATGCCTTGGACATATGCGCCACTTTTACTAACTTCGCAACAATCAGCTATTACACGCCATGTAGCTCAAGTGACAACTACGATGGCTAGCGCTATAGAAATGGTAGGAGGCGAGGATGGTATAAAAAAAGACGTGCTTTTAGCGACTTCATCTGCCAGCAAGTTGACAGCTGCTCCCGCCGAGGTTGATCTTAATTTCGGGATTGATGATCAGCAGAGTTTTCGGTATGCTTTTATCCCAGTAGCAGTCAGTTTGGAGGGTGTATTTCAGTCCATATATGCGCATTCTTTGCCACCAGAAACAATAAAACAAGATGCACCAATCATTAAACAAAGTAAATTCACACGGCAAGTGGTTGTGGCAACAGGTAATAGTATTCGCAATGAGTGGCAACAAGGTAAACCATTACCATTAGGCTATGACCGCTACACACAAACACAATTTGGCAATCGCGATTTTATGATAAACACTGTGCTGTATTTAGCCGATGATGAGGCGTGGTTGACTTTGAGACAAAAAGAGATAACACTGCGTTTACTAAACGATCAACGTGCAAGAGAAAATCGGCTAATAGCACAAACGGTGAGCATCATCATACCGCTATTGATGTTAGTTTTAATCGGAAGCACCATATTGATAATCAGACAGAAAAAGTATATAAGATGAGAAATAAGATATTTAACAAGAGTGCTACATGCAGATTAGGAAGATTATACATCGTATTATTCTGCACATTAGGAAGCATCTGCAACATAACGTATGCCCAGGAGGCTCTTCCCTACCCTCTTGATACGATTGATGGCAAGATTTATTATCGCTATACGGTGGAGCGTAGTATTGGTTTATATAGAGTGAGCAAAAAATTTGGTGTTACACAAGAAGATATATTAGAAGCTAACCCACACCTGCGTAATGGTTTACGTTTCGATGATATCATCCACATTCCTATCAAACAATCCGAACAAACGGCAGAAAGCAATCGTATTATTAATCGCGACAGCATTGTGGTCGATTCGATAGTTTGGAACACAGATAGTATTATTCGTTTGGCAGTCATGCTGCCATTGCATGCCGATGCATTGAAACGCAACAAGACGATGGAACGTTTCTACGATTTTTACACTGGGGTGTTGATGGCTATCCACGAAGTACAAGCATGTGGACAGAAGATTGAAGTATTTGTATTTGATATTGGTAAGACCGATGTAAGGATTAATCAGTTATTAAACGATTCGCTATTCCCTGCGGTGGATGCGATTATTGGTCCTGCATATCGTCAGCAAATTGATATAGCTGCTAAGAAAGCAGAAAAAGATAGTATCTGGATGCTGATCCCATTCTTAAATGAGGTAGAACAAATTAGCAGTAACCCCTACTTGCTACAATTCAATCCATCCAATAAAATAGAATCAGACATACTAGCCGCCTACTTAGCTCAATATGGTGATAGTATCAATTGTGTATTAGTAGAAGCCAGTGAAGACGAAACGATTCCACAAAGCATATCTACATTACACCAGTCAATCCAATCATACCACATTCCCACTAGCACTACTACAATCACACAAATTCTAGAGGACTCATTGGTCAACGCATTGGTGGAGGGGAAAGAAAATATCATCATCTTTAACACCGAAAAATATAGCAACTTAAAGATGGTAATGCCTTATTTGCTCAATGCTCGTACGAGCCATAATAATCTTACCCTTTACTCGCATTATTCATGGCAAAACGAGAAGATTATTCTTCCACAAATATATACCACCACATTCAAATGTGATTATTCTGTACCAGAGTCATATTCTCAACTCTTCAAGAGATATTTCACTCATACCTTAACCTCAATTCTTCCACGATATGACTTACTAGGGTATGACCAAACGAAACATTTGCTACAGATATTGCAAACGCATAAAATGGAACAAGGGGAGCAAGAATTATGGCATATAGGTATTCAATCAGACATACATTATGTTAAAATGCCTGAGGGAGGATATATAAACCAGAATGTACACATCCTGCGAAAATGAAGTTCAGAAGACGAATAATACTCCTCGGGCTACTAGTATTTACTTGTATAGGAATCACCGCCCAACCACGATTACGTACCCCAGAGATATACTTCGGTGGTCATGCGGGTGTGATGGCTTCGTCAATGATCTTCAACCCTAGCATCCGTACGATTGACATTGCACAGTCACCATTAAGTATAAATGGAGGTCTTGTTTTTCGCTATACTGGTCACAAAGTATGCGCAGTACAAGTGGAGATAAATTATATGCAGCGCGGCTGGAGGGAATTAGATGAAACAGTAGATTACCGAAAAAAATTAGAATATATAGAGATACCATTCTTGATGCACCTCTATTTTGGAAAGAAACATATGCATGGGTTTCTAAATTTGGGTCCACAAATTGGATATTGTTTCCGCGAAATAGAATATGGCACTAAAAATCCTAATCAAACGCATCAATACCTACCTATCCAACATCCATTTGACTGGGGAGTTGCCGGTGGAATAGGTATGTATTATAAAAGCAGCAAAATAGGATTATTC
>JAZOVR010000093.1:0-15023 GCA_045658785.1 Paludibacteraceae bacterium | reverse complement strand
AACGATGATATCGTAGCATGTAAAGCTGCATATGAACGATTAGAAGATAAATCAAATGTCACATGTGTGGATTATGATATGACACCTCCACAAATCAAATATGTGATCAGTCAGATGTCGTTCTTTATTGGAAGTCGGATGCATGCAAATTTTGCAGCGATATATACAGGTGTGCCTTTGTTTGGTTTAGCATACAGTTATAAATTTGAAGGCGCATTTAATGCAAATGGACTAGATGGCGAAAGACAGACTTATATGATTAACAATATTGTTGAAGATGATATTCCACAAATAATAAAGAAGATTGATGATTTTTATCAATCAACACTATAAAATTCTATCATATGGAAGCAAAACAACCTAAAGCGCGTGTGTTAGCATACTATTTGCCACAGTTCCATCCCATTCCAGAAAATGATGAATGGTGGGGAAAAGGATTTACAGAGTGGACAAATGTAGGTAAAGCGAAGCCACTTTTCCCGGGACATTATCAACCACGTGTACCAGCTGATTTAGGATACTATGACCTTCGTGTGCCAGAAACTCGCAAAGCACAAGCTGATATGGCCCGCGAATATGGCGTGGAAGGTTTTGTTTATTGGCATTATTGGTTCGGCAATGGCAAACGATTATTAGAACGCCCGTTTAATGAGGTGTTAGCATCAGGTGAACCAGATTTTCCATTTGCTTTAGCTTGGGCTAATGAGACCTGGAGCGGTACTCTTCATGGTTTGGTAAAAGGAAAAACCTTGATAGAGCAAACATATCCTGGAGATGATGATTATATTGCTCATTTCAATGAAGTATTGCCTGCATTCAGAGATAAGCGTTATATCACTTGTGATGACAAACCTATCTTCTTAATATACAGGTTTGATAAAATTCCTGATTTGAAGCACTTTATTGAATTGTGGAATAAACTAGCTATTGAAAATGGATTGAAAGGAATTTACTTCATAGCATGTGGTCATAACATGTGGAAAAAAGAAGAAACTGATAGATATCAAGAAGAAATGTTATCATATGGTTTTGATGCTGTAACATATTTGGCGATGAGAAAAGTAAAACCTAAAAATTTTTTCAACTTAGTAATTGGCAAGATTCGTCAAGATTTTCTTAAATGGCCTACAAGAGTAAAATACGAGCCATCTATTTTCTCGAATGATACATGCAAAGAGAATGATAATGCTTTCCCAACTATTGTACCGAATTGGGATCATACTCCACGTTCAGGAAAACATGGTTTAGTCTTGACAGAATCAAATCCTGAAGCTTTCGAAACATGTTGCAAAATTGCGAAAGATAAAGTTATCGACAAACCATACGACAAAAGATTTATCTTCCTAAAATCATGGAACGAGTGGGCTGAAGGTAACTATATGGAACCAGATCGCAAGTATGGACATGCCTATCTTAAGGCGTTAAAACGTGTGTTTTTAGATTGAACCCTATGCTCTGCTCATTCATAATACCCGCCTACAATGCAAGCAGTACCATCGTGCGTTGCCTAGATAGCATATACGCATTAACGCTTGATGTAGCTGATTTTGAAGTGATCATCATTGATGATTGCTCCATGGACAACACCATAGACATAGTGGAGGAATATGCCAAACAGCATACCAATATTACCTTGCTCCGCCAAGCTGAGAACCACCGCCAAGGTGCTGCACGCAATAGAGGTGTAGCGATAGCCAAGGGCAAATATATTGTCTATGTAGATAGCGATGATGAGAGTGCAAAGGGTGTTGTGGATGCATTGCAATTAGCTGAAAAGAATGATCTTGATATGGTGGCAATGCACTATGTCAATGTAGATCAGCATGGCAATATCACCGAAAAAGAACCAATCACATTAGAAGGTGTATTTACTGGCGTGGAGTTACAAACGAAATATCCATATTGGTGTACTGGTCCTGTTCCATATATCTACAAGACGAACTTCTTGCAGCAAGTGAATTATCCGTTTACAGAGGATGTGTTATTTGAGGACTCCGATTATGTGACAGTTCATCTCTATCATGCCAAACGCATGATGTATAGTGCGCAATGTGCATATCGTGTACACTACAATGCTACTTCTACCACACATACTACCGCATACAAGCATGCAGCGGATTATGTGTTACTAGGTACGAGGATGCTGAAGTTCTATCACTCGTTAGAAGATAAAACAAGCACCTATGCATTAGGCATCCGCGAAGGGGGTAGCTACAATATCTGGATGTCGTGCAAGCGTTTGATGAAACTATCTTCTATAGCAGATGTGCGTGCGTTTTATGAGCATATAGACACATACATTAGTCGTGCGGATTATCTACATTACACCGAACCTGCGTACTGCTGGACATGGTGGACAAAGCTATGCTTGAAGCATAAGAAGATAGCCATAATGCTAGTAGCGATAGGACAGTGGGGATATAAGGTGATGAGGCGTTGAACGAATGAACGAGTGAAGGCGTGAGTTTAGCGGACGCCGCAGAGCGGCTAAAAGGCTAGGAGGACTAGTGGATCTAGGAGGACTAGAGGAACTAGCCGCACTAGTGGCACTAGGAGTACTAGGAGGATAACTAGATAAAAAACAAGATTATATGAAACAGACCAACTACAAGATACTGCGCAAGCCAACCAACTGGCGAGAGCTGTACTTCTACCAGAAGGCTGATACACTCTATCAGTTGACGGCAGTGTTCTGCAAGCGATTCTTGCCGCCCTACGGCGATCGCACCGTAGATCAGATGATACAAGCAGCACGCAGCGGCAAGCAGAATATTGTAGAAGGTATTGAGGACGGTATGACCTCCTCAGAGATGGAGATCAAACTCATCAATGTATCGCGCTCTAGCTTGCAAGAGCTTCGCGAGGACTATGAGGACTATCTGAAAGTGCACGGCCTAGTATCATGGGATGCGCAGCATCCGCGATACGACAAGATGCTGGAGTATTGCAGAGAGCATAATAGCTACGAGCATTTCGAGAAACTGGCAGAGACGATGGAGGATGAGGGACTAGCGAATATGGCTATCACGCTATGCCACTTGACAGATAAGATGATCAGCTCGTATCTGGATCACTTGGAGAAGCGCTTTGTGGAAGAGGGTGGCATCAAGGAGCGCATGCACGCGGCGCGCACTGGCTATCGCCAGCAGCAAGACCAGTATATGCGCAACTTGCAGCGAGAGCTGCTGCAGATGAAGCAGCAGCTACTAAAGAAAGAAGCCGAGATAGAGGAGCTAAAGAGGAGACTGGGAGAGTTAGAGGGCTAGGATGACTAGTGGAACTAGTAGTACTAGGAGAACTAGCCGCACTAGGAGGACTAGCCGTACTAGGAGGACTAGGAGTACTAGTAGCACTAGTAGCACAAGTAGCACTAGTGGCACTAGAGGTACTAGGATAACTAGAAAACAAAAAAAACAAGAATATATGAAAACAGCATTAATAACTGGTGTAACAGGACAGGACGGCTCATACTTGAGCGAGTTTCTATTGGACAAAGGCTACGAGGTGCATGGTATCATCCGTCGTAGCTCGGTGGATTATCGAGAGCGTATTGCGCATCTCGAAGGACAACCCCATTTCCACCTCCACTACGCCGATATGTCGGACTCCATGGGTCTGATCAAGGTGATCGGCAAGGTGCGTCCCGATGAGATATACAACCTAGCGGCACAGAGCCATGTGCAAGTCAGCTTCGACTCGCCTGAGTTCACCGCCGACATCGACGCCGTAGGTGTACTGCGCATCCTAGAGGCCGTTCGCGCATGCGGACTAGCCGACACCTGCCGTATATACCAAGCATCAACCTCCGAGCTCTATGGCAAAGTGGAGGAAGTACCACAAAACGAGAACACACCTTTCCACCCATATTCGCCATACGCGGTAGCGAAGCTCTATGGCTACTGGATCGTGAAGGAGTACCGCGAAGCATATAACATGTTCTGCTGCTCGGGCATCTTGTTCAACCACGAGTCGGAGCGCCGTGGTGAGACTTTCGTGACCCGCAAGATCACCTTGGCGGCTGCGCGTATCGCGCAAGGCAAGCAAGATAAGCTCTACTTGGGCAACCTCTCGTCACTACGCGACTGGGGATATGCCAAGGACTATGTGGAGTGCATGTGGCTGATATTGCAACACGAGACGCCAGAGGACTTTGTGATCGCTACAGGCGAGCAGCACTCGGTGCGCGAGTTCTGCGACTTGGCGTTCAAGGAGGTGGGTATCACCTTGGAGTTCCGCGGCGAAGGTGCGGAGGAGAAGGGCGTGTGCGTAGCAGGACCAGAGGAATTGGTGGGCAAGACCTTGATTGAGGTGAGTGCGGACTTCTACCGTCCTACGGACGTGGTGAACCTATGGGGTGATCCAACGAAAGCGAAGAAGGCATTGGGTTGGAACCCAGCGAAGACCAGCTTCGAGGAGTTGGTGAAGCTGATGGTGAGGCACGATATGCAGAAGGTGGCAGCGGATCACGCGGCGGAGCAAGCGAGGGTGAACCTGGCCGAATACTTGGAGAGAGGAATAGTTAAGTAGTACGCTTCGCTGTAGTACGGGCGGAGCCCTGTAGAGCGCTGACGCTGTAGAGCGCACCCTTGGTGCTGTAGTGCACTATAGTGTAGCGGAAGCGAAACGATCTACAGTAAAACGAACAACAACAAATTGAAGTTAACAAAAGAGATATGCATAGTTTTAGAAAATTACAAGTGTATACAACTGCTAGAGAACTCGTTAAGGCAGTGTATATATTATTGGAAACTCTGCCACCAACTGAAAAGTTTGCTCTCTCCGATCAATTACGTAGAGCTGTGATATCAGTGCCATCAAATATAGCCGAAGGATTAGGTCGTGCAACAAACAAAGATAAAGGACATTTTATGCAAATAGCTTATGGATCTTTAATGGAAGTGTTGGCACAATTGGATGTGGCTAATTATATCGGTTATATTTCAGATGAACAATTTCAACAATTAGAAAAATTGATAGTTGAAGAATCGAAGTTGTTGTCAGGCATGATAAATCACTTGAAATAAAACAAAAAACTACAGACGTAGTCGTACTCCAGCGTAGCGTCCTCCAGCGGAAGCGTACTACAGTGAGTATCACGAACGCTCTAACTTTATGAATGAATATGAAAAAAGAATCCAAAATATACGTAGCTGGACATCGTGGCATGGTGGGTTCCGCCATTGTGCGGGAGCTCAAGCGCCAGGGCTACACCAATATCATCACCCGCACCCATGCGGAGCTAGACCTCTGTCGCCAAGATGCCGTAGAGCAGTTCTTCGCCACCGAGAAACCCGAATACGTCTTCCTAGCTGCAGCCAAAGTAGGTGGCATTGTAGCTAACCAATCCGCTCTCGCCGACTTTATGTATGACAACATGATCCTGGAGATGAACGTCATCCACTCGGCTTGGCAGAACGGCTGCGAAAAGCTACTGTTCCTTGGGTCGAGCTGCATCTATCCTCGTTTGGCTCCACAGCCTATGACCGAGAACTGTCTGCTGACGGGCGAGCTGGAGAAAACCAACGAGGCCTATGCACTGGCGAAGATCTCGGGACTGAAGTACTGCGAGTTTCTCAACCGCCAATATGGTACCGACTATATCAGCGTGATGCCAACGAACCTCTATGGACCTAACGACAACTACCACCCAGAACACTCGCACGTGCTACCTGCGTTGATTCGTCGCTTCCACGAGGCGAAAGAGAGTGGGGCAGAGGTAGTGACCTGCTGGGGCGATGGTAGTCCATTGCGCGAGTTCCTATATGTGGACGACTTGGCGAACCTATGCGTGTTCCTGATGAACAACTACAGCGGCAACGAGACCGTGAATGCCGGTACGGGTAAGGAGTTGACGATCAAAGCGCTGACAGAGCTGGTAGCGAAGACGGTGGGCTACGAGGGAAAGATAGAGTGGGATACGACAAGGCCTAATGGTACACCAAGAAAACTGCTAGATGTGAGCAAAGCGGAGGCGCTAGGCTGGACCTACAAAACCGAATTGGAAGAAGGTATCAAGTTGGCATACGATGACTTCCTCAACAACCCAATGCGTGCAGAGCGCTGATAGGGATTGTTAAAACGACAATTATTGTCAATTAAAGTTGTCAATTAATGTCAATTCGAGGCTTATAAATATAATTCCATAGGGGTATTTATTTAAACAAAAATACGCCATCTTTGATGGCTACAAAAATAAAAAAAAATGTTCATTGAAATATATTGGTAGTCGATGTGTTGTACACATCTCCCGTGGCTAGTCTATTTATCGTCTGTTCAAGCAAGCTTGACAACCGATATCTATCCTATCCACTACGGATGCAATGCATCCTACTACCAATAAATGTTTAAATGATTACAGCCAAAGGCTGAGTACAATGGTGGGTTTTTGATAATTTGCGTATTCGCAAATTGCAGCATCTGCCAAAGGCATATGCATCAAAAACTAGTTCAATGGATATACGCTTTGCGTAGGTTCAAGGAAATTAGCCAAAGGCTAAGTTCTTTTGAACAGTTCGGAGAACTTAGTATGGTCAGAAGAGCATTTAAAAACTATTTGGTGTATAATAGCTGCAATAGCAGATATGGTATCGATAGAGGTGATGACAAATCTAAGCTTGCTTAAGTGAGTCAGCTGATATAGCGATACAAGATGGCGATAAGCCATAACACCAAATATACCCCTTTGAAATATTTTTAAATTATTTTTGTAGCAAGTGCTAGCGAAGTGTATTTTTGTTTAAAATAAAAAAAGAAATTGACAAAAATTCTTATCTCGCTACGCTCGAACGATCGGCTTCGCCGTACGACGTCTAAATTGACATGAATTGTCTTAAAAATATAACACATAGAAGATGAAACTGAGCATCATAACCATCAACTACAACAACGCTGAAGGTCTGCGTAAGACCATGGAGTCAGTATTAGCACAAACATATACGGAAATAGAGTATATAATCGTAGATGGTGCTAGTACAGATGGTAGTGTTGATGTTATTCGCGAACTAGCTACTCGCCCAACAATCAAATGGGTCTCAGAAAAAGACAAAGGAATCTACAACGCGATGAATAAAGGAATCCGTATGGCGACGGGAGAGTATATTGAGATACTAAATTCAGGGGATATACTGTTTGATGCAAATGTTACTCAACGAATGATTGAGCATTTAGATCAAATCAATTCACAAAATGAGAATCCTATTGGAATACTATACGGCAACATGATCAAAGTCAATGCGCAGGGCAAAGTGGTTGGCAAGAGTGGATATACGGAGTATTCGTTGCGCCAGTTCTATAGCAGTACGCTGAACCATGATTGTGCGTATATACGTAGGGACTTGTTTGAGGAGTATGGCTTGTATGATGAGCAGTTGAAGATTGTGAGTGATTGGAAGTGGTATTTGCAGGCAATAGGATTGGGTAAGGTGAAGCCAGAATATGTGGATATAGATGTGACAATCTTCGACGATGGGGGCATTAGCGAGACCAATCTCACTCTTCGCAATGCAGAACGCCGCAAAGTATTGGAGGAAGTGCTACCACCTGCGGTGCTTTGGGACTACGATACGCATGCTTTTGAGATGGAGCAAATGAAGCGATTGAGGAGGTGGAAGTTGTATGGGCTGGTGTATCTGCTGGAGAGAACATTGTTCAAATTAGAGAAATGGGGAGTGTTGAGGAGATAAATTTGAAACAAAAATACGGCATCTTTGATGCCTACATAAATAATTAAAAATCAAGGAGTAATAATTAAGACAATTAGCGACAATTTTATTGACAATTATTGACAATTCGAGAATTATCTTTTGTTTTTGCTCAAATGAAATGCAACTATGTAGCATTTGGAGAGCAAAACAAAATGAAGGATAAACTATAAAACAAAATATGATCAATAATTTTTGAATGTTTTTGTAGCGTAGTGAAACGAAGCGTATTTTTGTTAGAAAAAAGTTAAGATAAATGAAATTTAGTGTAATTATACCACTCTACAATAAGGCTCCATATGTGCGTAAGGCATTGGAGACCGTCTGTGCGCAGACTTATCGTGATTATGAGATAATTGTAATCAACGATGGTAGCACAGACAATAGTGCGATTATAGCAGAGGAGTACCTCTATGGTGTAGAAGGTATAAGTTATAAAATTTTGTTTCAACAAAACGCTGGTGTCAGCGCCGCGCGCAACAATGGCGTCGCGCAGGCAAGCGGCGACTACATCGCCTTCCTTGACGCCGACGACTGGTGGGAGCCTACCTATCTGGAGCGCATGGCGCAACTGATAGCGGATTATCCAGAGGCGGGGTTGTACGCCTGCAACTATGTATATTACAAACCAGGTAAAACGCATGTGGCGCTCAATATACCTACGGGATATATCAACTACCCCAAAGCGTACTATGAGAGTAATGCGATGCCTGTCTGGACAGGTGCAACAATCATACTGAAACGAGTTTTCGAGGAGATGGGGGGCTTCCCAGTGGGAATCAAATTAGGCGAGGATTTTCTACTGTGGGCTAAGACGGCGATGCATTATCCTGTGGCGTTCTTGAATGAGCCGTTGGCATGGTATAACAACGATGTGCCAGTAAATCTGCGTGCGACGAGGAATCTGCATGCTCCAGAGCATCATATGCTCTTTCGCCTAGAATTATTAGGCGATAAGGCGATGAGGCTATTAGGCGATGAGGTGAACGGTACGAATGATGAGTGTAAAGTGGATAGTGTAAAGTTTAAAGGCATGGGAAACAGCGAAGCTGATACCAATGCATCTACCCCCTATACCTTACACCCTACACCAAGCGAAGCAGATTGGAAACGATTGATTGATAAATTAAGAGTTGGAGGTTTGCTAGATTATTGGATGAGCAAGGAATACCACGATATAGCGGCTCAAGAGTTGGCGAAAGTCGATTGGAGCAAGCAACCCGATAGTGTGAAGCGAACATACAAAACCCCGATATGGATGCTAAAGGCGAAAAGACAGGTGATGAAGTGGGGTAGTGCGGTGAAGCAAGCGCTAGTCAAGCGTTGGTTTAGTGGACGCGCCAAGGGCGCAGTTTAATGTTGAAAGTTTAAAGTTGAAAGACAAGGATTATGATACCCAAGGTTATCCACTATTGTTGGTTTGGCACCAATCGTGAGAAGATAGAGCAAAGCGTAAGCATGTTGCTTGATGATACCAACACCTACCGTCGCATGAGCGAAGCGGTAAATCCGTATGGAGATGGGAAGGCGTGCGAGAGAATAATTACTCATTTTAAAGAGATATTATGATTACAGATAAAAAAACATTACAACTTTATCTTGATGCTGATAAATTTGCATTGGGTATAAATAGGCGCTGTCCACGTCCATTCTTGGATTCTATATGGAAATATCAACGCACATTACGATTTTATGAGTACCACAAAAATGTAGGCAATAAACTGCGAAGATATATATATAGTCTATTATTGACTATTCGCGGAGAAAGATTAGGATTTTCTATTTCAGGTAATAGTTTTGGACTTGGATTGCGAATAAATCACCATGGTATGTTAATTGTAAACAAACATGCTCGTATAGGTAAATGGTGTGATATTAATCAAGGTGTAAATATTGGTGCTAATGGTATGATAGATGAGGAAGGTAATGTACATTTAAGAACACCAATTATAGGTGACTACTGCTATATAGGTATTGGTGCAAAAATATTTGGTGATTCTAAGATAGGTAACAATGTGCGAATTGGAGCGAATTCGGTAATTACAAAAGATGTACCAGATGATATGACAGCATTTGGAATACCGATGACAATGCATCCCCATAAGCATAAAATGCTTGCTATTAGTACACCAGAATTTGAAGAAGCTTTTTTGAAAAAATATCCACAATATAGAGAGTTGATAAAAACGATTTGATGATACCTAAAATTATACATTACTGTTGGTTTGGCAAAGGCGCAATGCCTGAGTTGGTGGAGCAATGCATCGCATCGTGGCATACGCATATGCCCGATTGGGAGTATCGACTATGGGATGAAGAATCGCTCACACAAGTGCTCCAAAAGCCTACCCCTAACCATTGTTCTATGAATGTCCATTCAGGATATTCAATCGAGCAAAGCTTTTCACCCATAAAGGGAAGGGTACAAAATACGCAACAGCCACCCTTTGTTACGAAAGAAAATGAGTGGTTGGACTATATGCCAAGATATGTTCAAGAGGCGTATGCAGCAAAGAAATATGCGTTTGTGAGTGATTATGTGCGACTATGGGCGCTAGAGCGCGAGGGGGGATTGTATATGGATGTGGATTTTGAGGTGTATAAGCCCTTTGATGACCTGATGGAGCGATACGAGGCATTTGCTGGGTATGAGGGATCAAAACGCAATCCTGTGATGATGGGTGTGATAGCTGCCAAAGCGCATCATCCATTTGTGCAAGGCATGATGCAGACCTATGAGAGTAGGGTGTTCATGAAGGAAGATGGCTCGCTGGATATGACGCCTAATACGGGGTATTTCCTCGGTTGGATGCAAGAGCGCGGGTTTGTGGCAGATGGTGTAGAGAAAGACTTTATGGGTGTGCATATCTTATCGGTGGAGTGCTTCTGCCCAGGATTGACCACGGGGGAGAACCTTCGCTGCGAACGCACCTACTGCGAACACAAGGGCTTACACTCCTGGAGCGGTGATGGGGGGTGGAAAACGAGAGTGCTGAGTCTTGTCGGAAAGAAATGGAAAACGAGATTGATAAAATTAAAGAGAATGGTTATAGGCTGAATGTAATCGGCGAAGCTAAACAACGAACAGAATGAACAATATGAATAGACAACAAATAGTCCCCAAAATAGGACCATTACCGTATGTCCCAAAGAAGGTGACGTATGCTGCTATGTTGACTTATGCAGCAGCATTGGTGGCATGTACGGTGATCTACAATAATTATATGCTAGAACTGCGGTGGGTACTTTTTGGGCTTGTAGAGGTATTGGGCTTCTTCTACTTTGCAAACTATTGCTCCAAGACATGGGCAATCGTTAAACCGAAGACTTTTATCAAGAATCTCTTTTGGTGGGGATTGGCTATTCGCGTACTATGGGTGCTGATATCTTATCTACTTTATACTCATTGGACAGGTACGCCATTCTCGATAGATGCAGCGGATGAAATTTTCTACGATGAGATGGGACACTATGGTGCGAGGTTGCTGTGGGATGGACAATTCGCCATTTATGATCCGATGGTAAAATATGCAGGTCGTATCGCATTCTCAGATATGGGGTATCCCATATACCTATCCATCATCTACTATATATTCTTCGATAGCATCCTAATAGCTCGTATTGTGAAGGCGATTTGGGGTGCGTGGACGGCGGTATTGCTGTATAAGTTGGCCGCGCGCAACTTTGGGGAACATACGGGGCGTATGGCGGGAGTGATGTGCATGCTGATGCCTACGCTGATTTATTATTGTTCTTTCCAACTCAAGGAGGTAGAGATGGTCTTCCTAGCTGTACTCTTTGCCGAACGAGCAGATGCACTGCTACGCATGAATAAGATACCATGGCGATCGCTCATATTGCTGATGCTAATACCAGCATATATGTTTATGATTCGCACGGCGCTAGCGGCTACCTTGGTATTAGCTTTTATGTGTGCACTATTGTTCACCACGGGTCGCGTGGTGAATGTAGGACGCCGCATCGGCTTGTCTGTGGTAGCTGTAGCGGCTGCAATAATGATGCTGTTTTCTACCACAAGTATTGGCGAAGATGTATCGAAAATGTGGGAAACGGGTAGTGCTGGTCAGCAAGCTAATATGGAGTGGCGAAGTAGGCGTACGGACATCGCGGGTGGGTTAAATCAACGTTTTGCTAAATATGCAGGTGCAGCTGTGTTTGCTCCGATGATTTTTACTATCCCTTTTCCTACTATGGCAGAGATGCCAGGTCAGGAGAACCAAAAGATGATTCATGGTGGTAACTTTGTGAAGAATATTCTCTCTTTCTTTACGATTATTGCCATCGTCTTGCTGCTGATTACGGGCGAATGGCGCAAACATGTATTGCCACTGGCAATCTTGTGCGGATATTTGGTGGTACTGGTGTTTAGCAGTTTTGCCCACTCGGAACGCTTCCATCAGCCGACATTGCCGTTTATGCTGATGATGGTAGCATATGGTATCAGCCAGATGAAGCAGGTGCGATGGATACGGAGTTGGTATCCGTGGTGGTGTATGCTGATGTTTGTAGCCGCATTGGCATGGAACTGGTTTAAACTTGCGGGTAGGGGAATGATCTAACGCTGGCGCGTTTGGTGTAGGGTGTAGAGTGTAGGGTGTAGAGTGTAGAAATTAAGGAGATAAATTATGAATAAGTATTCTTACAAAAACCTGAATGTGTATCAAGATGCGAAGGGATTGGTAGTGGATGTTTATCAATTGTTAAAAACATTCCCTACCGAGGAGAAATTTGCACTATGCGACCAAATCCGTCGTGCTGTAATATCTATAACCTCCAATATCGCAGAGGGGATGAATCGAATGTCAGATAAAGAGAAAGCACACTTTTTAGGATTTGCCTATGCATCTATGATGGAAGTAGATAGTCAATTAGATGTATCAGTCGATTTAGGATATATAACCACAGAGCAATATAGTACAATTGAAGAAAAGATGGATGGTATAGCAAGACAACTTTCTGCTTTACGATCAAAATATAAGGAATAATTATCGTAGTGTGTAAAGCGTAGAAATAGTATTCCTGCTTCTACACTCTACACCCTACGCTCTACGCTAACAAAAGAATGAAACTACTAATTGTAGCATCTGACAAAGGAGGTAAATTCGTACCTTTTATAGAAGAGCAAATTTCTGCCCTTCAGGCTTGTGGTATATCGGTGGTCCGCTATGGGATTACGGGTAAAGGCATTATGGGCTATTTGCGTGCGTTGCCTGGACTCAAGCGTATGATTCTTGCCGAGCGACCCGACTTGATCCATGCGCATTATGGACTGAGTGGCCTGCTGGCAAATCTACAGCGCCGAGTACCCGTAGTCACTACCTATCATGGTAGCGATATTAATTTGCCTAAGATACTGCGCTACTCAAAGATTGCTATCCGTGTGTCCGCATATAATATTTTTGTGTCTAAACGTAATATCGCGATAGCGATTAGGCGAAAAGGCGAAGAGGCGAAGAGGCTATCAGGCAAGTATGAGCTTTTACCTTGCGGAGTAAACATCCCCAAACCATGGAGCGAATTGCAAACTCAGTGGGTAGGCCAACTGACTCTTAATCAGTGGGTCCAGGAGAAACTATCTACGGAAGCTAAACATATACTCTTTGCGGGTGCTTTTGATAATGCAGTGAAGAATGCACCCTTGGCAAAAGCTGCAATCAACGAATTAACGAGTGAAGGAGTTAAGGTCGAACTGATCGAACTAAAAGGGTATAATCGTGATCAGGTCAATGCACTGATGTATAATTGTGATGCGCTGCTAATGACAAGCAAGACCGAAGGCAGTCCGCAAGTGGTGAAAGAGGCGATGGCATGCGGATGCCCCATCGTGAGTGTGGATGTGGGTGATGTAGCTGAGCGCGTTAGTGGGGTAGAGGGGTGCTATGTCGTGCGTACGCGCGAACCTAAAGATATTGCCGAGGCGCTGCAAGAAGCGCTCTTGTTCGATGGACGCACCAATGGTCATCAACGTATCCTGGAGATGGACCTCAGCAACGAGCAAGTGGCGAAGCGACTTGTCGCGATTTATAAATCAATAGTGTAAGGTGTAGAGCGTAGGGTGTAGAGTGTAAAGGCAGGGAAGAGTGTATAGTGTAAAAGAAAATGATTAAAATACTAACATATAACGAAATTGATTCACAGCAATGGCAAGCGCTGATCGACCGCTCGCCCTACGCTACTTGGTTCCAAACTCCAGAAGCGTACACCTTCTATGCGTCTAATCCCGAGGAGATGACGCCGTTTGTATATGCTGTGGCACGCGAATGTGCGCTTCGCGCTCTATGCGTAGGTTATATAACCAAAGAGCGCAGTGCAATCAAACAGTACTTTACTCGCAGAGCGATTATCATAGGCGGTCCTGTGATAGATGATGATGCCACCGCCGAAGAAGTAGCTGCCTTGCTCAACGCAGTGAAACACTTGCCTTATCGCCTTATCGCCTCATCGCCTCATCGCCTAACGAATCCTATCTATATTGAAACCCGCAACTTCCACGACTATAGTCGCTGGAAGGAAGTGTTTCACAAGTCTGGCTTTACTTACCAGCCACACCTCAACTTCCATGTGGATACAACTAGTGTCGAAATAGTGGACAAGAACCTAGGCAAGAGCCGCAAGCGAGATATACGCACTACCATCCGAGATGGTGTGACCCCCGTATATCAACCTACTATCGCACAGGTCAAGGAGTACTATCAGATATTGCTAAATCTATATAACACCAAAGTGAAGACACCTTTGTTCTCGTGGAACTTCTTTGAGCAACTCTATAGAACTGATCATGCGCGTTTTATCTTGACCGAATACCAAGGTCGTATCATAGGCGGTACAGTATGTGTGGAACTGCCCAACCGAGCGCTCTACGAATGGTTTGCCTGCGGCGAGGATGGGGTATATGACCATATCTATCCATCGTGCTACGCCACCTATTTAGGTATCAAATATGCAGTCGAATCAGGCTGCAAAATATTTGATATGATGGGAGCTGGAAAACCCGATGAGGCATACGGTGTACGCGACTTTAAGGCTAAGTTCGGTGGCGCATTAGTAGAGCATGGTCGCTTTCTTTGTGTGCGCAAGCTATTGCTCTATTGGATAGGTAAAATAGGAGTGAAACTATTGAAGAAATAGAATTGTATATGAGTGAAAAGATGAAATTAGTATTGTACTCTAGGAAATATCGAGATATAGCAGAAATGATGTGTGGAACTGCTATTGAAAAGTTAACGAATGCTGGTATGTATAAAGTATTAGCATTGTTAGGCTTATATAAATCGTCATATTTTTTGTATGTTAACGACGAAG
>JAZOVR010000092.1:0-16367 GCA_045658785.1 Paludibacteraceae bacterium | reverse complement strand
AGCGAAGCAGAGGTCATACCTATTGCTACAGAGGCTATATTGTATGATTTACAAGGGAATATAGTGGATAAAAACAAGGAGGGCAGCATCCACCTATTAAAACTTCCATATAGAGGCGTATATATTCTCAAAACTGATACTACACGATTGATTTTGATGGAATGACCTTGCAGATATAATTTTTTTATTGTATCTTTGCACAAAATTTATAAATAATTATCTTTATGTATACACGAATACTTCTTAAACTTTCAGGCGAGAGCCTTATGGGCGCTCAGCAATATGGTATTGATCCACAACGACTGGCCGATTATGCCGAGCAAATTCGCAATATTGCAGCTTCTGGCACACAAGTAGCTATAGTCATCGGTGGAGGTAATATCTTCCGCGGATTGAGTGGGGCACAAAAAGGTTTCGACCGTGTAAAAGGCGACCAAATGGGTATGTTGGCAACAGTCATCAACTCACTTGCGCTTAATTCTGCCCTAGAGGCGATTGGACAAAAAGTACGCGTACTGACTAGTGTACGTATGGAGCCTATAGGCGAACTATATAGTACAGACAAAGCTATCCGCCTACTCAACAAGGGTAACATAGTCATTATCGCAGGCGGAACAGGTAACCCTTATTTTACCACTGACACTGCTTCCGTGCTCCGTGCAATCGAGCTCAAAGCTGACGTAATGATGAAGGGAACACGCGTAGATGGCATCTACACTGCCGACCCAGAAAAAGACCCTACAGCTACTAAGTACACCCAAATCACCTACGATGAAATTCTTGACATGAAACTAAAAGTGATGGACCTCACCGCCATCACTATGTGCCGCGAAAACAACATGCCAATCTATGTTTTCGATATGGACACCGTAGGCAACTTGGAGAAAGTAATGAATGGACAACAAATAGGAACACTTGTAAAACCCTAATAATCATGTTAGAACCAAAACAAATTCTGAATGAAGCAGAGGAATTGATGGAATCTGCTGTCATGTATCTTGACGATGCTTTGGCACACATCCGTGCTGGCAAAGCTAGTGGACGAATCCTTGATCCAGTAAAAGTAGAATACTATGGTCAAATGTCACCCATCGCCAATGTGGCAACCGTAACAACACCTGATGCTCGTACCATCCAAATTCAACCATGGGAGAAGAAAATGCTTCCTGAAATTGAGCGAGCTATCATCAACTCTAACATCGGTTTGGCGCCTAACAACAATGGCGAATGCATCCGACTTATGATTCCACCATTGACTGAGGAGCGTCGTAAAGAGTTGGCCAAGCAATGTAAAGGAGAAGCAGAAAATGCGAAAGTAAGCGTGCGTAATGCTCGTCGTGATGCTATTGACACCCTCAAAAAGCAGATCAAAGAAGGTTTACCAGAGGATGCAGAGAAAGATGCGGAGAACGAGGCACAAAAACTTCACGATAAATATGTGAAGCGCATTGACGAAGTTTACGCAGCGAAAGAGAAAGAAATCATGACCGTGTAATCGGTAATTTTGAATTAAGAATTTTTGAGACTATTCAAATTACTATTAATTGCAATAGCATGGGCATTGGCTATCCCAATGTCTCATGCTATTTCGCTTGATAGTCTACTAAACTTACCTGCAATGGGTATTCCCGTGGTGAACTATTCACCCGAATCCACCTGGGAATTTGGAGCCGCTGGACAAGGCTATTTTCGTCTGCCCAATCAAGAGCGCACATCCATCGTGCAACTCGATGGCACCTATTCACTTAATTATCAATGGTATATCAATGGTCAAGGAACACTGTACTTTGGTTATAAACAACCTTGGCAATTGACATTCAAGGCAGGCTACAGCAACCGACCTGCGACCTACTATGGTATTTACCATGACTCCTATTTTGCCAACCAAGGTAATACCAACATAGGTATGCTACGCAAGGGTACACCTTACCAATTGCAGCGCGGCTACCTCAATGTCCAAGCACCTATTTATGTAGGAAGACACATTGCTGTAGGACCAATGGCAGACATGCTCATCGCCCAATTCAGTATCCTAGACACCTACACCACCGTCAACCCACTCGTGCAAGTGGCATTAGGAGCAGTAACCCAGTACGACTCACGCGATAATGTATTTTACCCCACCAAGGGTATCTTTGCTAAACTATCCGCTGCCGCCTCATATACCAATCGCATAGAGATTCCAGAAGGGCAACAAGCCACCATCAATGGCTTGCTATCAGCCGACTTCCGACACTATATTACACTGCCTTGCGACCTAGTATTTGCATGGCAATTCAAAGCACAATTAATGCTGTCAGAATACGACATTTCGCACCTAACATTATACCCCATGCTCCCACGTCTCGGTGGACAAGACGGCATTAGGGGCATCAATAGCGACATGTTCCGCGATGACATCATGATGGCTTTGCAAGCCGAACTTCGCATACCGATTTGGAGTATCTTCCGCGCCGCCGTCTTTGCAGGTATAGGAGATGTGTATGACTACCACAATTGGCACTGGGAAGTACCCAAGGTAGGCTATGGAATCGGATTACGCGCCACTATCAACCGAGCAAAAGTTAACATCCGTTTCGACATCGCACGGAGCAATGTCGATCCACGATGGAACAATATTAATGCATATAGTTTCTATCTAACAGCTACAGAAGCATTCTAACCTATGAAAGGACTTGTCATAAAATCAACGGGTACTAGTTACGGAGTATTTTTCCCTAATGGTACAACAGCGGATTGCCACGTGAAAGGTAATTTCCGCATTCGCGGAATTCGCTCGACTAATCCTATAGCAATAGGCGATCATGTAGAGGTAACTCAGTTGGAAGATGGTACCAACTGGATTACCGAACTATACGACCGCAAGAACTACATCATCCGCCGCAGCACCAATCTTAGCTATGCATCGCATATCTTGGCTGCCAATGTGGATATGGCGGCATTGATTGTCACCATCAATCACCCAAAAACCTCCACCACGTTCATTGACCGTTTCCTCGCCACCTGCGAGGCATATCGAGTACCTGCATGCTTGATTTTCAACAAGATAGACCTACTTACTAACGAGGAACAGCAAACACTTGTGAATCTTCGCCAACTCTACGAATCCCTTGATTACCCCACCTATGCTATTTCAGCGAACGCATTAGATAACTCGGAGATGATTGATATATTCCAAAATCGCATTACGCTTCTTTCTGGCAATTCAGGCGTCGGAAAATCTACCCTTTTGAATGCCATTCTGGGAAAAGATATTGCCCGCACGGGTGCTATATCTTCTGCACACCACAAGGGTATGCACACCACTACTTTTTCTGAAATGTATCCTTTAGGGAGTTTAGGAGTTGAGGAGGTTAGGAGGTTAGAAGACGACTCTGAAAGTCCTCGTTCCTGGATTATCGATACTCCTGGTATCAAAGGTTTTGGTTTATTGGATGTTGAGAAAGAAGAGATTTGCCATTATTTCCGTGAGATTTTCCGCATAAGCCGAGAGTGCCGATACTCCAACTGTCTTCATACAGGAGAAGCAGGATGCGCAGTAGACCAAGCTGTTGTAAATGGAGAAATAGCTCTCTCACGCTACGAAAGCTACCTCAGCATCCTTGATGACACCAACGAAGGAAAATATAGATAATACATATACGTACCACAAAAAACATACACACACTATTCAAATACTAAATAGTACAAATATGAAACAGTTGTTTATCCTTCTGCCACTATTGGCACTCACATTGGTAGGTTGCAATCCTACTCCTCAAAACAATGAACCTATGAATAACGAAGTCATTAACGTTATCATGGCACGCCGCAGTATTCGTCAATATCACCCAATACCAGTGGCTCGCGACACAATGATGCAAATCATGACCTGTGGTATCAATGCCGCTAATGGCCAAAACAAACAGTCTTGGGAAGTACGTATCATTGACAATCCAACCACCCTACAAAAGGTACAAGACCTTATGGCAGCTGGCAACCCAGCTCTCTCTGCGGAGATGGTACGCGGTTGTATGCGCGGCGCGCCAATCATGACGTTCATCGCTCGTGACTTAGGCTACGATTTCTCAGCTTACGACTGCGGTCTGCTTGCAGGCAACATGATGTTAGCTGCGCAATCTTTGGGCGTAGGATCTATTTGTTTAGGTAGTCCTGTTCGCTTTATCAACGATGCTGAAAATAGCGCAGAGATACTTTCCTTGCTTGGCTTCAGCGAGAATTATGAGCTCAGCCTCTGCCTCGGTTTTGGATATGCCAATGAATCTCCTGCTGCCAAACCACGCGACATCAAAAAAGTACAATTCGTAGATTAACGCCTCAGCATCTCATACTACTTTGGCATAGTTTTTGTATGTATCTAGCAGTACATATTTTAAACGTGTGCCTATTTTGCAATATATCGCTCATTATAAAAACCATATCATATGCAAACTACTGTAGATATTCGCGAACTGCAAGAGCGCATTGAGCGTGAGAGTTCGTTTGTCGAAGCCCTGACGATGGGTATGAACAAAGTGATTGTAGGTCAAAAACACCTCGTAGAAAGTCTCCTGATAGGTCTCTTGGCGGATGGGCATATTCTCTTAGAAGGTGTTCCTGGATTGGCGAAAACATTAGCAATCAACACATTAGCAAAACTTATTAAGGCCGACTTCAGCCGTATTCAATTCACACCGGACCTCTTGCCTGCTGATGTATTAGGAACACAAATCTATTCTCAAAAATCAGAAGAGTTCAAGATTAAGCAAGGTCCTATCTTTGCTAATTTCGTTTTGGCCGATGAGATTAATCGTGCGCCTGCAAAGGTACAATCAGCACTCCTTGAAGCAATGCAAGAACGTCAGATCACAATTGGCGAGCAAACCTACAGATTAGACGAACCATTTCTCGTCTTAGCCACCCAGAACCCTATTGAGCAGGAAGGCACATATCCGTTGCCAGAAGCACAAACTGACCGCTTTATGCTCAAAGTAGTGATAGGTTATCCCAAGAAAGAGGAGGAGATGCAAATCATTCGCCAAAATATTACAGGCGATAAAGTAGCCGTACATCCAATATTAGAAACTACTGACATCATCAAAGCTCGTCAAATTGTGCGAGATGTTTACATTGACGAGAAGATAGAAAAATATATCGTAGATATTGTCTTTGCGACACGACAACCAGAAGCATATGGTTTGGAAAACATGAAGGCTATGATCGCCTTTGGCGGTTCTCCTCGTGCAAGTATTAACTTGGCGCTTGCTGCTCGTGCATATGCCTTTATTCATCGCCGTGGATATGTTATTCCAGAAGATGTACGTGCGGTTTGCTACGATGTACTTCGTCACCGTATTGGCCTTACATACGAGGCAGAGGCGAACAATATCACTACGGAGGATGTGATTACCGAAATACTAAACGCAGTGCAAGTACCATAATTTTAGGTTAGAGGACGCCCTTCGGGCTATATGCGGTCATACCGCTATTAGGTTATAGGACAACAGATTATGACTTCTGAAGAATTATTAAAACGGGTAAGGAAGATAGAGATAAAGACTCGCAAGTTGAGCCGCAATATCTTCGCAGGCGAGTATCACTCGCAATTCAAAGGACGTGGTATGGCGTTCTCCGAAGTGCGTGAATATCAGCATGGAGATGATGTACGCTCTATTGACTGGAATGTGACTGCTCGCTTAAACAAACCTTATATCAAAATATTTGAGGAGGAACGAGAGTTGACTGTGATGTTACTTGTAGATGTGTCGGGTAGTCGTAATTTCGGTACACTTAGCCAAATGAAACGAGATATGATGGCAGAGGTGGCAGCAACACTGGCATTCTCTACCATTGCTAACAATGATAAAGTGGGCGTGATATTCTTCTCTAATCAGATTGAAAAATTTATTCCTGCAAAGAAAGGTAAAACCCACGTTCTACACATTATTCGTGAGTTGCTGAGTTATGAGCCTAATTCTACTGGTACAGATATGGCATTAGCATTGCAATACTTTGCCAATGCACAAAAACGCCATTGTACAGCATTCATCATTTCTGACTTTATCGGATTAGGAGACATCTATAAACCTTTACTAATTGCATCCAACCGTCACGAAATTAATGCAATACAAATCTACGATCATCGTGAAGCAGAATTGCCAAACATTGGATTAGTCAAATTCCACGATGCAGAAACAAACAATGACCTATGGATAGACACGTCTATTGCCTCGATCCGCAATGATTACGCACAAACATGGCTGAATAATCAGAATAATTTGCGACAACTCTTTACGCGTACAGGAATCAAAAATGTCAGTATACGCACAGATGATGACTATGTCAAAGCCTTAATGCACCTATTCAAATGTTAACAACAATCATGGCACTCGTAGTTAGTGCCACCATAGATAGTACTACTCTCTTTATCGGCGACCAAACCGACTTGCATCTGCGCGCCACGGGTGAAGTAGGAGTAGAAGTCAAAATGCCGATATTGGAAGATGACCTCATCCCTGGCATTGAGATTGTAGATCGTACCATTGTTGATACTATACTACTCAACGATGGACGAGTACAATATGATCAGTATATCACACTTACATCCTTTGAAGATTCGCTATTCTACATCGCGCCTATACCTTTCGTAAGTAACGATGACACCACATGGAGCGAATCACTCATGCTCAACGTGGTACAACCCTTTGAGTTAGATAGTACGGACATGGCTATCACCGACATTAAAGGCGTATACCGAGCCCCCATTTGGTGGTGGGGTATCATCCGTTGGATTTTGTTAGCGATGGCTATTGTGGGAGTGGGAGTAGGAGGATACTACCTGATCAATTATCTGTATAGTCGTATAGGAAAGAAGGAGGAAGAATCGCTGAATATAGAACCTCTACGCCCTGCAGAAGCAGTGGCCTTAGAGAAATTGGATATTATCCGCGAACAGAAAATTTGGCAGAACGGGCAAGTGAAGGAATACCACACACAACTCACCGATGTGGTGCGCGAATATATCGCTCATCGCTTTGAAGTAAGCAGTACGGAGCAGACATCTGATGAGACATTACGCGCCATGCGCGGACTGCTCACAGACAAAAAGGAATTGTACGACGATTTGCGTAAGATGCTGACCTTAGCAGACTTGGTAAAGTTTGCTAAGTGGACCACCACTCCAGATGAAAATGAATTGAGTTTGCGCAACGCATATACTTTCGTAAAAGAAACCACTCCTATAGAACAAGAGACCGAAAAGTTATAAATCATAATTCAACATCACCATGAGTTTTGCTAACCCTGGATATTTGTTTTTGCTATTGCTACTGATACCAGTAGTGGGATGGTATATCTGGAAGTTGCGTACCTCCCGCGCAGCAGTACAACTCTCCTCTACTGCTCATCTGATACGTCACTCTAAGAGCTTGCGCGTATGGCTGATTCACATCCCCTCTGTGCTACACATAGCAACTATTATCCTTATCTCGTTGGCATTAGCACGACCCCAACTCAGCAACCGATGGCAGTCCGAATCTACCGAGGGTATTGATATCATGATGGCCTTGGATATATCAGGCACCATGTTAGGCGAGGATCTTAAACCCAATAGACTAGAAGCAGCCAAAGCCGTAGCTACCGAGTTCGTATTGTCACGTCCAAATGATCAAATAGGATTGGTATTGTTTGCAGGCGAGAGTTTCACACAATGTCCGTTGACTACAGACCACGCAGTACTAGTTAATCTATTTCAATCTGTCAAATTTGGAATGATTGAAGATGGAACTGCTATTGGATTGGGACTTGCCAATGCAGTGAATCGGATGAAAGACTCTGCTACCAAATCCAAAGTGGTAATCCTACTCACCGACGGTAGTAACAATCGTGGAGATATTGATCCACAAACTGCAGCAGAGATTGCAAAGACCTTTGATATACGCGTGTACGCGATAGGCGTAGGTAGTTATAGCGACCAAGTACGTGTACCTATTCACACACCATATGGAGTACAATATGGCACCATGAGTTCGGAATTTGACGAAACAAGTTTGCGCAATATTGCACAACTAACTGGTGGTGAGTATTTCCGCGCTACCGATAACAATAGTCTGCGTGCTATTTACCAACAGATTGACCAACTTGAAAAGACTAAGATTCGCGTTCGCGAGTATTCCAAACGTACCGAGTACTTTATGCCATTCCTTACGGCTGCCCTGCTGTGCTTGCTATTGGAAGTACTCATCCGATTCTTTGTACTTCGCACCATCGCCGAATAATTCATAATTCTTAATTCATAATTCCCACGATGTTTCGATTTGCAAATATAGAAATGCTTTGGTGGCTTATCACAATCCCTGCTTTCGTGATAGCATATATCATTTTCACCAATCGTAAGCGACGCCAACTCACCAATTTTGGTGATCCTGAACTAGTGGCACAACTAATGCCTGATGCTTCAAAGAGTCGTCCTATCTGGAAATTCAGTTTATTGCTCGTGGCTCTCGTGCTGCTTATCATCGCTGCTGCACGACCTCAGTATGGACAAAATGAAAAGACGGTCAAACGCCAAGGTATAGAAGTAATGGTAGCATTGGATATCTCAAACTCAATGCTCGCGGAGGATGTTGTTCCTAATCGATTGGATAGAGCAAAGCAAATGCTTAGCAAGATGATTGATAATATGGTAGATGACAAAGTAGGACTTGTTGTATTTGCAGGGGAAGCCTTTACTCAATTGCCTATTACATGCGACTATGTGTCTGCCAAAATGTTTCTCAATACAATTACTCCCAACCTTATCCAAACACAGGGAACTGCAATAGGAACTGCACTGCAAACTGCCATCACCTCTTTTGGTACACAACAGAGTGAAGCAGGACGCGCCATCATTCTAATTACTGATGGAGAAAATCACGAAGATGATGCTATTGCAGCTGCCAAAAAAGCGCAAGAGATGGGAATACAGGTTTTTGTCATAGGCGTTGGCAAACCAGAAGGTTCGCCTATCCCAAAAGCGGGTACTAATGATTATTTTAAAGATCGCAATGGACAAGTGGTTGTTAGTAAACTCAACGAAGATATGTGTCAGCAAATTGCGGCAGCTGGTAAAGGCATCTATGTACGATGCGACAATACCAATACTGCTATGCGGGCTTTACAACAAGAATTAGACCGCATCGCAACAACCGACTTGGAGACAACGATTTATGCCGACTACAACGAACAGTACCAATCTTTTGTGTTGATAGCATTGCTACTTCTACTATTGGAATTCTTTGTTCTCTCTCGCAAAAATCATCGTCTAACACGTATGAACTTGTTTGGAGAAAAAACGGAAAAGTAAAACCAGAAAAAAGGGAATGAATATGCGATTATTAGTTACCATCATATTATTATGCACAACCACGTTGCTTGTTGCACAGCAAGAGAGTGGAGAGGTCCGTCGCGGTAACAAGGCCTACAATGACTCTAATTACGTAGAAGCTGAAGTCAATTACCGTCGCGCCTTGGAGAAAAACAACCAATCGTTTGAGGCACATTACAACCTTGGAGATGCGCTCTATCGTCAAGACAAATACCCAGAAGCTTTGGAGCAATACACCAAAGCAGAGCAACTACTAAAAACGGACGACGAATCTCATAATAACCAGATTGACAAACGATTAGCAGACACATACCACAACATTGGTAATGCATTATATGCTCAACAACAATACGACAAGGCGGTAACAGCATACCAACAATCGCTACGACGTAATCCAAAAGATAATGACACACGATACAACCTTGTAAAAGCGATGCAACAGTTGCAACAACAGCAACAACAGCAGCAGAATCAACAGCAACAAAACAAGCAACAACAGCAAGAACAGCAGCAAGACCAGCAGCAACAGCAGCAAGAAGAACAGCAAGAACAGCAGCAAAATCAACAGCAACAAGAACAACAACAGCAGATGGATAAAGAAACTGCTGAACAGATATTACAAGCACTAGAGCAAGACGAACAAGAAACACAAGAAAAATTACAACGTCAACAAGGCAAAAAACGACGTGTAGAAAAAGAATGGTAAGATTATGAAAAAGATACTATTGATATTATTCACCTTTAGTATGGCGATGAATGCCTACAATCAGGACGTTGAGTTTAAAGCCTCTGCGCCAGAACGAGTCATCATGGGCAAGCCATTCCAACTCACCTACTCTGTAAATCAGCGGGCAAAAGACTTACGAGCACCTGAATTCACAGATTTCGATTATGTAGCAGGACCTTACACCTCCCAATCGTCTTCCACAACATTTACGAATGGTAAACGCACATCAACGTTTAACCTCACCTACACATATACCCTGATGCCTAATAAAGAGGGTAGTTTTACCATTCCACCTGCGACTATCAAGGTGGATGGTGACCAATACACTTCCAACGGAGTGCGCATTACCGTCTTGCCACCTGATCAACCAACGAATCAGGCAACAGCTAGTAGTCAAGGCACACAAAACAACCAAACGAAGACAGAGAGACAACAGACAGAAACCTCTAACGTCGCAAGTGAAAATATCTTCATGCGAACACTCGTCAGCAAGACCAAGGTACACGAACAAGAAGCCATATTGCTTAGCTATAAGATATATTTCGCAGGCGTGGATGTTACCCAGATGACACCTAATACTCGATTACCAGAGTTTAAAGGATTTCTAAAGCAAGAGCTTGAATTAGGAGAGATACAAACTGACTTAGAACACTACAATGGTCGCAACTACCAAACAGCCATCCTCTATCGTACCCTGCTATTTCCTCAACGAAGCGGAGATATAACGATTGATCCAGCGCACTTCGAGGCTGCGCTACGCGTACAAAATAGGGCACAAGTGCGGAGCATTTTTGACGACTTTTTTGGTAGTTACACCACTGTAACCAAACCACTTATTGCTCCTGCTGTCACTATTCATGTCGCGAGTTTACCTACAGGCAAGCCAGCAGGATTTAGTGGGGGCGTGGGACAGTTCGATATCAGTAGTAAAATCTCAACAACCGAACTTCAAGCCAACGAAGCCGTTACGCTCACACTCTTCATACAGGGCATTGGCAACATGAAACTGCTCAAAACCCCAAGCGTAGATTGGCCAGAAGGTTTTGAAGTGTACGACCCTAAAGTAACCAACAATTTCAAGAACACTACGGCTGGAATTAGCGGGACAAAAACCATTGAATTCTTAGCTATTCCACGTGCAGGAGGAACATACACCATACCTGCTATTCCTTTCTCGTACTACGACACTCAAGCAGACACATACAAAACAATCACCACACCAGAATATACACTCAACATAGCTCGCACCAACAACGAGGCAGAAAATGCTACTGTAGTCAATCCATACGTGCAAAAAGAAGACATTCAACAACTCGGAACTGATATTCGATATATCTACACCAATGCACTACCCGACTCCAAAAAGCATCATACTACGATTTCGTTTGGATCGCTCATGTTCTGGCTGTGCTATCTTATCCCCGCCTCTATAGCTGCGTTGCTCTTTATCATTTTCAGAAAGCGTATCAAAGAGAATGCCGACATTACGCGAGTTCGCTACAAAAAAGCCAACAAAGTGGCACAACGACGACTAAAAAATGCAGCTCTCTTGCTCAAAAACAACCAAAAAGAACGATTCTACGAGGAGATAGAAAGGGCGGCATGGACCTACCTCAGCGACAGACTATCCATACCTACCGCACAACTCAACAAGGAGAACATCGCACAAATCTTAGAGACCAAAGGAGTTGCAGAACTCATTATCAAGCAAGTGCTACACGTGCTTTCTACAGCCGAGTTCGCACGTTATGCCCCTACAACAGACAACGAGATGCAAGGCATCTATGACGAAACTACCAAGATAATCAACCAATTAGAAAATTGCAAACTATGACATTTCTATTTATCATACTCACCACTCTCTTTGCTGATGCCAATACGCAATATGCAGAGGGAAACTATGCGGAAGCAGCAGTACTATACCAGCAAATTATCGAGGAATCGCCCTCGGCAGAGGTCTATTACAACTTGGGGAATGCCTACTTCAAGCAAGGAGAATTAGCACAGTCTATCATAGCTTACGAACGAGCGTTGCGATTAAAACCATCACTCAAAGATGCAAAACACAACCTACAGTATGCCCAAACGCAAATCGTTGACAACATCCAGGACACCCACGCCTTTTTTCTGTCTAATTGGCTGAAAACCATGCGTAATGCACTCAGCCAGCGGACTTGGATCAACATATCAATTGCGCTATTTATTCTGACCTTGATTGCCATATTCATCTTCGCTTTCAGCCAAAACGTAGGACTACGCAAGGCGGCTTTCTATACTGCACTCATCACATTGCTCATTGTGATTGTAGCATGCATCAACGCTGGTTCGCTACACCAACGTGATACACAGCGAACCGAAGCGATTATCACGCAAGGCATTGTCAATGCTAAATCATCTCCAGACCGATCTGGAAATGACCTTTTCACCATCCACGAAGGAACCAAAGTAGAAATCAAAGATGTGATCGGAGATTGGTGTTGCATTCATGTGGGGAACAATATCGGATGGATGCCACTCGCATATCTTGAGCGAATATAGACCCTACGAGCGTTCATCAGAGCTTTATCATAACCAAAACGCCATCTGTGTTTCCAATACATAAATGGCGTTTGTTATTTTTCCAATATTTGGGCATACACAAAATTTGAATAAAAACCCATCTTTTTCTCATCATTAGTTAGTGATTAGTTAGTGATTAGTTAGTGATTATCTAGTTATTCGGCATACGATACCGATATAGCACAACCATCATATGCACAAAAATCACTCAAAATTTGCATAGATGCAAAAAATGTAGTACCTTTGCACATAATTTATTTGCATATGAATAACAAACTACATATCGACACACTCTGCGTACAAGCAGGGTATAATCCAGGCAAAGGCGAACCACGCCAAGTACCTATCATTCAGAGTACTACATTCAAGTACGAGACCAGCGAGCAGATGGGCAAGCTCTTCGACCTTGAAGAGAGCGGTTATTTCTACACTCGTCTGCAAAATCCTACCAACGACACCACCGCAGCGCAGATTGCTGCCATGGAAGGTGGCGTAGCGGCTATGCTGACATCATCTGGTCAAGCGGCGAACTTCTTCGCATGCTTCAATATCTGCCAAGCAGGCGACCATATGATCACCACCACCAGTATCTATGGCGGTACATACAACCTCTTTGGCGTGACCTTCCCTAAGATGGGCATTGAAATCACCTTCATCGACCAAGATGCCAGCGACGAGGAGTGGGCAGCAGCTTTCCGTCCGAACACCAAACTCGTGTTTGGCGAAACACTCTCCAATCCTAATGTGCGTATCTTAGATATTGAGCGCATAGCAGGCATCGCCCACCAACATGGTGTGCCACTGATTGTGGACAACACCTTCCCTACCCCTGTGAACTGCCGCCCATTTGAGTTCGGAGCAGATATCGTCACCCACTCCACCACCAAATACATGGACGGACATGGCGTACAAGTAGGCGGTGTGATTGTGGATAGCGGCAACTTCGATTGGGAAGCTCAGCACGATAAGTTCACTTGCCTCACCGAACCCGACGCATCCTACCACGGACTGCGCTACACAGAGGCATTCGGTAAACTGGCGTATATCACCAAAGCGACTGCACAACTCATGCGCGACTTGGGTTCTATCCAAAGTCCACAAAACGCCTTCTATCTCCACCTCGGCTTGCAGACCCTGCATGTGCGTATGCCTCGCCACTGCGAAAGCGCACACAAGGTGGCTCAGTGGTTGGAGAAGCACCCCGATGTGGCATGGGTACGCTACCCCGAATTGGAGAACGACCCTGAGCATGCACGCCAACAGAAGTATATGCCTAACGGCTCTTGTGGCGTGATGGCATTTGCCGTGAAAGGCGACCGTGCTTTTGCCAATCGTTTTATGGATAGTCTGCAATTAGTGACGATTGAGACACACGTAGCCGACTGCCACACTTGTATCCTTCACCCTGCATCGCATACCCACCGCCAACTCAGCAACGAGGCACTGCTTGCTGCGGGTATCGACCCCGACCTGATGCGCCTCAGTATCGGTTTGGAGAATGCAGACGACCTAATAGCTGACATCGAAAATGCACTTACACAAGCTCACAACGCATAATTTCTCCTTCGAGGCAGGCGGTACGCTTGACCAACTGGAGATTATCTACCATACTTCGGAGCGCCCTTACCAACAAGGCGACCGCGTAGTATGGCTCTGCCATGCCCTAACCGCCAACTCCGATCCGCTCGACTGGTGGCCAGAGATGGTGGGCAAAGGTTGCTGCGTCAATCCCGACAAAGACTACGTGGTTTGTGTCAATATCTTCGGCTCTGCCTACGGCACGACTGGACCAAGAGATGTGTTTAGGAGTGTAGGAGTTCAGGAGTTTAGGAGTTGTTTGGATTTCCCTAAGTTCACTGTCCGCGATACAGCCCGCCTCTTCACTTTGGTGCGCGAGCATTTGGGCATAGAGCATGTGGACTTGCTCATCGGTAGTTCCATTGGTGGTTTCCATGCCCTCGAATGGGCAATCATGGAGGGCGAACGCATTCGCAAAGCAGCATTTATCGCTACTGCGCCTCGCGTATCGCCATGGCTGAGCGCATGGATGGAAGTGCAACGCATGGCACTCGAAGCCGACCCTACCTTCCGCGCATGCGAGTCGCTTGACGGTGGACGCAAAGGATTGGAAGCAGCGCGCGCCATTTCGCTCATCTCCTATCGCAGTTTTGATGGCTACAACCTCACCCAATACGAGACGGATGACGACTGTCTTTTTGCCAGTCGCGCCGCTTCCTACGAGCGTTATCAAGGTGAAAAGCTCGTCAAACGCGGTTTTGATGCCTACTCCTACTACTACCTACTCCACTGCGTGGATAGTCAGAATGTAGGTCGCCACCGCGGAGGCATCACAGCGGCATTGGCGCAGATACAAGCCAAGAGCATTGTTATCTCCATCACTTCGGACGGACTCTTCCCTCCATGCGAGAGTAGCGAGTGGGCAAAGCATATACCCAATGCCCAATACTTCGAGATAGAATCCCGCTTCGGACACGATGGATTCTTATTGGAAACAGCGCAAATCACACAAATTCTACAGCAATTATAATTCCATTTATAAAGAAAGCGTCAGGACTGAATCCTGACGCTTTCTTTATGTATAGTTTCCATCACTTCTAGGACTACCTTCTCGCTCAGTCCATGTTGCTTGCCTTGTGCTAGACAATGCTCCACAACCTGCTGCCAACGTTCGGGTTGCAAAATCTGCTCGCCGTGGGTGCGTTTCCATTCACCAATCTCGCGAGCCACGTCCACACGTTTGCCGATGATATCCCACAACTGCTCATCCAGTTGGTCTATCTCTGCGCGAAGTGATTGTAAATCTTTCATAAATTCCAAGATTAAAGATCTCTGCGTCATTAGATAATTTAGATATGGGCTTTACCTTCTACCATCCTTGTCTCATCTTTGTTACAAGCGTCCCTTTCCGCCACACTTCGTGCACACACCATCTCCGCCACATATTCCACAATCATGTTCACAATCTGTTCCAGTACCGAACATATTGTCTGTTCGACATCCAGTACCATTACATTGTGGGCATTTTCCACTACCATAACATTTCAAGCAAAGATTAGTCGATTGGCTCTTTGTGTTAGTATCTGTTATGCCATCATCATTGTCGTAACTATCATTGGTAGTATTAGAGTTCCCTCTATATGAACTATATGCATTGTTATTTTGATATGTTGGTACTGCCGAATTTACTACAGCAGCAGCTACCCCTAAAAGTGTCCCTAAAATAATAGAACCAACGGCAGCTCTTCTCTCACTAACTGCTGTTTTTTGGATGCGTGCTTCCTCTATCAATTCGTTTGATCGGTTTGCAAGATTTGCATTAAACGTAATACTCAATACATGATTGAAATCTACGATAGCCTTATCGTACTGATTGTTATTGTAGTATGATACAGCCCGATTGAAATACAAATAGTCAGCAGGGCGTATCTGCATCGCCTTACTATAATAATCTGCCGCTTTAGCAAATTTATCTGTTTCAAAAAAGGCATCCGCCTTCTCTATGTATTGATTTCTCTGTTCTTCTTGCTGGCTATTCCATAATACGACATTGGTATATAATTCAACTTCTTGTATCAATGGTGCTTTACCTTCTTCATTTATTTCGGTGCGAATTGCATAACCCGTAGAAGAATCAGTACTCTTATGTATAGAGCATACATTGTAATCAGAAGGTGCTACCAACATATTTCCGTGTATGTCGTAACATCCCTCCTTGTC
>JAZOVR010000091.1:0-24719 GCA_045658785.1 Paludibacteraceae bacterium | reverse complement strand
AGTGATATACTTAAAGGTTATTTTATTGGTGAAAAAAGAGGATTGGGATTTTATTTACTAATGGCCCCACAAGAGAGTATCGGAACATATACACAAGGTTTGTGTATGTTGCAACCAGTAACGGAACATGAACGTGTGGATTTATATAAACAGATTGCCGAATACCTATTTACTCAATGCCGTGTTCTACTATTTACCGTGGATGATTGGCAATTAAAACGAACGTATGACGAATGGATTCCTAATGAGCAATTTCACCAAGAGACTATTGAGTATTTCGGACTAGATTATACCGTTAGGCCTACATTGTACGTACCTGTTAATACATCTGAAGAACAGATGTGGGCTAATTTGCATTATAAATCATGTAAATATAGTGTAAATAAAGCTAGAAAGTTGAATTTGCATGTAAAAGAAATAACTGATTTTGATGAAATCAAACATTTCACGAAAATACATTACAAACAACTAATTGAGGTATGTGCCAAGCAAGGAATGAGACCAAATCCTTCACAAAAGGAACATAGAATGCGTGCATTATGCGAGTCCTTATTTCCTAATCGTGTAATAATGTTAGAGGTAGTAGGAGATGATGGAAATGGGAACGAAAAAATTATGTCTACTGGAATATTTTGTATAGATAAAGGACAATGTTCTTACTGGACGGGTGCTAGCTTTCAACGTTATCAAAAGTATTGTCCTAACGAATTGATGGTATGGGAAGCCATGAGATTACTAAACCAACGTGGTGGTGGGGAGTTGAATTTTTGCGGTATGGCATCATATAAATTGAAATTCGGTACGAAATATGCATATGTACCTAGAATTTATTTTGCTAAATATTCTATTTTAATAAACTTGATTCCTACAATCAAAAAAACATATTATGCGATACGCAGAAAATTTGCGAGTATCGTGGGAACACGCAGTTTTAAATGAGAGCAAATGAATATATGGATTGATATAAATCACGTACCACAATTTAACTTCTACAAGAAGTTGATATTGTTACTGACAGAATCAGGTAATGAGGTGTGGGTTACTGTGTTACAAAGAGGAAAACTATTTAAAATAGTTACTAATGAACTTAATGACGTACCTAATGTACACGTAGTGTCATTAGGAAGACATCGTATGACTAAGTTTTCAGCCATATTTGAGGCTAATCTTCTAAGAATACCACAAATGATTTATTGGAAAAATAAACAGAAGATAGATGTGGGATTTTCGAATGGCTTCCAATTGGCACTGGTTAGCAAAATACACAATATTCCTAACTATTCTTTTGATGATGGTCCGCAAAGTGTAGATTATAAATATAAGGTAAAATACAACACAATTTGCCACTTTTGTATTTATTCGGATTCCTCAATACCAAATCCTGTAATAGTATTGCCAGTACTTAAAGAATGGGCATACTTGGCACCAAAATATTTTACACCGAACCCGCAAGTGCTGGAGAAATATGGGGTGCAACCTAAAAAATATGTATTCCTGCGAGAAGTAAGCGTAGGAACAGTTAACTACGCTGGACAAGCATCAGGAGCAATATTGGGCATTCAAGATCTAATACCCAAAGACAAGAAAGTGCTATTCTCGTTGGAAGAAAAAGATAAACGGTATTTATACCCCAAAGATTGGATCTTGTTGCAAGAGCCAATTGAGGAAATCCACTCGTTAATATATTATAGTGCAGGACTAGTATCATCAGGTGACTCGATGGCGCGAGAAGCAGCATTATTGGGTGTTCCAGCTTACTATTTAGGCATACGATACGACATGCCAGCCAATGCGGCAGCAGCCAAAGTGGCAAACCTGCAAAACCAAAAGACTGCTGACTTTAGTCAATGGGTCAAAAACTTGTCCATTACACCTGAAATGGCTGAAGAACAACAAATAAAACTACGCAAACATATAGATGAAGAGTTTATTGATATTAATGAATATATGTTGGCATTGGTTGAAAAAACAAACAAAAAGGATAATAATTAAATAGTAAATATATGAATATTTCAATTTTTGGACTCGGATACGTAGGATGCGTAGGCATCGGATGTTTATCCAAACAAGGACACACCATGGTGGGTGTGGATGTGAGTGATGTGAAGGTGGATCTCATAAATCAAGGTAAACCTACTATTGTAGAAAAAGACATTGATGCACTCATTCAAGATGGACATCAACAAGGACGCATACGTGCAACCAAGGATTACAAGGATGCGGTACTCAGCACCGATATATCTTTCCTCTGTGTGGGTACACCATCTTCTGAGAATGGTCATCTAGACTTGACCTATATCCTGCAAACAGCCCATCAGATTGGACAAGCACTCAAGGAGAAAGAGGGCTTTCATATTGTGGTGATTCGTTCTACTGTATTCCCAGGGACCAATGCTAAGATGACAGCCATTATCGAAGAGGAGTCGGGCAAAAAGCACGATGTGGATTTTGCAGTGGTTAGCAACCCAGAGTTCTTGCGAGAAGGTACTGCTGTACAAGACTACCTCAATCCACCATTGACCGTGCTTGGATCAAGCTGTCCAAAAGCTATCGAGGTGATGCGTGGTCTATATCAAAACCTATGCGGAGCACCTATCGAAGTGGTGCAAATTGGTGTGGCAGAGATGATTAAATACGTGAACAACTCTTATCATGCACTAAAAGTAGTATTTGCTAACGAAGTGGGTAATATCTGCAAACAACTAGGCATTGATAGCCACGAAGTGATGCGCATCTTCTGCATGGATAAGCAACTGAACATCTCACCATACTACTTCCGACCAGGCTTTGCATATGGTGGTTCATGTCTGCCAAAAGACCTCAAAGGACTCAAAACCCTAGCACATGACCTCTATCTGGAGACACCTGTACTCAATGCCATCGAGCATAGCAACGAACTGCATATCGCACAAGTGGTGCGTCAGATCGAGCACCTCGAAGATAAACGTGCACTACAAGGACTGCCTAAGATGCGTATCGGTGTACTAGGACTGAGCTTCAAGGCAGGCACGGATGATATGCGCAACTCGCCCATCGTGAATGTGATCGAAGCACTCCACGGCAAAGGTTACGACGTGCGTATCTACGATAAGAATGTAAGTCTATCACGCCTCATAGGACGCAACAAGAGCGTGATAGCCAGCAAGTTGCCACACCTCAATGTGATGTTGCAAGAGGACTTGATAGCTGTCACCGAATGGGCAGAATGCATCATTGTCGCTAATAAGGATGATGCTTTTCGCGAAGCACGCATCGCTATCGGTACTCCTATTATCGATCTCGTCCGCATCAAGGAGTTAGAAGGACAAGAGGGATATAGCGGGTTGTGCTGGTAGACTGATAGTATTTATCACATATATTCTTTCTTGAGGCTATAAGCAATGGGTGATAGGCGAGCAGCAAGCTGCTGGTTTGGTGGACGCGGCAGAGCCGCTGCTGTTTAGTGGCGCGTCGGAGGTGCGATGGGCGATAGGCTGTAAAAAAAGGGGGCGATCATTGCACATGTCATAAAAAATGTGTACCTTTGCAGCCGATTGATGGCTACTACATGTGGTGGTGAAGTGTAAGAAATGGAAACTGCAACGAAATTGATGATACAATGTATTTATTTTATACGCCGGACATAGATCAAAATCATTTTCTCAGCGAGGAAGAGTCCGCTCACTGCGTGCGTGTACTACGTTATGATCGTGGTGATGAGATACTCTTGACCGATGGACGTGGTAATACATACCATGCCCGTATCCTCAATCCGCATCCTCGGCATTGCGAGTTCGAGATTCTGAGCCAAGAGAAGCAAGAGAAGACGCACAACATCTACTTGCATGTGGCGATTGCGCCTACGAAAAATATCGAGCGACTGGAGTGGATGGTGGAGAAATGCACGGAGATAGGTGTGGATGAGATCACACCGCTACTCTGCCGCTTCTCCGAAAGAAAGAACTTGCGCAATGATCGACTGGAGAAGATTATCCTATCCGCCGCTAAGCAGTCGCTTACGCCTTATCTGCCCAAACTCAATCCGCTGACGGATTTTGCTACGCTGATGGAGACGTACGGAAATGAGGCGAAAGGCGAGAGGCGAGAGGCGAGAGAAATGGATAAGTATATTGCCCATTGCTATAAAGATGAGAAACGCGAACTGAAAGACGCGCTGTGCAAGGGTAAGGACGTGCTTATTTTGATTGGTCCAGAAGGCGACTTCTCGGAACAAGAAGTGGAAATGGCTATTCGAGAGGGCTTTGTGCCTGTAGGATTGGGGCGCTCGCGCCTACGCACGGAGACCGCAGGGGTGGTGGCATGTCATACGGCAGTGCTGATGAATGAGGAATAGGTGTTGGACCGCTACGCTGTTGGACCGCTACGCTGATAGAAGTTAGATGTTAGAACAATTATTACATATGGACACTGAGGTGTTGTTGGCCATCAATGGCTGGCATGCACCATGGGCGGATACGGTGATGTGGATCATATCTGCCAAGACGACATGGATACCTCTGTATCTGCTGCTAATCGGACTGCTAGTATGGCGATATCGTAAGCCAGCTCCTACGAGTGTGAAATGGCTCCATAAAGTACCCGTTTGCGTGGTGATGATTGTGGCCATAGTCGCTGCTGTAGGACTCGCCGACTTTATCGCATCGGGTATCCTCAAGCAGTGGGTGGCACGTCCACGTCCCTCGCGCGTACCCGAACTAGAAGGAGTGTTGCACCTGGTGAATGGCTATAAGAGTGGTAGATACGGCTTTGTGAGTAGCCATGCGGCGAATACGATGGCGGTCGCATTGCTCTTCTCGCTGATATGGCGCAACAGAATAGCCACCATAGGATTGATGCTTTGGGTGGCAGCGAATTGCTATAGTAGAATGTATTTGGGCGTGCATTATCCGTTGGATATTCTAGGAGGCCTCATGGTAGGTACTGTGGTTGCTATCGTGGCTTGCTGGGTATTGAAGCGTCTGGGTGTGCTGGAGTGGCAACAGTGATAAGCCGTCTTGTTGGGATAGGATATGCAGTATGCAGAATGGAAAATAGCGAAACGATTGTACTTTTCTCAAGAGGGGAAAGTGCGTGCTTCGCGTCCTGCTGTTCGTGTTGCCCTCGCGGGGATTGTGATAGGCGTGATGGTGATGATTGTAGCTATCTCGGTGGTAGTCGGCTTCAAACAAGAGGTGCAACGCAAGGTGGCAGGCTTCGGTAGTCATATACAGGTGGTGAACTTTGACAACAACGCTACCTACGAACTGCGACCTATTGAGGCGCCAGACACCTTGCTGCAGAAATTGCAGCGTCTGCCCCATGTGACAAAGGTGACAGAATTTGCCTCCAAACCTGGTATATTGAAGACGGATAGTGCGTTTCAGGGAATCATCTTCAAGGGAACGGCATACTGGGATTATTTTACAGAAAATCTGGTTAGCGGTGAGTTGCCCATCGCGCAGAATGAGGTACTCATCTCCACTGTGCTTGCTCAGCAATTGCAACTGACGGTGGGAGATCCGATATTGTGCTATTTTGTGCAAAATAATTTGCGTGTGCGCAAGTTATACATATCGGGATTGTATAATACATGTATGAGCGAGATGGATCGCATGTTTGTATTGGGGAATATATCGCTCGTGCAACAACTCAATGATTGGACGGAGACGCAAGTATCGGGCATAGAAGTGCTGATAGACGATCTGAAATACTTGCACGAGGTAGCAGACCGCGTCTATTTTGCTACAGCCAACCGCTTGGACGAGGCGGGTAATGCGTTTTATACACAAACATTAGAACAACTCAATCCGCAGATTTTCGGATGGTTGGACCTGCTGGATATGAATGTGGTAATCATCATCGTGTTGATGTTGCTCGTATCTGTATTTAGTATCATCACAGGATTGATTATATTGATACTGGATAGTATCACTCTGATTGGCACTCTCAAGGCATTGGGGGCTCATGACCGTTTTGTGCAGCGTATCTTTGTTTACGAGGCGATACTGTTGGTAGTCAAAGGTGTAGCATGGGGCAATATAGTGGGATTCGGGATAATAGCCTTGCAGTATTTTACGCATCTCATACCACTGGATGCGGCCGTGTATTATGTGAGCTATGTGCCTATGGCATTTCCTTGGGGCTGGTTCCTCGTGTTGAATGTGGGCGTACTGGCATTGGCCTGGTTGGTGATGTTGGCACCATCTGCTATCATTACGAAGATTAGTCCATCCAGGGTGATGCATTTTGAGTAAAGACCGCTGCGCTGTAGTTGGTAGAACGCTATGCTGTTAGAAATTAGATGATGAAACTATATACATCAGTAGATATTGCTCCTTCGGAGAAGAAGATAGGGTATCAAGATAAGATCTTGCTACTGGGTTCGTGTTTTGCAGATAATATAGGTGCCAAGTTTGCAGCGCATTACTTCCAAACCACCGTTAATCCGTTTGGTACGTTGTACAATCCTGCGTCGATTGCTCAATCACTCACCTATACCCCTCATCCGTTAGCCGAAACCCAAATCATTCACCACAACGATATGTGGCACTCGATGATGCACCATGGCAGTTTTTCGCATCCCGATAAAGAAGTAGTGTTGAGGCGCTGTGAAGATAGTCTAGCTGTTTTGCGCAATGCCGTACAGGAAGCATCTACTATCATCGTTACTTTTGGCACATCATGGATCTACGAGAAGGATGGTATGGTCGTGGCCAATTGTCATAAGCTGCCTGCCAAAGAGTTTGTTCGCAGACGATTGACCGTAGAGGAGATTCTGGCCACCTGGCAGCCGATTGTAGCGAGTATGCCGGATAAACACTGGATCTTCACGGTGAGCCCTATTCGCCATATCAAGGACGGTCTTCATGCCAATCAACTCAGCAAGGCCATCTTGTTGCAAGCTATTGACGAGCTAACTTCTCAGAGCGCCAGCGGTCTAACAGCTAACCACATAGCGGTCTCCTACTTCCCCTCCTACGAGATTATGATGGACGAACTGCGCGATTATCGCTACTATGCGGAGGATATGCTGCATCCATCCAACTTGGCAGTGGAGTGTATCTGGCAGCGCTTTGTGGAGACATATATGAATGCTGCAACGCAACACGAGATGCAGGTCATGCATCAGCTGTGGCGTGACCGTAGTCATCGTTTTCTGCATCCAGATACAGAGGAGGCGATAGCCTTTGCTGAACGCACCGAAAAACGCTTGCAAAGCCTAAAAAAGCAATATCCGTGGTTAGAATAGTAGATTTTTCATATTTTTTTATAAAAATATTTGCATATGTCGCAAAAAAGTACTAATTTTGCAGCGGAAATGAACGAGGGGGCCGAAAAGGTTCCCTCGTTTTAATTGAGAATTGAGAATTTTGAATTAAGAATGAGCGATTATGATCGACAAACAGGAACTAAAGACATGGGTAGAAGATAAATTGCAAGGTACAGGCTATGAGCTGATTACACTGCAAGTGAGCGCACAAAACGATATCCTCATTGAGGTGGATAAGATGGAAGGCGTGGATGTGGACTTTTGTGCGGAGCTGAATCACTATCTCGTGGAGCAATTGGATGCGCAAGGAGTGGAGGATTATTCGCTAGAAGTGGGTAGTGTGAGCTTGACAGCGCCTTTTGTAGCCAAGATGCAGTACCAGAAGCATTTAGGTCACGATGTAGAAGTGCTGGCAGCCGATGGGAAGAAATATCGTGGTGTACTTGTGAGCGTGGATGAAGCGACGTTTGCTATTGAGGCAGAAGTCATGGTGCAGGTAGAAGGCAAGAAACGCAAACAAAAAGAGATACAGACACTCACCTTTGCATACGATGCGGTGAAATATACAAAATACGATCTGAAATTTTAGAATAATAACAATAAACATTAAAAACCCCTCCCGGAATGGAGGACCTCCTCGTCCAAACCTACGAAAAACATCCGAGAACCTCGTGGGTTCGAGGATAGAGGAGGAATCGCGGTCGTTTAATGCCGCATGCGGCAGTTGTTGCGACAAGCGAATTCCAACGAAATGGCTAAACAAACACAACAATCAATCAACTTGATTGACATTTTTTCAGAGTTCAAAGAACTCAAGAACATTGACCGCCAAACGTTTATCAACGTCTTGGAGGACTCATTTCGCAATGTGATTACCAAGATGTATGATACTGATGCGAACTACGACGTGATTATTAACCCTGATAAAGGCGACCTGGAGATCTATCGCAACCGCCTTGTGATGGAAGACGATGATGTGGCCAATCCAGATACACAAGTGGGTATCACCGAGGCCTTGCAACTTGATGACGAGGCAGAGATCGGAGAGGAAGTAACGGATAAGGTAGAGTTTGCATCGTTCGGACGTCGTATGATCCTGAATCTGCGCCAAACACTTGCGAGTCGTATCTTGGATCTCCAAAAGGAGAATCTGTATCTCCGCTATAGTGAGATGCTCGGTCAGGTAGTGAGTGGCGAGTTGTATCAGGTGTGGAAAAAAGAGATGCTCCTCCTGGATGATGAGGGCAACGAACTCTATTTACCCAAGCAAAATCAAATCCCTACGGACTTCTACCGCAAAGGTGATACGGTTCGCGCCGTGGTAGTGCAAGTAGATAATAAGAATCAAAATCCAAAGATCATCCTCTCTCGTACATCGCCATTGTTCCTCCAACGTCTCTTTGAGCAAGAGGTACCCGAGGTACACGACGGACTGATTGCCATCAAGAATATCGCGCGTATCCCAGGTGAACGTGCCAAAGTGGCGGTAGAGTCATTCGACGATCGTATCGACCCTGTGGGCGCGTGCGTGGGTATAAAAGGTGCGCGTATTCATGGTATCGTGCGTGAGCTTCGCAACGAGAATATCGACGTAATCCACTATACTTCTAATATCAATCTCTATGTGCAACGCGCTTTGGCACCCGCTAAGATCTCTTCTATGACTGTGAACGAGGAGGAGAAGAAAGTGGATGTATATTTGCAACCAGACGAGGTGTCATTGGCTATCGGTAAGGGTGGTTACAATATCAAGTTGGCAAGCATGCTGACGGGCTACCAAATCGATGTTTACCGTGAGATGGACGAGGCTGACAACGAAGATATCTACTTGGATGAGTTTAACGACGAAATCGATCAATGGGTACTCGATGCGTTCAAGGCTATCGGTTTGGATACCGCCAAGGCAGTATTGGGCGTAGATAAAGCAGAACTGATCAAGCGTGTTGACCTCGAGGAGGAGACCATCGACGAGGTAATCGCTATCCTCGCAGCAGAATTTGAAGACTAATTAAGTATAAATAATAAAACCCCTCCCGGAATGGAGGGCCTCCTCGCTCTAAAATCCACGAAGTCCCCTGACAGGCGGGAAACCGTCCCATGGCGGCGAAAGCCGCTTACTAACGAGAGCCTCGTGGGCTCGAGTTAAGAGGAGGAATGGCGGTCGCCTTAATTCGCATGGCGAATTCTGTGCGACAAGCCAATTCCGACGATATGGCTATAAAACTTATCAAAGCTTGTAAAGAATTAAACATCGGCATGTCCACCGCCGTGGAATTCTGTAAGAAGCAGGGTAAGGAAATCGCTACGGACCCGAATACCCGTATCGAAGACGACTTGTACCTACTGCTTGCTAAAGAATTTAACAAGGACATGGCCTTGAAATTGGAAGCAGAGCGTCAAGCACAAGAGCGTCAAGAGCGCGAGATTCCTAAGTCTATAGCAATAGAGAAACCTAAAGTGGAGCATATCCCAACCGAGGTGCCTAAACCAAAGGTGGTAGGCAATATCGACCTCGATGCGGATAAAAAACGCAAAGCGGAAGAAGAAGCCGCACGCAAGGCTGCCGAAGAAGCTCAAAAAGCCGAAGAAGCCCGCATAGCTGCTAAGAAAGCAGCGCAAAAAGCTGCCGCCCAAGCGAAAGCCGAAGCTGAAGCGAAGGCTGCTGCCGAAGAGGCTGCACGCAAAGCGGCTGAAGAAAGCAAGAAAGCCGAGGCAACCGTGCAATCGGCTCCACAAGAGCAAACCGAGGAGGAAGTGTTCCGTCTGGGAAAACCTGTGCTGAAGAATGCACCAAAGGTAGTGGGAAAAATAGATTTGAGCAGTATCAATACCGCTACGCACCCTACCAAGAAGACCAAAGAGGAGAAGCGCAAAGAGCGTGAAGCACGCGAGCAACAACGCAAAGCCAACAAACCTGCTGCCAACAACAATGGTGGCAAACCAGGTAATGCGGCTGATGCTCCTAAAGATGGTGAGAAACGCAAGCGCGAGCGCATCAAACAAAATAAGGTGGACGTGAATGATGCGCGCAACCAAAAACCTCAAAAGAAGAACAACAAAGCCAAAGGCTTCAAAGTGGAGGTCGATGACGAGGAGGTACAACGCCAGATCAAAGAGACCATCCAACGCCTCCAAGGCAACAAGGGTAAGAGTACTACCAGCAAACATAAACGTGAGCGTCGCGAGCTAGAGCGCGAGAAGATGGCACAAGAGCGTGCCGCAGAGCAAGAGCAAAGCAAGGTATTGAAACTCACCGAGTTTGTGACCGCTAATGACCTCGCCGTGATGATGAACGTGCCTGTGACCAAGGTCATTGGTACCTGTATGATGCTCGGCGTGATGGTAAGTATTAACCAGCGTCTTGATGCTGAGACCATCAACCTTGTAGCAGAGGAATTCGGCTTCTCTACCGAGTTTGTTTCTGCGGAGGTAGTTGAGGAGATCAATGCCGACGAGGTAATCAACGACGAGGATATCACTGAGCGCTGCCCAATTGTGACTGTCATGGGTCACGTGGACCACGGTAAAACATCGCTCCTCGACCATATCCGTAATGCCAACGTGATCGCCGGTGTGGCAGGTGGTATCACTCAGCACATCGGTGCGTACAACGTACAGCTGAAGAATGGTCAGCACATCACTTTCCTCGATACTCCTGGTCACGAGGCGTTTACCGCCATGCGTGCACGTGGTGCTAAGGTAACGGATATTGCGATTATCATCGTAGCTGCCGACGATGCGGTCATGCCTCAAACCATCGAGGCTATCAACCACGCACAAGCCGCGGGCGTACCGATGATCTTCGCCATCAACAAGTGCGATAAGCCAACGGCTAACCCAGACAAGATCAAAGAGCAACTCTCCAATATGAATATCCTGGTAGAGGACTGGGGTGGCTCTTACCAATGCCAACATATCTCTGCTAAGAAGGGTGAGGGTGTCTTCGAACTCTTGGAGAAAGTGCTCCTTGAGGCAGAATTGCTCGAGCTCAAGGCCAACCCTAAACGTCGTGCCAAAGGTTCTATCATCGAGTCTTCACTCGACAAAGGTCGCGGTTATGTGGCTACTATCCTCGTGCAAGATGGTACACTCCATCATGGCGATATTGTCCTCGCAGGTGTATATCATGGTAAGATCAAAGCCATGTTCAACGAGCGTGGACAACGCATCCAACAGGCTCTTCCTGGCGAGCCATGTCTTATCCTTGGTCTCAACGGTGCACCTCAAGCGGGTGACGAGTTCAATGTGATGGCTACCGAGCAAGAGGCACGCGAGATTGCTAATAAACGCGAGCAATTGCAACGCGAGATGTCGCTTCGCACTAAGAAACACGTTGGTTTGGACGAGATCGGTCGTCGCTTGGCTATTGGCGACTTCAAAGAGCTCAATATCATCGTTAAGGGTGACGTGGACGGCTCTGTGGAAGCGCTCAAAGACTCGCTCATCAAGCTCTCTACCGAGAATATCCAAGTCAATGTTATCCACGGTGCTGTGGGTGCAATCTCCGACTCTGATGTCCTTCTCGCTGCTGCATCTGATGCAATTATCGTCGGCTTTAACGTGCGTCCTACCAGCACAGCGCGTAAGATGGCTGAGAACGAGGAGGTTGATATCCGTATCTACTCCATCATCTACGATACCATCAATGAGATTAAGTCTGCTATGGCAGGTATGCTCTCGCCAGAGATCAAAGAGGAGGTTACTGCTACTCTCGAAGTATTGCAAACTTTCCGTATCTCCAAGGTTGGTACTATCGCAGGTTGTATCGTGCGTGAGGGTAAGGCCAAACGTGCTAACAAATGCCGCGTGATCCGTGACGGTATCGTGATCCACACAGGCGAACTCTCTTCGCTCAAGCATGGTAAAGATGATATCAAGGAGGCAGGTCTCAACATGGAGTGCGGTTTGAGCATCAAGAGCTACAACGATATCATTGAAGGCGACCTCATCGAGACCTTCGAGCAAATCGAGGTAGCAAAGACCTTGTAAGATTCATCTAGATAATCTAGCCAAACTAGCAGAACTAGCCAATCTAGAATAACTACTAAAAACCCATCGCATCTCATTCGAGGTGCGATGGGTATTTATGTGCAGCTGATGACCTGAAGGAATGCGTTTCGTTGCGCTCCGTCGGATCACGAAGGGATTGGGTAGCCTGCGGGGAACTTTTCATAAGGTTCGCAGAACAAAATTGAGAAAAATACTTGCTCATGTGCAATTTTTTTTGTACCTTTGCCACCGAAATTGAAACTTGGAAACTTTTCAATACGTGCGACTTAGGCACATAAACAAACATGTTCTTAATTCAAAATACATTAGTCAGTCTGGATGTTCTGGAGAAGGACTTCTGCTGCGATTTAGATAAATGCCGTGGCTGTTGCTGCATAGAGGGCGATGCTGGTGCTCCGCTTACCGATGAAGAGGAGGAGAAGATACGTGAGATATTGCCAATTATCCTGCCCGATATGACCAAAGAAGCTCGTGCTGTAGTAGAAGCACAGGGGCTGTCTTACCTTGACCCATCGGGTGAGAAGGTAACCTCTATTGTGAACGACAAAGACTGTGTCTTTGCTCGAACCGACCACAATGGTTGGTGCTATTGCCTGATAGAGAAGGCATATAATGCGGGAAAGATAGACTTCAAAAAGCCTATTTCTTGTCACTTATATCCCATTCGCTTGAATCATGTGGGCGATATGATCGGGGTAGAGTACCATCGCTGGGATATTTGCCATTGCGCACGTGTGTTGGGAAAGAAACTTCATATTCCCATCTATCAGTTTCTCAAGGAGCCACTCATCCGCCGTTTTGGTCAAGCGTGGTATGATGAGCTTTCGTTGGTCGCTTCTGAATGGAAACGCCAGTGCAAACAATAGTTTGCCCTATGTTTAGAGAACGGCACTATGTGCCTACTGTTTAGAGTTTAGGGAGGCAGCAAAGCTGCCGTTTGGTGGACGCCCTTCGGGCTACTGTTTAGTGTTTAATGGCTGGGCAGATCCTTACTGATATAAAAAAATCGATAAAAAAGGATATGAATAGTTTTAGAAAATTGAATGCATATATCTATGCAAAAGAATTGGTTAAAAAAGTATATGAACTTTTGAAAAAGTTTCCACGAGAAGAGCAATATGCATTATGTGATCAGTTACGTAGAGCAGTGGTTTCTTTACCCTCTAATATAGCAGAAGGCACAGGACGTGTATCATCAAAAGACCAAGCTCATTTTTTTGCGATTGCATATGGCTCATTGATGGAGGTCTTAGCACAAATGGATGTTGCGTGTGATCTCGGCTATATTTCGAATGATGAATTCAATGAAATAGAAAAATTGATTGATACTGAAGCTAAGGTACTTACTGGTTTAGCCGTAAAATCCAAATCACTAAACAGTAGCAGCAACGCCGTGTTCACTAAACACTAGACAAATGATTGCTTCAATTATTACTATCGGTGACGAATTACTCATTGGTCAAGTGGTGGATACCAACTCCGCTTGGATGGCACAGCGCCTCAATGAGGTGGGGATTGAATTGTATCAGATTACATCCGTACATGATGATCGTGAACATATCCTCAAGGCATTGGACGAAGCGTTTTCTCATGCGGATATTGTCCTCACTACAGGTGGTTTAGGTCCTACCAAAGACGATATCACCAAGCATGTGATGTGCGAGTATTTTGCTACGCAACTTGTGGAAGATCCGCATGTGCGCGCACACGTGTGCGAACTATATAAGGACCGCCCTGAGGCACTCAATCGCCTCACAGCCACCCAATGGCTGGTCCCTGAATCTGCCACTATTCTGCCCAATAGAGTAGGTAGTGCACCGATTATGGTGTTTGAATATAAGTCTAAAGTTGAAAGTCAAAAGTTGAAAGTTAATGAAATCAGCGAGGCTGTATCCACTTACTCTCAACATTCAACATTCGACATTCGACATTCAACATTCGACTCTCAACATTCGACATTCGACATTCAACATTCGATATTCGACATTCAACATTCGACATTCGACATTCAATACCCTAAATACCTGATTGCCATGCCGGGCGTGCCGCACGAGATGAAGATTGCCATGACGGAGCAGGTGCTTCCGTATTTACAGTCGAAAGTCAATGAGTCTAAAGTTGAAAGTCAAGAGTCGAAAGTCAATGACTCTCAACATTCGACATTCGACATTAGACAAATTGTCCACAAGACAATTTTAGTATCTGGTATTCCCGAATCCAAACTTGCTATACGCATCGAAGACTGGGAGAATGCTCTGCCATCCTATATTCATCTGGCTTACTTGCCCAAGGACGGAATAATCCGCCTGCGTCTGAGCAGCTATGGTGAAGCGACAGAAGAAGAACTCCAATCTCATATGGACACCCTTCTTCCGCTGATCAACGACTATCTGCTTGCCACCGAAGACATCTCGCTAGAGGCACTGGCTGGTCGTCTGCTCAAGCAGCAGGGCAAGACCATCGCCACTGCAGAGAGTTGTACGGGTGGTCGTCTAGCAGCTGCGCTGAATGCACAATCGGGGGCATCTGCCTACTATATGGGTTCGGTGGTAGCCTATGACAATGCTATCAAAGAGCAAGTACTAGGCGTACAGCATGATACACTCATGCAGCACGGAGCAGTTAGCGAACAAACCGTTCGCGAGATGGCCGAAGGGGTTCGCGCGCTAATGCACACCGATTATGCCATTGCGACCTCGGGTATTGCAGGTCCTACGGGCGGTACAATAGACAAACCCGTAGGTACGGTTTGGATTGCATGGGCGACGCCAAATGGTACTGAGGCGAAGTGTTTTCATTTCGGTGCTGCCCGCGAAAGGGAACAAATTACCTTGCGCGCCGTGACCGAAGCACTTGTTAGATTAGTTAAAACACTTTCCACCCAGAGCGCGGCAGGATGTTGATTGCCGCGCAACGTTGTCAGTGTTGTCGTTAATATAAAATAATCATGGAATTTATTAATGAGTTGTTTTTAGCGCCCTCCGTGACTCAATCAATAGTTATGCTAACTTTGGTTGTTTTCTTGGGACTTTGGGCAGGTGAGCATATCAAGGTCAAGAATTTCACTTTTGGAGTAACATGGATCTTGTTTGTTGGTATTGCGCTCGCATCGTTTGGAATATCCATCGACCCGCAGATCTCCTCTTTTGCCAAGAATCTAGGACTTATCCTCTTTATCTATTCTATCGGTCTTCAGGTCGGTCCATCCTTCTCCCCCTTTGGTAAGAGTGGGCTTCGCCTGAATCTCCTTGCCATTGCTATTGTCCTGTTAGGCTGTCTTATTACCATTGCTTTGCATTATCTCACGCACACCGATATGACCACTATGGCGGGTATCATGTCAGGTGCGGTCATGAATACCCCTTCTCTGGGTGCGGTACAGCAGACGGCAGCGGATCTCCACATGGCTTCACCGAATATCGCTATGGGGTATGCGTTGGCTTATCCGCTTAGTGTAGTGGGACTTATCCTGTCGTTCGAACTGATCCGTTGGTGCTGCCGAGTCAATCTAAGCAAGGAAGACGAGGCACTCCGTCAAGAACATGTATCAGACGATGATCCTATTTGTGTGGATATTCGTTTGTCGATTGCTAATCCTGTTACGCTCAATGAGTTATATACTATTTGTCCTATCAGTCAGATGATGGTGAGCCGTGTTACGCGTGCAGATGGAACCGACGAACTGGTAGATTCTACTACAGTCCTGAATCCCAACGATATCATCCGTATAGTCTCCGATAAGCGTCATGAGAAGGATTTGCAAGTCTTGGGCGAGGTCACGCACTATGGCTTCCGTGGGCGTGAGCGAAGCAATCACCTTATCTCTCGTCGTATCGTGGTGACGCGTACCGAGTGCAATGGTAAACGCCTGAGTTCGTTTGATGTCCGCCATCGCTACCACGCGACTATCACGCGTATCAACCGTGCGGGTGTAGAGTTGCTAGCTACGCCAGATTTTATTCTTCAGTTGGGTGATCGCATCATGGTGGTAGGGGATAGAGATGATGTGCGCCATGTGGCAGATATGTTTGGCAATGAGCTCAAGCGGTTGGATTTGCCTAACTTGATGCCGATATTCTTTGGTATTTTCTTGGGTGTGTTGTTTGGCTCTCTACCTATTGCTATTCCGGGGATGAGTATCTCCTTCAAGTTGGGACTAGCAGGTGGTTCGCTCATTGTGGCACTGCTCATAGGTCGCTTTGGACCGTATTACAATATGGTGACTTTCGCCACCACGTCTGCCAATATGATGCTCCGTCAGGTGGGTTTGACATTGTTCTTGGCGGCTGTGGGATTGAGTGTGGGTGATGGCTTTGTTTCCACGATTATCGATGGCGGATATATGTGGGTACTCTATGGGCTGCTCATCACGATGATTCCGCTGGTATTGGTCGGCTTTGTGGCATATAAAGTGATGAGAATCAATTATTTTAAGGTCGTTGGTCTCTTGATAGGTGCTATGACGGGTGCTCCGGCATTGGGCTATGCGCAGAGTCTGTCGGACAAGAACGACCAGGCCTCTGTCTGCTACGCTACGGTCTATCCACTCACGATGTTCCTCCGCGTCATGGCAGGCCAGCTATTGATTGTATTGTTTTGTTCGTAACTCTTAATTCAAAATTTATAATTGTTATATTCGTATGTTTGCATTAATCACAGGTGCTAGTTCAGGATGTGGGTATGAATATGCCCGAATTATGGCACAAAAGGGATATAAGCTTCTCATTGTCAGCAACGAAGACGCTATACATGATAAAGCACAAGTGTTGCGCCAAGATTTTGGTGTAGAGGTCGTGTCATTGGTGCGCAATCTTGGGGTGCAAGATGCAGCCAAAGAATTGTATGACTATTGCCAGGCAGAGAAGCTAGAAGTAGAAGTGCTGATCAATAACGCAGGTGTATATCATGATTGCGATTTCTTGGCAGACTCTGAGGGATTTAACCAGTTGATATTCCATCTTCATATGCATACCCCCGCTATGTTGATATACTATTTCGCGCAAGACATGGTCAAGCGAGGCAAAGGATATATCCTCAATATGTGTTCGATCACTGCGGATATTGCCGTGCAACGCCTGAGTACCTATGGTGCAACCAAAGCATTCTTGAGCAACTTTACTCGCTCTGTACATATCGAATTGAAGGAGAAGGGAGTATATGTGACCAATGTGACTCCAGGAGCCATCAATACGGGATTGTACAATATTCGCCCATGGCTTACGAAAATGGGATTGGTACTAGGCTATATCGTGCAACCAGATTATTTAGCTCGCCGTGCTGTGAGAGCGATGATGAGGGGTAGGGCTAAAGTGTCGGTGCCAGGGGTGTGGAATACCATTTTGTTGTTTTTTGTAGCTTTGATTCCTACAGCTATCTTGCGCTTAGTACGTAGATGGAGAATATTTTGATATGCTGTGATAAATGTACTTCTTCTATCTTAATCATACTTTTTTTGACCTTTTTTGATACATGATTTGCCTATATGCAAAATTATTTGTACCTTTGTAGCGTTATTATTAAAAATACTTATTTTTATTGAAAGTTTAATTAAATAATACGAAATATATGAAAGTAGGCGTAGTAATGGGTTCAACCAGCGATTTGGAGGTGATGACTCCCGCCATTGAGACCCTTGAGCAATTTGGAATTGAAGTAGATAAACGCGTCATCAGTGCGCACCGTGCTCCTCATGAGCTTATGAAATGGGCAGAGTCCGCTCGAGAGCGTGGTCTGAGTATCATCATCGCTGGTGCAGGTGGCGCCGCACACCTCGCAGGTGTCATAGCTGGACTCACCTCACTTCCTGTGATTGGAGTACCTATCCGCAGCAAAACTCTTGACGGATTGGATTCCCTCCTCAGCATCGTGCAGATGCCAGCAGGCATCCCAGTGGCTACAGTAGCTATCAACGGCTCTAAGAACGCAGCTCTGCTTGCAGTGGCTATCCTTGCATTGCAAGACAGCACTCTCCTCGCTCAACTCGAGGACTTCCGCCGTGAACAAACAGAGAAAGTAGTTAATACAGTGATATAATACTCCTATGGCGCAAGCGCCAAGAAATCTAAATAAATCTTATCGCTCGCTTTCACTCGTCCAAAACAGATTTAATAAGATTTCTGCGAGCTTGCGAGCAAGGAGAATAACATAAACAATATGAACTATAGAATTTTCGTAGAAAAGCGTCCTGCGTTTCAGGTAGAGGCTCGCAGTTTGAAAAACGAGCTCAACGAGAACCTCCAACTCCACCTGCAATCGCTCCGCTATATCAATGTGTACGACCTCTTTGGTTTTACACCAGAATTACTCGAGCAATGCCGCTACAGCGTTTTCGGCGAGACCGTAACCGACACGGTGGAAATAGGCGATGAGGCGATGGGGCTATCAGGCAAGAAGTACCTCGCCGTAGAGTACTTGCCTGGTCAGTTCGACCAACGCGCATCTTCGGCTGTGGACTGCGTCCACCTCATCGACCCTAATGCCGAGGTAGAGATTCGCTCTAGCCGTCTCCTCGTCTTTGACGAGCAATTGACCGATGCTGATCTAGACAAGATCCGTCACTACTACATCAACGCCGTAGAGTCACGCGAGAAAGACCTCAGCCAACTCTCGCAAAACCAAACAGCCGATGTCAAACCGCTCGCGCAGCTTGATGGCTTTATCACTATGCCACGCGAAGCGTATGCGGCATTCTGCAAAGAGTGGGGACTCGCGATGAATACCGACGACCTGCACGAAGTAGTCACCTATTTCCAAAAGGAGCAACGCAATCCTACCGAGACCGAACTCCGTATTCTCGATACCTATTGGTCTGACCACTGCCGTCACACCACTTTCACCACCATCCTCGAGACCATCAAGATCGACGACTCCTTCGTGAAAGACGAGATCGAGAGCACTTTGGGCATGTTCCATGATATCCGCGAGGAACTCGGCCGCACAGAGAAACCGCTATGCCTCATGGAACTCGCTACTATCGGTGCGCGTTACCTGCGCAAGAAAGGTCTTTTGGACGATATGGAGGTCAGCGAGGAGAACAACGCTTGCTCTATCTTCATCGATGTGGATGTGGATGGCAAGACCGAGAAATGGCTGCTCCAATTCAAGAATGAGACCCACAACCACCCAACCGAGATCGAGCCATTCGGTGGCGCAAGTACCTGTCTCGGTGGTGCTATCCGCGACCCACTATCTGGTCGTGCATATGTCTATCAAGCTATGCGCGTAACGGGCGCAGGCGACATCTATAAGCCAGTAGCAGAGACCATGCCTGGCAAACTGCCACAGCAGATCATCTCTCGCAAGGCAGCGGCGGGTTACTCCAGCTACGGCAACCAAATAGGTCTGGCTACCACCCATGTGCGCGAGATCTTCCACCCATCCTATGTGGCGAAACGCCTCGAGGTAGGTGCCGTAGTAGGTGCATCTCCAGCAAGTAATATTCGCCGTGAGAGCCCTGCAGCAGGCGATATCATCCTTCTGCTTGGCGGCCGCACAGGTCGTGATGGAGTAGGTGGCGCTACGGGTTCATCTAAGGAGCATACCGAAGCATCTCTCGAGACCTGCGGTAGCGAGGTACAAAAGGGTAACGCACCTGAGGAACGCAAACTCCAACGCCTCATGCGTCGTCCTGAAGCTACTCGCCTTATCAAGAAGTCCAACGACTTCGGTGCAGGTGGTGTCAGCGTAGCTATTGGCGAACTTGCCGACGGACTCGATATCTACCTCGACCGTGTGCCAACTAAGTACAGCGGTTTGAATCCTACTGAATTGGCTATCAGCGAGTCACAAGAGCGTATGGCAGTAGTCATCGAGGCCAAAGACCGTGCTGAGATGGAGCACTATTGCCACCTCGATAATATCGAATATACCCATGTGGCGGATGTCACCGATAGCGGTCGTATGCGTCAGTTCTACAAGGGCGAACTCATCGCCGACCTCACCCGCGAGTTTATCGACAGCGCAGGTGCTAAGCACTTTGCTTCAGCCGCTATCTTGCCTGTCGAGGAGAAGAACCCATTTGCACAAACCGTAGAAGGAGCTACCCTCGAGGAGAAAATGGTGAAGGTGATGGCAGATGCTAATGTCACTTCACAAAAGGGTTTGATTGAGAATTTCGATGCGACTATCGGTCGTAGCACTGTACTCATGCCATTCGGCGGAAAGACACAACTCTCTGAGACACAAGTGAGTGTACAAAAACTCCCAACCGATGGCTATACCAATACCGCTAGTATCATGGCGTTTGGTTACAACCCATTCATTGCCGACTGGAGCCCATACCACAGCGCAGCATACGCTGTTGTGGAGGCATGTACCAAGGTCGTAGCAGCAGGTGCGGATTATAGTAAGATGCGCTTCTCTTACCAAGAGTATTTCGAGCGTATGAGCAGCGAGCATGCTTATGGCAAACCACTCTCTGCACTTCTTGGTGCATTGAAGATGCAAGTGGCTTTCGGTTTGCCAAGTATCGGTGGTAAAGACTCCATGTCGGGTACTTTTGAGCATATCAGCGTACCTCCTACCTTGATTGCTTTCGGTATCACGACCGTGCCAGCTGATAAGGTGGTTTCTACCGACCTCAAGAAAGCGGGCAACAAGCTCTACCTCATCAAGCACAACGCGTTGGCCAATTATATGCCTAATGTAGAGCAATTGAAAGAGAACTGGAACTTCACTACTAACGCTATCCAATCAGGCAAGGTTTGCGCTACCTTTGCGCTAGGCTTCGGTGGCGTAGCAGAGGCTTTGGCAAAGATGAGTTTTGGTAACGAACTCGCGGTAGATATCCAAATCGCCGAGAACGAACTCTTCGACTATAACTACGGTTCTATCCTCGTAGAGGCAACCGAAGAACTCGCCTTGCCAGCAGCTCAATATTTGGGTACAGTAGTGGAGGGTAGTGCATTGATTATCAATAACGAGCACATCTCTCGCGAGGCATTGTTGAAGGCTTGCTGTGGTCAGTTCGACAAGATCTACCCATCCGCCGTCCCTGCGCAGCATACCGACCTCCTGCCTGCAGGTATCACTTGCCGCGGCAGGGAGTTGATTGCCGCGGAAGTTGTTGAAAATAAAGTTGTTGATGTTGTTGATTATAATGGTCCCGCTATAGAGAATCCTATTGTTTATATACCAGTATTTCCAGGCACCAACTGCGACTACGATTCTGCTAAGGCATGGCGCAAGGCAGGTGCAGAGGTGGAGACTACTATCTTCCGCAACCTCACAGGCGAGGATGTCCTCTCCAGTATCGACGAGATGGTAGAGCATATCAACCGCTGCCATATCCTGATGTTTGCGGGTGGTTTCTCAGCGGGTGACGAACCAGACGGCAGTGGCAAGTTCATTGCAAGCGTGATCAACAACCAAAAGGTCGGCGCAGCTATCACAGCCCTCATCGACCGTGGTGGTCTGATCCTGGGTATCTGCAACGGATTCCAAGCATTGGTGAAGAGTGGTCTGTTGCCTTACGGCAAATTGGGTATGGTGACTCCAGACTCTCCAACTCTGTTCCGCAATGATATCAACCGCCACATCTCGCAGATGGTAACGACTACTGTGGCTACCACCGCCAGCCCATGGTTGCGCGGCATGCAAGTAGGTGATACTCACTCTATTGCAGTTAGTCACGGCGAAGGTAAGTTTGTGGTAAACGAGGCACTGGCGAAGGAGCTCTTTGAGAACGGACAAGTGGCATTCCGTTATGCTGATCCTATGACGGGCGAGGCGACGATGGAAGCACCTCACAACCCTAATGGCTCGTATTATGCCATTGAGGGTATCATCTCCAAGAATGGTCAGATCCTAGGTAAGATGGGTCACACCGAGCGCTGGGAAGAGGGCGTGTTCACCAATATCGCTGGCAACAAATGCCAACCTCTGTTTGACAACGCAGTGGCATACTTCCGCAAAAAGTAAGACATAGGCCTATATAAAAAAAAAGATAGAGCGTATCACACCGATACGCTCTATCTTTGTATTTTGGCGGAAAGTGGGGGATTTCTGCGTAATCCCTAAGTCTGCCGACGGCATCCTTGCAAAATAAAAGAACGATTTGCTTGCTTGAGTAAACTCAGACAGACAAATCGTCCTTTTTTTGCGGAAAGTGGGGGATCTGTTCTGCAAAGCATAAATACCACACCTATTCCGTTATTATACAGCGGCTTTCTAGCATTAATGTATTTTTATCAAATTCGCAAGTGACGCATGAACGGTACGCGAATTAGGCTGCAAAGGTACATTTAATATTTGACACGACCAAACAATTCCTAGTTTTTTTATCTTTTTTTACTCTTCTCTCCTTCCTACACCTTAAACTATGCATGCGCGCGCGAAAAGAGATGAAGTGTCCCATTTTTGTACACTTTTGTCAAACGGTTATAATAAGTAGTAGTTATACCCAATAACTACATATACTGATTTTTTCTTTTTCTTTAGGAGTGAGCTTTACATCTCACTCCCCAAACTATACCCTCCCCATGAACTAAATTTCGGTAAGAATGAACTATCCCATAAACCTGACTTCGGTAATTCTAATGGCGACTGTACTAACTGAGGATTATCTATGTACAATTCCTTCCAACGCTGAATCGTACTACTGCTTAATTCTAAACCATAAGACACTAAATTACGCTGATTAGCACGAATCGATAAGGAGGGATTATAAAAGTACTGCTCATTTGTAGAAGACACATTGACGAACACAAATGATGCACAAAAGTACAAAAATATATGAATGCGCCAAATTTTAAGGCAGTTTTTTTTTACTTCAATTATATTGAAGAATTATAATTAATCTGAATTCCATAAAGATTCACTCCGCCAGCCGCACCATATACATATATAGTAGTAGCGTTTCCTGTATATGAAATAGTTCTTTTGGCAATAGATGATGTAGCAGAAATAGTTTGATTCTTACTACTATTAAATGTCCCAAAATCAACACGTAATGTTCTGTTTTCAGAACTATTAGCAGACTTAAGGTAGATATCAATAGTGCAATCGCCTGCAACATTAAATTTCAATGAGCGATAATTAGCAGTACCTGTACCATTTAATTTAAGACGATGAGTGAAAGATAAGTTATCAATGGTATGTGAACTTGCATCAATAACTACTGTTCCACTGCTTGTTGCGTTAATGGTAAGCCCATTGATTGTTTTTTGGGATGATATAGTTCCTAGAGAATTGAACTCATTGTTACTAAAGTTCCAAAACAAATCTTGTACATTAGGTTGCAATAATACTACATCACCATTCTTGATTTGATAGGTAGAATTATAACGCATAATCTGACCTTTTACAGCAACTTTATCTCCCAAACTCATAACTTCTGTCACATTTCCCCAATAGCATTGGAACACCTTGCCACCTCCTTGAATGTCTGCCATCCAAAATCTTTGTTGTTCTCTTGAAATCACACCGTCTGTTTCCGTTACATATCCAATGACAGTATATGTTTCGGTGGTTGGTGTATTGTGTGGCAAAGAGGCTGCTATCGCTGCCGCTTCTTCACAAGTGATTTCGTAAGTACCAGACGAACTTTCTTTTTCAAAGTAAGCGGTCAAAGTCACATCTTTAGTTACTGTAAATGTGTATGGATTCTTAATTGTTCCATCACTCCACTTTGTAAACTTGTAGCCACTTTTGGGTGTTGCTGTGAGCGTCACTACAGTTCCAGATGCATATTGCCCACCTCCTGTAACTGTACCCATTGTTGTATTATTAGAACTTACTGACACTGTATAGTTAGTAGTAGAAGAACCGCTGTCAGTAACAGTAACTTGACATGTGGCCGTATATCCACCATCATTAGTCTTACAGGTAATTACCGCTACTCCAGCAGAAACTCCACTTACCTTTCCAGAAGATACAGATGCTACAGATGGATTTGAAGATGTCCAACTAACGGATGTATTTGTAGCATTGCTAGGCGTAACAGTGGCTTTCAAATTTGTCATATAACCTACTTTTAGTTTTACGGAACTAGTATTTAACGACACACCAGTAACAGGTATAGCATTATCTACATAATACACGTATGTATGCGGATCATTTGCTGTTAAAGTAGTTTGCCGCCCTTTTATGTTTTCGAGAGACAGTTTGTTAAAATAGACCGTAAACACTTTAACTTCATTATAAATGATTGAACCGTCCGTTCTATATTTCCATCCATATACATCTATGTAAGCTTGCACAGTCGCAGCATTTTCTGCTGCGAAAAGCCACTTATCTGAACTTGAACTTTTGGGTTTCTCGCGGGTTCTTATTAGATTGCCGTTAGCATCAAACTCAGAAATATAATATTGTGCATCAGATAGTTCGTATCCACACTCTGTTAATTTGGAGGATATTTCTGCACAACTAAATTCTAACCAATAACGATTCTCTCTTTTTACATAAACATCTATAGTATGTTGATCGTTTTCTGTTAGAGTAATTCGTTTGCCTGCAATATTTT
>JAZOVR010000090.1:0-7899 GCA_045658785.1 Paludibacteraceae bacterium | reverse complement strand
TATATTCGAAAATCGAACAACTGACTACTTTAGTTTTGCAAATCCAATAGGGCTGAGTATAAATCTAGCTTATTTATGGGAATTTAAAATTAAGTAACAACATAACGAAAACTTAGTACATAATATATGGGAAAAATCATTTCATTAGCCAACCAAAAAGGAGGAGTTGGTAAGACAACAACCTCCATCAATTTAGCCGCCGCTTTAGCACAACAGGGTAAACGTGTTCTGCTGGTGGACGCAGACCCCCAAGCCAACACCTCATCTGGTTTGGGTGTGGACATACAGCAATTAGAGAATACTGTGTACGAGTGCTTGATCAACAACATTGATCCTACCACTGCTGTTCTGCCGACAAGTATTGACAATCTTTATATGATTCCTTCACATATTGATTTGGTAGGAGCAGAAATAGAGATGCTCAATATCGAACAACGCGAAAACATTCTCAAACGTGTACTTGGAGCATTACGATCAGAGTATGATTATATTTTGATAGATTGTTCACCATCCCTAGGCTTGATTACCATCAATGCATTGACGGCCAGCGATAGCATTATCATTCCTGTACAATGTGAGTTTTTCGCGTTAGAGGGCATAGCTAAACTATTGAATACCATTAAGATTATCAAGTCTAACCTCAATCCAAGCTTACGCATCGAAGGCTTTCTACTTACGATGTACGATGGTCGCTTGAGACTATCTGCACAAGTACATGATGAAGTACGGCGCCATTTTGGTGATTTGGTTTTCAACACCGTCATCTCGCGCAATGTACGTCTCAGCGAAGCACCTAGTCATGGTATGTCTGTGTTAGAATATGATCGCCATAGCAAAGGAGCAAAAAATTATATCAACTTAGCAAAAGAACTGATCAGAAGACAATAATATATTTTATGAAAAAGACACTCGGTTTAGGAAGAGGATTAGATGCCCTTATAGATACCACTCATGTCGCTACAGCAGGCTCTTCGTCAATCAACGAGATAGCACTTGGCAAGATTTATGCCAATCCCGACCAGCCTCGTCATACTTTTGACGAGGAAGCTTTACAAGAATTGTCGCAATCAATTAGTGATCATGGTGTAATTTCCCCTATCACCTTGCGTAAAGATGCTGATGGCAAGTACATGATTATCGCAGGTGAACGCCGTTATCGTGCAGCAAAGATGGCCGGTTTAACAACCATTCCTGCTTATGTACGAACTGCCAAAGATGAGCAAGTCATGGAATGGGCTTTGATTGAGAACATTCAACGCGAAGACTTGGACGCAATAGAGATCGCACTCGCTTATCAACGCTTGATGGATGAATACCAACTAACGCAAGAACGCATGTCCGAACGGGTTGGAAAAAAGCGCGCCACAGTAGCCAACTATCTGCGTCTCTTGAAATTACCCGCAGAGATTCAACTGGGTATCAAGGAGAAGAAGATTGACATGGGACATGCACGAGCTATACTAGGTTCGCCATCGCCAGAACAACAACTGAATATCTACAAGAAAATTTTGCAGAATGGCTTATCTGTAAGGAAAGTAGAGGAGTTAGTAAGCGATAGCAAACCTGCCAAAAAAGAAAGCAAACAATTGGTTTCTTATAGTGAGCAACAAGAATTACTCAATCAAAATCTTCGGTTACCTGTAAAAATTAGTGCTAACAAAGTAGTAATCTCATTTCGTAATGAAGAAGAACTCAATACTATAATCAATAGACTCATTTGAAACAATTAGTACTATACATATTGTTATTTTTATTCTCAGCTATTGCAGTTGCAATGCCCAATGATTCTACATCTCAACAAACATTGGTTATAGATTCCTTGGCTGTAACTGTTCGTACTATGGCCCAAGACACCACTCCATTAACTCAAAAAGAGATCGACCGATTGTTTTGGAAGCCAGACCCGATACGAGCAGTGTGGTTGGGCGCTATTGTGCCTGGATTAGGACAAATATACAACCGCAGTTACTGGAAATTACCCATTGTCTATGGTGGTTTCATGGGGTGTATCTACGGAATTACCTATACCAACAACCAATATATCGGCTACAAAGCAGCGTATAGAGATATCTATTATGACATACGTGATGGACAAGTAAGTAACGCCCCAGATAAATCGTATATTGCCATCCTACCAGAAGGTTACACCATCGAACGTATGGGCGGTCAAGATGCTTATATGAACCGATTAAAAGAATGGCAAAACCAAACACGTCGTAATCGAGACTTATCTATAGCTGCTACGGTTATCGTCTATGCATTGACTTTGATAGATGCATATGTAGATGCACAATTGTTTGATTTTGACATATCTACCGACTTATCGCTCAATGTCTATCCAGAACTATATTACGATCTACAACATCAACGTAGTGCTGAAATAAAAGTAGCTATCAATTTCTAATTAATCTATTCGTATTTTGAAAAAATTATTGTTCATATTGTTTTTGCTTGTTAGTGCAATAGCCTTTGCACAAGATAGCCTCTATGTAGATAGTACACCCGTATATTTTGATGAGGCATTGGCTTGGATTGATACCACTGAGTGTTACTCCGACACACTGATCGCTGAACTGCCAGACTCCATTTATAAACAACGTCTTCAGGCGCTTCCATTCATAATCGAAGTCCCTTACAATGAAGTAGTTAGAAGATATATTCTCCGATATGTCAAACATAGTCCGAGACAGTTGGCATCGCTACAACGCAAAGCAGAATACTATTTTCCAATATTTGAAGATATACTTGCCAGACATGAACTTCCCTACGAGCTGTGCTATCTACCCGTCATCGAATCTGCGTTAAACCCACATGCTCATTCGCATATGGGGGCAGCAGGACTTTGGCAATTTATGCCTGCCACAGGAAAAAAGTATGGATTGGAAGTTAATTCGTTGGTGGATGAACGCATGGATCCCATTCGTTCTACAGAGGCAGCATGCCGCTTCCTGTCCGCATTATACCAAATTTTTAATGATTGGAACCTTGTCATTGCGGCTTACAATTGTGGACCAGGTAATGTCAACAAAGCGATTCACCGCGCAGGTGGCAAACGCGATTTCTGGAGCATCTATCCTTTTCTGCCAAAGGAAACACGCGGGTATCTACCCATCTTCATCGCAGCAGCATATGCCATGAACTATGCTCAGTTACACGGCATATGTCCATCCGATCCATTACTAATCATGGCTACGGATACCATCATCACTTCACAACGACAGCACCTCAAACAAATAGCTGATAATCTAGACATTCCACTTTCAGAGCTTCGAAGACTAAACCCGCAATATCCACGAGACATTCTCCCCGGAGGAAAGAACTATGCACTCTGTTTACCTATTGAGAAAGCAGGAACTTATATTGACAAGCAAGACACTATTTTGGCATATCAAGCCAACGAACTGATACACAATCGAAGAGCCGAGATCGAGTTACTACAACGTACCTCGGTCAATGGAGGATACTCTGTAAACGGAATAACCTATTACAAAATTAAAGAAGGGGATACCTTGGGTGGTATTGCTAAGAAATTTCGAGTGAGTGTCAAACAGTTAAAAGCCTGGAATAATCTAACTTCTGACATCATACGGGCCGGCAAGACATTGAAAATAGGAGTATAATTGTTGCATATAAAAAAATGAAACCAACAAAAGTATATTATTCCATTGCTGAAGTACGGAATTTAACTTCCCTACCATCTGCCACATTGCGTTATTGGGAGCAACAGTTTGACCAATTGTCGCCTTACAAAGATGAACACGGCAACCGATATTATACCGAGAAGGACATCGCACTCATCAAACAAATCAAGTATATTCGCGATGAACTGCATATCACACGTATAGAAGCCATAAGGACAGAACTTAAGCAAGGCACGAGGCAGATAGATATCCGCCAGCGGGCAGCAGAGATACTGCAACGTGTACGCGAGGAATTAGCGGAAATACGTGCAAAAATATAAATACGACCTGAACTTTACGCTCATTCACATAGGACACCCTCGCATAAATTCACTATTTTCCCTTTCGGTATTCGCTAGGGCGGAGGCCTGTCTGGTCTTTGAAGAAGCGGCAGAAAGTAGCACTACCATTAAAACCTAGTTCATAGGCTATTTGCTGAACAGTCATATCACGACGCGTGTGAAGCAGTCGTTTGGTATGCAAGATGAGTACTTCGTCAATCCATTGAGCTGCACTCTTGCCTGTAGTTTGGCGAATAACGCTAGAGAAATACTTGGGTGTAAGGCATAGTTTGTCTGCATACCAAATCACATCATGGTGCAGATAATAGTTTTTTATCAAAAGTTCGTAGAAAGCATTAAACAATGGGGTGCACATCGAGTTGTTTTGATCATTCTGTTCCTCGCCTCGATAGCGGGTTGTTGCGTAGAAAATGATATCCAAAAGGTTGGCTAGCGTCTCGTGGCGCTTGGGGTGTTCGCTATCTACGATTAGTCGAAGTGCGTTGATGAACGTCATTGTCTTGCCATGTTGCTCATCTGTCAGTACAAAATTGGGTTGGCAACGGTAGCGTAGATAACCCATAAACGACTCACGATGAATGAGCTCTTCATAAAATTTTCTAGAAACAAGGATTATTGTTGTAGAGTAGTCTTCGGTACATTCGCCATTACTAACAATATGATCGGGTAGCATGATATTGATGCTATGTGTCTTAAATTCATAGGGTTGCATATCCATCAATACTTTAGCTGAACCACTATGAACGAGTATGATCGCTAATGTAGATGCAACGAGTGTTGCAGCACCTGTGATAGGTAGTGAATTTTCGTCTCGAATCACTACCTCTTTTTCATTAATTGAATCAATATTGTCAATGTGATATATTGTGTTCATGTTATTGGACTTTTTGTTAGCAATTTTATGGCAAAGGTACATCTTTTTATGGATATGAACAATTATTTCCTACTTATTGATAATAAGTAAGCGCTAAATCGTAATAATTATACTAAAAAAAGCAGTACCTTTGCGGGAAAATAACTAATACTGTAAAATACATCAATCTTTATGCCTATGAAAAAACTATTCTTATTGGTGGTTGTATGTTGTGCAATGATGGCACATGCGACTACGTACAGTTATCTGGAATTTACCAATAAAGCAGGTACTAAAACTGCTTTTGCGGTCACTAATCTTACTCTTAATGTAAACGCTGATGAGTTGCAAGTGAGCAATGCCGATGGCAGTGTAGGTTTTTTGTTGACCGAACTTGCTTGTATGCAATTTACGGTGGATAAGACCGCTACTGCATTGGAGAATGTGCTTGATGCGGATGCGGCTGTGCAAGTGTATAGTGTGTCAGGTACTTATTTGGGTACCTATGGCTCGTTGGTGGAAGCTACCCAAATGCTTCAGGCAGGTAGCTATGTGATTTCTAATGGTAAACTGTCTCAAACCATTGTAGTTAAGAACTAATTAAGAATTTGGAATTAAGAATTATGAAGAAGATTTTTTCTGTGATGATATTAAGTTTGGCGATGAGCGGAATGTTAGTTGCTCAAACGCTGAATGTGCAAGTGGGACAAGTGAAGTACCAATTTGCTGCTGAGCAAGCAGGTGTAATGAATTATGCCGAAGGTACCACCTTGAATATTATGAACAAGGTGTTTACATTGGCCGATGTAAGCACGATGTATGTGGACGAGTCAGAGGTCAAGGATAATACCGTATCGGTCGTGTATAACGGCTCTACGGCGGCTGTGACTGTGGCGGGTAATGTGGCGCAGTATTTGACTGTCGGTGTGAACGGTGCGCACGTGAGTATAGTGCAAAGCGATGCTGTAGCAGAAGAGATAACTTATACGTTGTCAGGTAGTTCGGAGGATGGTGAGTTCTATATGGAAGGTTCGTACAAAGCGACAGTGGAGCTCCATGGCTTGATGCTAACCAATAAGACTCCTGTGACTTCGGGTGCGGCTGTGCATATTCAAAACGGCAAGCGCATTAAGGTGAAAGTGTTGGAGGGAACGACCAGTATTTTGGAGGATTGTGCGAGTGGTTCGCAGAAAGGTGCATTCTATGTGAAGGGTCATCCTGAGTTCTCTGGCAAGGGTACGTTGCATGTGACTGGTAATCTGAAACATGCGATAAAGTCAGGCGAGTATATTGAGTTGAAGGAAGCGACTTTGAAAGTGACTAAGGCGGCTGGTGATGCTGTCAACTGCGGTCAGTATTTCTTGATGAAGAGTGGTGTCTTGGATCTCAGCGGCATGCAGGATGATGGTGTGCAATGCGATATAGATGATACGGATACTGGTTCTACGGGCGAGACAACTGACCACGAGGATGAGGATAGTGGAAATATTTATATTGAGGGCGGTACGATTGGTATCAATACGCCGGGTATTGCTACCAAGGGCTTGAAGTCGGAAGGCGATTTGGTAGTGAAGGGTGGAGTGCTAACGATCACGACTACGGGCAATGGCAAATGGGATGCTGAGGATGTGAAGACGAAGGCTGCTGCTTGTTTGGGTAGTGATCAAAAGGTGGTTATCTCGGGTGGTACGTTGACTTTGACTAGCACGGGTGCTGGTGGCAAGGGTATCAACTGTGATGCAGCGTTTGAGATGTCAGGTGGCGATGTGACGATTGTGACGAAGGGTGCGTTGTATTATCACGATGGTACGACTGAGAATACGAATTATACGGGAAATACGGATAATGTGAATAGTGATTATTACTCTTCTTCCAAGGGTGTGAAAGCCGATGGTGCTATTGTTATTTCGGGTGGTCGAATCAATGTCAGCACGGCTGGTCGCAATGCAGAGGGTATTGAGAGTAAGACCTCGATTTTGATTTCGGATGGCGAGGTGACGGTCAACTCGTATGATGATGGTCTGAATGTGGGAGGTGATGGTAGCGACTTGATTATTTCGGGTGGTTATGTCTATTCTCGTGCGATGAATAACGATGGTATTGATGGCAATGGCAATGTGTATGTCAAGGGCGGTCTAGTGTATGCTGTGGGTGCTAATTCGCCAGAGGTGGCGATAGATGCGAACTCGGAGGAGCAGAAGAAACTGTATGTGCAAGGTGGTACGCTGATTGCTGTAGGTGGTTTGGAGAGTGGAGCACAGATCTCCAGTGGAACATGTAAGCAGACTACTTCGATGACGGCTAATGCGTGGTATGCGTTGTATAATGGTAGTGAGTTAGTGGCTGCGTTCAAGACTCCTGAGAGTAGTAGTTCTAGTTCAGGTGGTGGTCGTCCAGGTGGTGGAAGCGGCAGCAAGAAACTGGTGGTGTATACCTCTTCTACTCCTGCGTTGAAGTCGGGTGTTACGGTTAGTGGTGGCACGGAGTATTTCGGTGGTGCTGCTAATATTGGCGGTAATGTGACAGGTGGTAGCTCTGTGACCTTGAGCAATTATAGCAGTAGCGGAAGACCTTGATAAGGTGTTATTGGACGCTGCGCTATTGGACGCCGCAAGCGGCTATGGTGGAGAGGGGAGAAATGAATCGTACCCTAGAAAAAATCGTCCAAATGTAGGAATAAACATTCACTTTTTCCAGAAAAATTGTATGTTCCATAAAAATGTTGTTACTTTGCACTCAGTTTCGCAAGAAAAGATAAATCAAAGATATTAACAACAAAAAAACATTAATTATGTCAGCAATTCAAGAACAAGTAAAAGCAATTATCGTGGACAAATTGGGTGTTGAACCCGTACAAGTTACTCCAGAGGCAAGCCTCACAGCAGACCTCAATGCAGACTCTCTTGACACAGTAGAGTTGATCATGGAGTTTGAGAAAGAGTTTGGTATTTCTATCCCAGATGGCGATACCTCTAAAATCAACACCGTACAAGATATTATTGATTACATCGAATCTGTTCAAGCGTAATTGATAGTAGTCTATAGAAAACAACAACGAGTTTGT
>JAZOVR010000089.1:0-7976 GCA_045658785.1 Paludibacteraceae bacterium | reverse complement strand
AATATTATTCGTAGAACAAAAAAACACTATTGACCAAACATATAAAAAGCAGCGAATGTTGTTGCCAATCACTGGGATGGGGCTTATGCTCATATCAATAGTATTGTATATTTTGGGAGAGTTGTCACAGATGTCTTGGGTAGGAATTATTGCGTTTTTGCTAGCAGTATGCAGTATTGTTTTAATTATAATAGGTGTACAGATGGACGAAAAGAGATTCCAATATAGACAATTCAAGAGGATATACGAAAAACAAGCCAAAATTAACAATTTAACAGAGCGTAAGTTTTCTAAAGAATTATTCACTGAGCAAATACAACCTACTATGAAACAATATGTAGAGCTATCATGTTTTATAGAAATAGAATATCCTAAACGTATAGAAATCCTTACAGAACAAATAAAAGACATGGAATCAAGGTTGATGTAATATTATGTATAGTACAAGTCTATACGAGAGGGTGGAGGTGCTCCGATAACAGGGAAAGCTCTAAGAAGATGTTCTTTGCAGTTATTGTTTAAATTCTATTTAATACACTAAACTATCAAGCTCCGCTATATAACTCAGTAATATCTTCGGCACAACTTTCGGCACGCGAAAACTTTTTTCAAAAAAATACACTCACGCGGGAAGCATAGTAAATACTACACTTCCCGCGTATTGTATATACCATTTTACTCTCCATATTCTCAAATTGCATTCAGTTAGTTACCACAAAACCACGTAACATAATGCCACAAAAACACATAATAAAATGCCACAAAAACACGTAATGATTTGCATATGTCATTTATTTTTAGTACCTTTGCAGCGCAAAAACATTAAGATAATCCGCTATGAGTTTGTAAAAAGCACGTTTCGTGGCGGAATAAAGATAACTTTTATGGATAGTTTAATAGGAAGAACAAAAGAAGTGGACGAGCTTAAACGCCTGTATATCAGCAAGAAGTCTGAGTTTATTGCGGTATATGGCAGGCGTCGTGTGGGCAAAACCTTTCTTATAGATGAAGCATTGCGTGGCAAAATCACATTTCGTCATGCAGGATTAAGCCCTATAGACGAGAGCGGACAATCGAATAATCTCAAGCAACAACTACTACATTTCTACCAATCATTGCAGCTACATGGCATGCGCAAAAGCCGTTGTCCTAAGAATTGGTTAGAAGCCTTTTTTATGCTGGAGCAACATCTGCAACAGACAGACAATGGCAGCAGACAGGTTATCTTCTTAGATGAATTGCCATGGATGGATACACCACGCAGTGGATTCATCACTGCTTTGGAGAGTTTTTGGAATACTTGGGCATGCCACCGTCAAAATATCATGCTTGTCGTTTGTGGTAGTGCCAACTCTTGGATGATAGACAACTTGGTTAATAATCATGGTGGACTATACGGACGTACTACCTACGAAATAAAATTATCTCCATTCAATCTAATGGAATGTGAACTCTTTTACAAGAGCAGAGGGATACGTATGTCGCGTTATGACATCGCACAAGCGAATATGATTTTAGGTGGTATTCCATACTATATGAATTATTTCCAACGCGCGAAGAGTTTGGCACAAAACATAGATGAACTATTCTTTGCTAAAAACGCGAAACTCAACAATGAGTTCACACGTTTATTCCAATCAGTATTCTCCAATCCCGAACAGATGATGCGGATAGTGCGTACCCTCGCAATGAAAAGAAAAGGATATACTCGCGAAGAATTAGCCACAACTGCGCAAATAACTATTAATGGCGAACTTACTAAGTGGCTCAATGCACTTGTGGCAAGTGATTTTATTGAGAAATACGTACCTTTCGGCGAAAGCAAACGCAATATACACTATAAGCTCATAGACCCATTCTGCTTATTTTATCTTCGTTTTATTGAGGGACAAAAAGAGATGGATAATGAGTTCTGGATGAACAATGTACTATCGCCTAAAATCAATGCTTGGCGAGGATATGCGTTTGAGGACTTGTGTTTCCGCCATGTAGATCAAATAAAACGCGCATTGCAAATAGGGGGTATTTCATCTACACAATCCGCTTGGTCGGTGATAGGAGATAACGAACACGAAGGTACACAGATTGATTTGCTTATTAGTAGAAAAGATAATATAGTCAATCTATGCGAGATGAAATTCTATAGCGAGGATTTTGCTGTGAACAAGTCCTATCACCAGAAATTAGTGCACCGTACCAATCTACTCCTTCAGCACTTATCACGCAAAACAGCTATACATCCGATACTCATCACTACTTATGGTCTTGAGTATAACGAATACTCCAACGACTTTATGCATACCATAACATTGGATGACTTGTTTGTGTAAATGAAAGAGTATAATTATTCTAAATGAATAGATAACTTTCGCTACAAAAATAGTTTAAAATTTGCATATATGCAATTTTTGTAGTACCTTTGCAGCGCAAAGGTCGCGCCTAAATGACCACGGTGTAAGCAGACCATTTGAGGCAGCAAGCCGAAATAGGAAATGAACAAATAAATAATTAAATCATAAATAGTTTTATGGATTACAATTTCAGTGAAATTGAAAAGAAATGGCAAGCCGAATGGGCGAAGGCTGGTACTTACCGCGTAAGTAACCAAAGCGACAAAAAGCCATTCTATGTGCTCGATATGTTCCCTTATCCATCGGGCGCGGGTTTGCACGTAGGTCACCCTCTGGGTTATATCGCCAGTGACATTTACAGCCGTTACAAACGCCTTCAGGGCTTCAATGTCCTCCACCCAATGGGCTTTGACTCATATGGTTTGCCTGCGGAGCAATATGCTATCCAAACTGGTCAACACCCAGAGAAAACCACCATGGAGAATATCGCTCACTATATCAAGCAACTCCAAAAGATTGGTTTCAACTACGACTGGGATCGTGAAGTGAAGACTTGCAATCCTGACTTCTACAAGTGGACACAATGGGCATTTATCCAAATGTTCAACTCCTACTTCGATACCTCTTTACAGAAAGCTCAGCCTATCAGCAAGTTGATCGAGAAGTTCGAGCAAACCGACCCTACATGGGCAACCCTCTCCGAGAAAGAGCAACAAGAGCGCCTTATGAACTATCGTATCGCCTATCTGGCTGATACTAAGGTGAATTGGTGCCCACAACTTGGTTGTGTGCTTGCCAACGATGAGGTTAGCGAGGGTCTTTCTGTTCGTGGTGGTTATCCTGTAGAGCAACGCGTCATGCGCCAATGGAACCTCCGTGTGAGTGCCTATGCACCACGCCTTCTCCAAGGTCTTGATACTGTGGATTGGACCGACTCCCTCAAAGAGACCCAACGCAACTGGATTGGTCGCAGCGAGGGTGCAGAGATGCGCTTTGCTATCAAGGGACAAGACGAACCCTTCACTATCTTCACTACTCGTGCAGATACCGTGTATGGTGTGACTTTCATGGTGTTGGCTCCTGAGAGCGAGTATGTAGCTCGTGTGACTACCGAGGAGCAACGCGCCGAGGTAGAGGCATACTTGCAAATGGTGAAGAACCGTACCGAGCGTGAGCGTATTGCTGACCGCCGTGTGACAGGTGTCTTCACTGGTTCATATGCTATCAACCCTCTCACCAAAGCAGAGATACCTATCTATGTGAGTGACTACGTATTGAGCGGTTACGGCACAGGTGCTATCATGGCTGTTCCTGCACACGATAGCCGTGACTATGCCTTTGCTAAGCACTTCAACTTACCTATTATCCCACTCATTGAAGGCGCAGATGTGAGCGAGCAGAGCTTCGATGCCAAAGAGGGCGTGATGATCAATTCGGGCTTCCTCAACGGCATGCAAGTGAAAGACGCTATCCAAGCGATGAAGGAGCATATTACCAATACCGGCCTCGGTCGTGTGAAAGTGAACTACCGCCTCCGTGATGCGGTCTTCAGCCGCCAACGCTACTGGGGCGAACCATTCCCTGTTTATTACAAGGACGGTATGCCATACATGCTCCCAGAAGAGTGTTTGCCACTCCTCTTGCCTGAGGTTTCTGACTTCAAACCTACCACCACGGGCGAGCCTCCTCTTGGTAATGCCGACCTCTGGGCGTGGGACGAGAAGAATAACCAAGTAGTGAGCAAGTCTCTCATTGACAACGAGACTATTTTCCCACTTGAGCTTTGCACTATGCCAGGTTTTGCAGGTTCGTCGGCGTACTACCTCCGCTATATGGACAACCACAACGATGCTGCGCTCGTAGGCAAAGAGGCCAACAATTACTGGCGTCAAGTCAACCTCTATATCGGTGGTACTGAGCACGCTACGGGTCACTTGATTTATAGCCGTTTCTGGAATAAGTTCCTCTTCGATCTTGGCTATATCTGCGAGGACGAACCTTTCCGTAAGCTCATCAACCAAGGTATGATCCAAGGTCGCTCCAACTTCGTTTATCGCTATATCGGCGAAGGCGCAACGGGCAACCTCTTCATCAGCTACAACCTCATCGACAACCCAGAGTACAAAGATAAAGTTCAACCTATCCACGTGAACGTGAATATCGTCAAGAACGATGTCCTTGATATCGACGCCTTCCGTAACTGGATGCCTGAGTTCAAGAATGCGGAGTTTGTCTTCGCAGACGGCACCTCTATTGAGGATAATCCTTATATCGGCTCGCCAATGTATCCAAAGCAATACATTTGCGGTTGGGCAGTGGAGAAGATGTCCAAGTCTATGTTCAATGTGGTGAACCCAGACGATGTGGTGGCTAAGTATGGTGCCGATACCTTGCGCTTGTATGAGATGTTCCTTGGTCCACTCGAGATGTCTAAACCTTGGGATACCAACGGTATTGATGGCGTACACCGCTTCTTGCGTAAATGGTGGAATATGTTCGAGACCCTCTCCAACGACGAACCAACAGCAGAGGAGTTGCGCAGTTTGCACAAGCTCATCAAGAAGATTACTTGGGATATTGAGAACTTCTCATTCAACACTTCTATCCCTGCCTTTATGATTGCGCAAAACGAGTTGCAAGCCCTTAAGTGCAATAAGGTTGAGATCCTCAAGACTTTCGCTATCTTGCTCGCTCCATACGCTCCTCACATTGCAGAGGAAGCATGGCATCTCTGTGGCGAAACAGGTTCTGTTTGCCACGCAGAATGGCCAGAGTGCAACGAAGCATACTTGGTTGAGGCAACGCAGAAGTACCCTGTTCAGTTCAACGGTAAGGTTCGCTTCACGATTGAGCTGGCAAAAGACACTCCTCGCGAGGAGGTGGAGAAAATTGTCATGGCTCACGAACTGACCGCCAAACAATTGAACGGCGCCGCTCCAAAGAAAGTCATCGTCGTCCCAGGCAAGATTGTCAATATCGTAATGTAAGGTTACACCTTATATATATTATAGAAAATGCACTCCCAAAAGAGAGTGCATTTTTGCATATTTGTTAGTATATGATTATGATGTTCCTACTTCTTTCGCAAAATATTTTGATATTTTATGCCTGCTATGCCTTGGTTTTCAAATGAAATGAAAGGTGTGTTTTCGAATATAAGATTCACTTCCCAAGTATAATAGGTGAAGATATCCTCTACCTTATTTATTGGTTTATAATCAAAATAACATGCGATATTATTCTTCGCATTTCCTTCCTGATTAACCATTAAGACATCAAATACCTCACTCTTATTAAAAGTAATAGAATTGGAAGTGCAACCTTTTATTAGTATAGGTTTAGAACCGAGCCTCACACCATGCACCAGAGTACTGATGATCCCATCGGTAATAATAACTACAGGAGAGGTATTTACAACGACATCTTCTACTGAATCTAATTTACATTGGATTCGTTGAGGTAATTTAATTTGTGTTATTGGTTCTTCGAAATCAAAATTTGGTACTCCTAAATGATATGTAAAAACATACCAGTGTCCTTTGTCCTTATAAATAGAAACAGGAGTTTGCAAATCAGTTCGAATTGTGTCTTTTGTATTGTCTTGATACACAACTATCACTTGTGTCTTCATCTCGTACTCGCCTTCCCAATCGGTACTAATCAACTGACTTTCACACCCAATCCAAAAAAAGGCCAACAATGCCACTAGGCATAGTACACATACACTATTTCTTGTTTTATCCATTTTAGATTTAATTTCGTTTCAAGTAATCAAGTTTGGCTTATAACGCTATATTTAATATGTCTTTGCACCGACGCTTCGGTGCGAATGGTTGGCGGTTTATCCTTTCCGCCTGCAAAAGTACAACATTTTTTTGAATTATGCAAGGAAATAAGAAAGAAACATGCTGTAATTGGAGCATGAAGGCTACGTTGTGGGGGCTTCAAGTATCGGCAATGTATCGGCAAAGATTCGGCGAAGTTCCTATGAAGTTCCTATGAGGTTCCTATGAAGTTCCTATGGAGATAGGTGGCAGATGAAGGGCAAATCATAGGCGAACAATGGGGTAGATTTATTTGCAGAAAATAGAACATGCAAAATACAACATAGAAAGGACCAAATAGATAGGACAAAATACGTAAACCTAAGAAAAAAGAGAAAAATTTGCGTATATCAAAAAAAAGTACTAATTTTGCAGACAATTTTAAGCGGCAATGCATAAGTCGCAAGGGTTCCATAGTTCAACGGATAGAATACGGGTTTCCTAAACCTTAGATCTGGGTTCGATTCCCAGTGGGACTACAAGCATGGCAAAGAAAAAAGCAACATTTTATGTCGTTTGGCAAGGACGCGAGGCGGGAATCTACGACTCGTGGGAGGCTTGCGAAGCACAAGTGAAAGGAGTTGCTGCCAAATACAAAGGCTTTGCCACACACGCAGAAGCAGAAAAAGCGCTTGCGGAAGGCTTCGAGAAGCACATAAAAGATCGCTGCGCTGAAAGGAGTCAGACCACTGCGTTGCCAGACCGCTCACAGTGTTCACTGAAAGATTCTCCAGAGGAAATGATTAAACACGGTGTGAAACTGCCAGCATTGGCAGTGGATGCCGCATGCTCTGGTAATCCAGGAGTGATGGAGTTTCGCGGCGTGATAACTGACACGGGGACGCAGGTATTTCATCGTGGTCCGTATGTGGAGGGGACCAATAATATTGGTGAATTTTTAGCTATTGTACTCGGGTTAGCATATCTGAAAATCAACAATTTACCTTGGGCATTGTACTCCGATAGTAAGACCGCTATCTCGTGGGTGAGGCAGAAGCAATGTAAGACAAAACTGGAGTGGAACGCCAAGAATCAGGACCTTCTGCTCGCGGTGCGTGCTGCAGAAAAATGGCTACATGAAAACACATGGACAACACCCATCTACAAGTGGGAAACGGAGCGCTGGGGTGAGATACCTGCCGATTTTGGACGAAAATAACCGCAAAATGTGCTTTTTTGCAAAACAAAAATAACAAATACAAAAAAAATTTGCAGATTTCACAAATTTTCTGTAATTTTGCACCGATTTTGAGAAATAGGGGCTTACCCCAACCCCCTCCCTAAAGGGAAGGGCTTTCAAAAACGAAACAATAGAAACAAAATTAATATTAATTTTTTAAAAACTTTTACAACAATGACAAAAGTAGGTATCAATGGTTTTGGCCGTATCGGACGCTTCGTTTTCCGTGCAGCTATGAAACGCAATGACATCGAGATCGTAGGTATCAACGACCTCTGCCCAGTAGATTATTTGGCTTATATGCTTCAGTACGACACCATGCACGGTCAGTTCGAAGGAACTATCGAGGCTGATGTTGAGAACAGCAAGCTCATCGTTAACGGTAAAGTTATCCGTGTAACTGCAGAGCGTAACCCAGCTGATTTGAAGTGGGATGAGGTAGGTGCAGAGTACGTAGTTGAATCTACAGGTTTGTTCCTTTCTAAAGATAAAGCTCAAGCTCACTTGGAGGCTGGTGCTAAATATGTGGTTATGTCTGCTCCTTCTAAGGACGACACTCCAATGTTCGTATGCGGTGTAAACGAGAAGACTTATGTTAAGGGTACACAATTCGTATCTAAC
>JAZOVR010000088.1:0-8328 GCA_045658785.1 Paludibacteraceae bacterium | reverse complement strand
GAAGACATGGAAATCTTGCTCACACTCTCTAAGTTTGGTCGTGTGATAGAGTTTGATGACCAAACTAAGAGCATCAAGATTACTAAGACTAGCGACCCTTCTGTGACTGCTAAATTCTCTGACTCTAAAGGCACAAAATGCGAACTCAAAGTTTGGGGAGAAGGAAAAGAAATCGAAGGATCATATACCTATGAGGATGGTCATTGGGAGTATCCTGAAGTGTGGGATCCATATTGGGAAGAATGGGTTACAGATTGGGAGAATGGTGAGTTTATTGCTGACGGCAAGCGTACTATTCGCGTGAAGGTGCCAACCACTATCAAAATGCATCTCAAACAAGGTTCTTCTGCTCTGATTTCCATGAACTTTACATGGGACTCTAACCTCAAAGATTATGTAAATACCTCTATGAATCTGCAAGTTATCAATCTTGGATTTGAGGAGGAAACCAAAGTTTCCACTACTGAGGCTTCGGCGGTATTCTCTTTCACGTATAGCAATAAGAGTATCATCACAGCCGCAGTCAACCTGCCAAAATATAAACTCATAGAGTGGGAAGGTGGTAAGGATTTCACCGAAGATGAATTCTGGAATTGGTTGGAAGAGTATGACGAGAAATATGCTTCTTTACTCGGTAAAGTAGGTAAAGGCGAAGCCAAACTTGACATCCTTAGTAAAATCCAACTCAAAGGTGGGGTTACCGACGGCGCTGCCCTCGTAGATGCTTATTATAATTGGGAGGATAAGTATTATAACAACGACTTGGATGCATGCAACGATTTGTGCCAGTTGCTAAATAAATACATCTATCTCTCTGTATATTACAATAATACAACTACCGAGCAAGCCAAACTCCTAATGGATGTATATGAGGATTATTATGGCTATGATGTAGAACCAATCATGCAATTCCCATACGATGACTCGCAAATTGCAGTGATGACATATTTTACTTCTTCTAAATTCCTGGGTTTGGTTGATCTAGTGGAAGAATTGGCTAATAGTTATATCGCATTGGATAAGAACCATCTTATTTTTGGCGAAGACTTTGAAATAGAAATAGATTATTAATCTTACTTTGTGCGTAAGTTAATACTATTTGTGATATTTTTACTAAGTAGCTTGTCCTTCGTAGGGCAAGCTACTTATGATACACTACTGATAAACAAGCAATTAGATGAAATTCATGTTGTCCAACAAAAGACGCAATCCATTGTTGAACAGCGTGGAAATAAGTTGGTAGTAGACATGTCGGCTATCAGCCAAATGCCTAAGTTTCTTGGCACAAGCGACCCTATCCGCTACCTGCAATCCCTGGCGGGAATATCCACCAACAATGAGACTACTTCGGGTATTCATCTCCAAGGTTGCGATGATTATCAGACACTCACTAGCATCAATGGCGCACCAGTCTATTATCCCAACCACCTCCTTGGACTCTACTCCACGTTCATCGCACCTCACTTCTCCACCATGACGGTGGAGCAGTCCGAGCACCGAGGTACAATGGAAAATCGTATCGGTGGCTTGGTAAATGTGGAAACACACCACCTCCAACCTCAACGATTCAGTCTCCAGGGAAATATCGGTATCATCAATAGCGATGCCACCCTCACAATCCCTTGTGGCAAGAAGAGCGCGTTGTGGCTCTCTGGGCGTGCTTCATATATTAACTTACTATACGGCAAATGGTTACAAATTGATGGCATTGGGTTGGGATATAAATTCTGGGACACCAACCTCACCTATGCCATTCATCCCACTGAAAAAGATGAGATTGTTTTGACAGGGTTCTTTAGCCGCGATAACATCTCTGTTGCAGATTCTGCTGCTTTTGGTGTGGGTGTTCATTGGTACAATGCCGTAGGCTCTGCCTATTGGAATCGCCGTCTCAAGGCAGGCAACTGGCGCACATCCATCAGTTATTCAGGCTTTGATAACCGCATTTCGGTGGACGCAACAGCTGCAGGTGTCAAAACCAAAGCGGGTTGGGCATCTCTTGATATCAAGAATCGCCTAAGCAAAGGCCTGCGTGATGACCTAATACTTAACGCTAGTGCCGATTACACACACTATTTCTACCTCCCTTTGCAATTTACTTCTCAAGGCAGTATTGGCGTATTAGAGATGCCTACGGCCAAACCCATGCACTATGGCGAGGAGGCTTCTTTGGGAGCCGACCTAAGACATACGATCAATCAGTATTTTGCATATCATGCGGGTGTACATGCCAGCATCTATCATAACGATCAAACCTATTTCGGTATTGATCCACGTATTACGTTTCAATTTACTCCTGCTGAAAATCATGAGCTTACGCTCCATGGTGGCTGCTATACGCAGTACTTCCACAAAGCAGGCTTAACGGGTGGAGGACTACCCTCCGACTTCTTCCTACTGGCTGATAGCACGCTAAAACCCGAACGAGCAATCGCTACTAGCCTGCGCTATTCAGCATCTTTTTTGAACAAAAGATGGTCAATACAAGCCGAAGGCTATTTCAAACAAATTTATGGCGTAGTAGAATCGCTTGGTAATGTCATACAGCTTATCAATCAAGGATTTGACTACGAAAACTATCTTATCACAGGCGATGGACGTAACTATGGAATGAACCTCATGCTTCAGAAAAATAGCGGCATTCTGACGGGCTACGTATCGTATTCCCTGGGGTGGGCAAGGCGCAAACTTCCTGCATTAGATGGGCGAAACGACTATATCTATGCCGCCAGTCACGAGCGCAGACATGATCTCAATATCGTCCTTAATGCTCGATTTGCTAAGCGTTGGACGGTAGGCGGTCAATTTGTGTTAGCCAGTGGACTGCCATATACCAAAGCAGAAGAAGCCTACATGCTCAATGGAAATATGATTTGTCGCTATTCCACATTCAATGGAGCGCATATGCCTCTCTACAATCGCCTGGACTTGAGCTGCTCATGCGATATCATCAAAACGCCCGAACACGAGTTAGGTATCAATCTTTCTCTCTACAATGTGTATTGCTACAAGAATGCGCAATTCGTGGTATATCGCGAAAATCTCAAGCCAATACTAGGATCATCATTAAGTATCATTATTCCATCAATAAGTGTCTATGGGAAGTTCTAAACTGTTGAATATCATATTGATAACGATTGTCTTCTTCTTTTCTAACTGCCATCCAGAAGATGTATGTCATGATAAAATGGTACTTGAAGGATGGATTGATGCAGGGAAACATCCTATTGTGATGTTGCATACGAGCTACTCCTTAAACCAACCTACAGATGATACGACACAATTGGTTGATGTCTTAGCAGAACATATGGTGCTATTTGGTAAAGTAACCATCTTCGATGGCGAAGATTCTGTCGCATTAACAGGTCGTGTGGATACCAACTATCTGCCTCCTTACATCTATACAACCACAAAAATGATTGGTGAAGTGGGGAGGACTTATACTGTACATGCCAAGTATAAAGAATTGTCTGTTACGTCTCAAACCGAAATACCATCTATCGCCACCTTTGATTCTATCCGTGTCACAGAACAAAACGCTAAAATGAATCTGAGTGGATATGCCAATCACCTTGAAATAGGATCACCATATATCCTTATGGCACGAAAAACCAACCAACGTCAGTACAAGATTTGTCCCATGGGTGCGTTTCGTGCTACAGCTCCTAACATGGCCATCACAATCAATAACCCGCTGGATTTCACAGGAGATGGAATGCTTTTGCAAACGTTATTTCCTAAAACAGATAGCGTAGGAATATCTATCAAATTTGCCAGAGTAGGAGAAGCCGAATTTCAAATGTGGGATAGCTATATCGCCCAAAATATGACGCAAGGAATGTTTTTTATGGAAACACATGGCAATATCCTCAGCAATATCCAAGGGGGAAATGGCTATTGGTGTGGGATGGGAGCTACTGAATACCATGCTATTGCTTTGGACAAAGATACCCTCTACACTTTTTGCAACTACTGAAAAACTAGAGCAGTGCTATTCACATCTCGGACTGGTCATTGCTTAGGCAAAATCTACGCCCAAAAGAATCCTTTTATCCCATCTATTTGCGCATGTCAAAAAAAAACACTACCTTTGCACTCAATTTGCTACTAGTTGCTGGTAGAGATTACTACTTCTGAAACATTTAAACACATAATATATGGCAGACGATAAGAAAATTATTTTCTCAATGGTGGGCGTGAGCAAAAGCTTCTCCCCACAAAAAAAGGTATTGAACAACATCTACCTCAGTTTCTTCTATGGCGCAAAGATCGGTATCATTGGTCTCAATGGTGCGGGTAAGTCCACCCTGCTGAAGATCATCGCAGGTATCGAAAAGAACTACGAGGGTGAGGTGGTATTCTCTCCTGGTTATAGCGTGGGCTATCTGGAGCAAGACCCACAATTGGATCCTGAGAAGACCGTTCGTGAGTGCGTACAAGAAGGCGTACAACCTATCATGGATATGTTGGCAGAATACGATGCTATCAATATGGCATTCGCCGAGCCAGATGCGGATTTCGACAAACTGCTCGCTCGCCAAGCCGAGTTGCAAGACAAGCTTGACAGCGTGGATGCATGGAATATCGACACACGTCTCGACCGTGCGATGGACGCATTGCGTTGTCCAGCAGACGATGCACTGGTAAAGCACCTCTCTGGAGGTGAGCGCCGCCGTGTGGCATTGTGCCGTCTTCTGTTGCAACAGCCTGACATCCTGCTTCTTGACGAGCCTACCAACCACCTTGATGCCGAGTCTATCGACTGGCTAGAGCAACACCTTCACCAATACGCAGGTACAGTCATCTGTATCACCCACGACCGCTACTTCCTGGATAATGTAGCAGGCTGGATCCTCGAGTTGGATCGTGGCGAGGGTATTCCATGGAAGGGTAACTACTCTTCTTGGTTGGAGCAAAAGACTGCCCGCATGGCGATGGAGGAGAAGCAAGCTAGCAAGCGCCGCAAGACCCTTGAGCGTGAGCTCGAATGGGTACGCATGGCACCTAAAGCCCGCCAAGCCAAAGGTAAAGCCCGTCTTGCAGCCTACGACCGCATGCTCAACGAGGAGCAGAAGGAGCGCGAGGAGAAGCTGGAGATCTTCATTCCTAATGGTCCACGTTTGGGTAACAAGGTCATCAATGCCGAGGGCGTGAGCAAGGCGTTTGGCGATAAACTTCTGTTTGAGGATCTTGACTTTATGTTGCCACCCAACGGCATTGTAGGTATCATTGGCCCTAACGGTGCGGGTAAGACTACCCTCTTCCGTATGATCATGGGCATGGAGCAAGCGGATAAAGGTACGTTCACCGTGGGTGAGACCGTGAAAGTGGGTTATGTGGATCAAGTGCACTCGAATATCGACCCCAACAAGAGCGTATATGAGACCATCGCTGAGGGTACCGAATATATCCGCGTAGGCGGACGCGAGGTCAACGCACGCGCCTACCTCAGCCGTTTCAACTTCACAGGTGCGGACCAAGAGAAGAAGTGCGGTGTATTGTCTGGTGGTGAGCGCAACCGCTTGCACTTGGCATTGACCCTCAAATCGGAAGCTAACGTGCTCCTTCTTGACGAGCCTACCAACGATATTGATGTGAACACCCTGCGTGCGTTGGAAGAAGGTTTGGAGAACTTCGCGGGTTGTGCGGTGGTCATTAGCCACGACCGTTGGTTCCTCGATCGTATCTGTACGCATATCCTCGCGTTTGAGGGCGATAGCAAGATGTACTGGTATGAGGGTAGTTACTCCGAATACGAGGCACACAAGAAGATGCGTCTTGGCGAAGATGCGAGTGAGCCTAAGCGCATCCGCTATCGCAAATTGGAGTAATACCAATATGTATGTTGATACATGATAGAGCTGCTCAATAGAGCGGCTCTATTGTGTTTATTCATCTACTTTCCTCAATCGTAGTCTCGCTAAGCAGTATCCTGCTACCAATAGGCATATCCATCTCCAAGGAAGATCACCCAATGGCATGGGATCTGTCCAACCCTCAGGTTTCTCATCCCCTTCTTCGGGCGCTCTATGCGGTGGGCGCATGGGAGAGGCAAGCTGCGCATCTAGCAAGGGCGATATAGGAGTTTCTTGTAGAGAAGAGATAATGGTCTTCACCTGCATACAAGGTCGGGTGGAGAATGTATTGGCGGCTACTCGTTTCTCCACTTGTGAGTGGGTGGAGAATACTGGAGTATGTATCGGGTTATAGGTGGGATGTATGTTACTAATGCTATAGGGGTGTCTGGATCTTTGGTCTGTACTATCTGCCCACATATTCGCATGAAAACATAATAGAAAGACTACTACGATCCTACCCAATGGATTACGAAATAAATGACTCATAATATGCCTTCTCCTCACCTTTTATGGTATGATGGTATTTAGGATCCTATTTGATTGCTTGGTACGTATGTCCATGAGGTAATATCCCGCGGGCAGTGTCCATTGATGGGAATAGGAAACGCTACTTTGCTCCACCATATGTCCGATTGCGTTGTAGATCGTTACCCTAGTATCTAATGGCAGATTGGCCATGTGTATTGTATGCCCTTCACGTGTGAGTTCTATCTCTCTCTCCTCCAGGTAGATAGCACGAGTGGCGTTGTTGGGTGCGAATGCCACTTGTAGTGCAAAGCGCGCTGTATTAGCACCTTTTTCGGAGTTGAAAGTATAATCCAGTGCTATGAGGTTCGTGACCTGACCATTATCTTTGTCAATGATATATAGGGCAATGATGTCGTCGTTGTTATGTTGCGCTTCATCCCATGCTAGGGTATATACTCCTCTGTCAGGTACAGAGTATCCTATAGGTATCTGTTGTATGGCAAGTTCAGGATGAATGGCCATATATGCGAGCTTTCCTGTTTGCCCAATCGCAAAGATATTGATATCTTGATTCTCAAATTTGGCCAGGTCAGCATTATACTCATATGCTTCGGTATAGTGCTCTGCGATGAGCAATCCCATACAATCCGTATGGTCTGGTCCATACAGAACAAGTCCTGTTGTCATCTCTTTCGCTTCATGCTCCTTTCGTGCCTGAAGGGGTAGAGGGACTCTATTGGTTTGCTCAAAAGATAAATCACTCGTTTCTCCTGCTTGTACGAAATAAGCATGTAATGGGTCTATGCTAGCTGTAGCTACGGGAATCGATTGATAGTTTTTTCCATCGGTAGTGGTGGTGATATAGCGAAGTTGCTCTGTAGAGTATCCTATGTCTCCTTGATAGGGAGCTAGATAGGGATTACCTATGAAGTTCCATCCACTATCATTGGGTCTATCTGCTTCGTACGCAGATATGGCAATAACCTTATCTGTTTTTTCATTTCTGTCTAACTCTTCATTGTCCATGCGCATAGGTATTCGATGGATACCAAATAGCTGCCGTTCGGTTGTACCATGGATATTTACTTTCTTTGGAGCTCCCCAGAAAGTATAACCTTGATAAGGATTGAGGCGAGCAGGCTCTTGTACATCCATCCAACCTCCACCCGTGGTAGCACGGGCATAACCATCATAATATTGTAGCGCAAAACTACCTTTGTTGCTGGGGGACACCAGATCACCGTATATATCCTGTGGATAATGAATATCCGTCGTTTCTACAGCATATGGTAGCGATAGCGCGTAGTATCGGTCGTAGGTGGTGATATAATCTATATTGATGTGTCCTGCTGTATTGTTCAGCGTTCCTCTGAGTATCAACTGGGGGTACTGGTGCTGATATTTACCGTTTTCTATTCCTCCTACACGCATAGTAAGGGTGTTGAGAGTCAATGTCTGATTTTCGGGTATTACCAATTGACCTCCGCCATAGACCGTTACATCTCCTACTATCTCCCCTTGAGCGGTGAAACTACCGTTGGATAATACTACTATATCACCATGATCAGCAATCTTATCATGTCCATTAGAAATCATATAGGGGACGGTATATGTCACTTCTTTTGTTCCGATACGGAGTGCTAATGATTGATTGGCTTTCTGGGACAAATCGTTGATAGTCAGTTTATATACGGCATGATCTATAGGAGTGATTGCTACGGATTGTGGTGCAGAACCCTCCAAGGATATAGATGCATCTGTTGCTTCCTCTGGATACATCACCACGATGCCATCTTCTTGCCATTCTATTACAGGGATGAGAGGCGGAGTCGTGCAAGGAGCGATGGAGATATAGTAGGTTTGGATACCCGTATCGATTCGTTTGTATAGATAGACTAGATTGGTGTTTGTCTGATAAAGTCTAAAATCCGGATTGATAGTGCAAGCTATTTTTCGATTGCTATAACATACGTTGGTAATCCCATCTGTGGAGAGCTTCCAT
>JAZOVR010000087.1:0-14267 GCA_045658785.1 Paludibacteraceae bacterium | reverse complement strand
TATCCAATTAACAGTCAGTTGGTTTGGAGTTAAGAAATTAGAAAAATTTGAAGAAGTGATAGCAAAATTAAAGGTAGTTGATACTTTTGATTTTGTTCCAGAATAATGCTTGATTATTCTTCTTTGTGTGCTACCTTTATGCAATTTGTGTAAAGGTAGCATTCTTTTTTATGGAAAGAGATAGTAACTGTCCTCTAGCGATTTTTCGGCACTCGAAAACTTTTTTCAAAAAAACACACCCATGCGGAAATCCCAGTAAATACGATACTTCCCGCGCGTTGTATATACTATAAGCACCTTATAAGATAATCGTATTTATCATTTTTATTATAAAAGTAGTAATTTTATTTACTATTTTCTTGCGCATTTCAAATAAAAGTATTACCTTTGCAGCAAATTTAACAAAATAATGCTATGATTACTGCACAAGATTATGCTCAACTGCGCACGCTGATGGAATATCGCATCAGCAAAACAAGTGTTGATTTCCACCGCTATTTGTATTACACAATCAATTGGAATAACCGACTAATTGGCATTAAAGGTTGTAGAGGTGTCGGTAAAACGACACTATTATTGCAGCATATCAAAGAAACATTCGCAGATCGTTCACAAGTGTTGTATGTTTCTCTTGATAACCTATGGTTCAAAACGCACGATGTTGCAGAACTGGTACAATATCACTACACACATGGAGGCACGTGTGTCTTCTTTGATGAGATACAATGCTATCCTGATTGGCAGTTCCTACTAAAAAATATCTATGACAACTATCCTGACATGTATGTTGTCTATACTGGATCATCCATGTTGCAAATGCATGCACACGAAGGTGACTTATCACGTCGAGTACGCTCGTACACACTCTATGGCATGTCTTTTCGTGAGTTTATGCAGTTGGAGGGATGCGAAGTCGGAGAGGCAGTAGCATTAGAGGAGTTATTAACCAATCACACCACCATTGCTACGAATATTTTTACAAAAGTGAAAGTGCTTCCTCTTTTTGAGCGTTACCTCAAACATGGTTATTATCCATTCTATCAAGCAGAAGCAGATGGTTTTGGCGAACGCCTTCAAACGGTTATCAAACGAGTGATAGAAGAGGATGTGCCAATGGTAGAAGATGTGGACTTTAGTACATTACAAAAGGTACAAAAGATGCTAGTCGTACTAGCAGAACGTGTGCCATTACAGCCTAAAATGGCAGAATTATTCCGCGTATTAGATACCAATCGTAATACGGGAATGAAGATGCTTTATCTATTGGAGCGAGCATCTATGCTAGCTCTATATAGCAGCGAAATACGCAGTCTAAAATCATTGATAAAACCAGATAAGATATATTTGGACAATACAAACTTGATGTATGCACTATCGCACCATGTAGATGAAGGAACGCTGCGTGAGACATTTTTCTATAATCAGTTGAAGGTGCTGCATGAAATACTTTTGCCTAAACAAGGGGATTTTTTTGTGGACAATCAATATCTCTTTGAGGTAGGTGGAGCAAGTAAGACATTTGAGCAAATAAAAGACCAACCAAATAGTTTTCTCGCTGTGGATGATGTAGAGATGGGAGTTGGCAATCGTATACCGCTTTGGATGTTTGGATTGTTGTATTAAATAGTATTTATTGTCAACTTTCAGCACAACCTTCGGCACAAGGCCCCTTCCACGCCGAAGATTTTTGCAGCATTATTATAGAGACACATTTATAGAAAGTCACCGAAAGCCCACAGATGTCCCACAGATCTCCTATCGTGGTCCCGAAACTTGTAGGTCACTTTTCCTATACCAAAGGTATACTAAGGGTATACAAACGGCAGGTGCTATGGAATATGGTTATACTTTCGCTATCTATTTCTCATAAAATTGGCATATTTCTTGCACATTTCAAAAAAAAATACTACCTTTGCACCCGATATAATATCCGATAATGTAAACAACTTTTAAATAACTACGAATATGAAAGATCTTAAAGGCACAAAGACCGAAGCCAACCTATGGGAGGCATTCGCAGGCGAATCTAAAGCTCGCAACAAGTACACCTACTATGCTAGCAAAGCAAAGAAGGATGGTTATGAGCAAATAGCAGCTCTCTTTGAGGAGACCGCTGCACAAGAGAAAGAGCACGCTAAGCTCTGGTTCAAACTGATCCACGGTATTGGCTCTACCCTTGAGAACCTCAAAGACGGTGCTATGGGTGAGAACGAAGAGTGGACAGACATGTACCCACGCATGGCAGCTGAGGCTCGCGAAGAAGGTTTCGAGGAGATCGCTATCATGATGGAAGGTGTGGCTGCAGAAGAGAAAGCACACGAAGAGCCCTATCTTAAGCTCCTCAAGAATATCGAGGATAAACTTGTGTTCAGCCGCGATGGTGATGCTATCTGGCAATGCCGCAACTGTGGTCACTTGTATATTGGTCAAGATGCTCCTGTGGTTTGCCCTGTTTGCAAACACCCACAAGCATACTTCCAATTGCAACAAAACAACTTCTAAATAGTCAAGGACTTATGCACACAACGGTGCATAAGTCCTTTTAGTTGAAAATGTTTTAATAGTTTTAGTCGCACCTGTGGTGCTGCTCTAAAGGTGAATCTATACAATTTAAACATTTAAAACCCTTAAAACTTTTAAAACTCTTTTACACCTCTATCTACATAGTATGGACATAACTATACTCCTTCAAGCCATCTTGCAACTTATTGCAGGTATTGGTATTTTCTTGGTGGCATGCCAGATGATGTCTTCCAACTTGGAGACTGCCAGCAGTGCCCGCCTCAAAAGTCTGTTTTCCCGCATGTCCAACTCTCGCATGTTGGGCGTGGGTATTGGTACAGTAGCCACAGCTGCTATCCAGTCTTCAGGTGCCACGACCGTGATGGTCATCGGTTTTGTGAATGTGGGCATCATGTCATTGGCGCAGGCGGCTACCATTATCTATGGTGCGAACATCGGTACCACGGTCACCGCACAAATCGTTGCCCTCGGTCTTAGTAGCGGCGGCGGTATCTCAACTACCGTTATTTTTGCTGCTTTCGCAGGTCTCGGAGCATTTATTGAACTCTTCTCTAAGAAAGATAATTGGAAGACTTGGGGCGGTATCATTACCGGCTTTGGTATGCTCTTCGTCGGTCTTAGTTTGATGAGCAAATCAATGGACGCTTTGGCTAAGTTGCAAGAGATCAAGGACTTCCTTGCTTCTATTGAACATCCTTTGATGCTTGTGCTCTTTGGTGCGATATTGACGGCTATCGTGCAATCATCTTCTGTGGTAACGTCTATTGCGCTCACTATGGCGGTGACAGGACTTATCTCACTCAACCAAGGTATCTACCTCACTATGGGTTCGAATATCGGTTCATGCGTAGTGGCTATCATTGCAGGTTTGACTTCGGGTCTTAATGCAAAACGTACAGCCCTTATCCACTTGCTGTTCAACTGCTTTGGTGTCTTCATTTTCCTCATTGCTGCGTGGATTATGCATCTTGTTACTTTGGGCGCACTCAACTATGGCGTTATCTTTGAGACTATGTTCCCAGGTGCTCCACAATTGCAATTGGCAATGTTCCACACTATCTTCAACTGTGTGACGGTATGTATAATTCTGCCATTGACCGATTATCTGGTTACTTTAGTGACGAAGATTCTGCCAGAGAAAAATCGTGTGGACGAGGTATTGCAAGAGGGACAACCACATTTCCACTTTGTGGATGAGCAAATGCTCCGTACTCCTGCTATTGCTGTCAACCAAGTGAAATTGGAGATCGAGAACATGGCAGCTATTGCTATCCATAACTTCAACTTGGCGATGGATATCATCTCTACCGTGAACTTCGACAAGATGGATGAGTTCAACGAGAATGAGAAACAACTCAATTACCTCAATCGCAACCTCATTCCATATATCGTACAATTGAACACTTTGCCTATTAGTGAGGAAGATAACCGCTATCTGGCGACTGCTATCCGCACGATTGGTGACTTGGAGCGAGTGGGTGATTATGCGGTCAACTTGACCGAGTATGCGGAATTGTTGCAGAACTTCAAGGAGACTTTCTCTAAGGATCTTCTCTTCGAAGTGGAGCAACTGCGCGAAAAGATTGATTCGCTTTATCAAGCAACGATGAAGACCTATATGGATCAAGATTTTGATGCTTTGATTGAGGTGAATCGTTACGAAGATCAGGTGGACGATATGGTCGCTCGCATTGAGAAGATGCACTTGCAACGCTTGATGGATGGTGTCTATCCAGCTAGTGTAGGTCAAGTATATCAAGAGTTTGCGTCCGATACCGAGCGCATTGCTGACCACTTCTTGAACGTCGCTAAATCTATCCGCCAACTGCATGTAGGCGAGGATTGATAATTCTATACATATATTGTAAATCGCCACTTGTAGTTTGTACACAAGTGGCGATTTTTTATTGCACTGATAGGTGGTGATGATTATTGAGTATAAATCCTTTTAATGTTATAAATATAACATGACTTAGAGATACATCAAAAGAATATAGTTTGTCGTTATATTATACCGAGTATCTCACTAGGATGATGCACTATATAATCTGGGTGGGCACTGAGTAGCTGCTCGTGAGTACAAAAACCCCAAGTACATGCCACAAATGGCAAGTTAGCCGCCTGAGCCGTAGCAGCATCCACGAGGGAATCACCTACGTATAGATAGGTGCCCTGCTGTTCGTCTTGCTGAGTGTCAAATGTAGAATGTAGGGTGGAGAGTATGTCATATACAATCTGTGGGTCGGGTTTGCGAGGGACATCTACGCGTTCGCCCAACACGACATCGAAGATACTGGGGAAGAAATGTGCGACAATCTTCTCGGTAGCGGCTTGGTACTTATTGGATGCTACCGCTAAGGTATGCCCAGCGGCTTTCAGAGCAGTAAGCAACTGAGGAATACCATCATATGGGCGGGTGAGGTCGCAATTGTGTTGGTCGTAATAAGGTACGAAATACTCGCGCAGGCGTAGCACGGTGGCCTCATCACGATGCTGCTCAGGGAGCGCCCGCTCAATGAGGCGATTGATACCATTGCCCACGAGGCGAGGGTAGTCCTCAATCCTATGCGTAGGGAAACCACAAGAAGACAGGGCATAGTTGCATGCCTGACCTAGATCATCAATCGTATTGATGAGTGTACCATCTAAATCGAAAATTATCAGCATATCTCTAATCTCTAAACAGTAGCGAGGCGTACTCTAAACTACCATCCGCGTTGGCGGATGGCCTCATAGAGCATGACGCCAGCAGCGACGCTCACATTGAGACTTTCGATGACGCCCGACATAGGTATACGCACTTGGTGGGAACAGATGCGTAAGTTCTGTTCGTAGATACCTTTCTCCTCGCTACCCATGACGATAGCCGTAGGCATGGTCATATCTACCTCGGTATAGTTGGCCGTGGCATGCTCGGTGGCAGCCAAGACATGGAAACCCGAATCACGCAAATATTGCAGTGCGTTTTGCAGGTTGTCCACCTTGCAGACTGGCAGATGGTAGAGCGCACCGGCGGATGTCTTCACTGCGTCGCCATTGATAGCCACACTGCCGTGTGAACCGATGATGAGCGCGTGGGCGCCTGCACAAGCACATGTGCGGGCAATTGCGCCGAAATTGCGGACATCGGTTACGCCATCCAGTACCATCAAGAGGGGCGTCTTACCTTCCTCAAAGAGGGTAGGGACAATAGACTCTAGTGAGCAGAAATCTATCGGACTGAGAAAGGCGATGGCACCTTGGTGATTCTTGTCGGTGTATTGATTGAGTTTCTCCACAGGTACCTTCTGCACAGGGGTGGTGGTACCCATGAGTCGCTTGAGCAGCTCTTTGCCGATAGTGGAGGTCATGTCGCGGCGAATGAGGATCTTGTCGAGTGTCTTGCCCGCATCTATGGCCTCAATGATGGCACGAATACCGAAGATCATCTCTTTCTCGGGTGGACGACGAGTGTCGTAATTGCGTTGTGTAGTATGGTGTAGTGTGGTGTGGGATTGGGTAGAGTTATACTCTCGTCTCTCTCCTCTAAAATTCTTTTCAAACATATCTTATCTTTTTATCTAACAGCGCTTTAGCGCGGTCTAATAGCATGGCGGTCCGACAACGATAGTAGTCTAACCGCGCAGCAGTCTAATTAGTATTTTAACCAGTTGAGGAATTTGTCGATATCTTCGTCGTATGCGTAACTCGTTTCTACAATCTTATTGCCATCGGCATCCAATTGCACATAGTATGGTTGCGCATTGGATTGGTAGTGCGCGCGTTGCATATGGCTCCACTTATCGCCTACGGTTTTGAGGGTGACGGTTTTGCCATTCTCCTCCACGGTAATAGGCTCAGGGAGTTTGGTTTTGTCGTCCACTATGAGTGAGATGAGCACATACTTGTGCATATGCTCTGCCACCTCGGGTTTGCTGAGTACAGCTGCCTCCATCTTGCGGCAGTTGACACAACCAAAACCATTGAAATCTAGGAAGACTGGCATATTATTTTCCTTAGCATATGCCATACCCTCTTCGTAGTCGGTGAAGGTGATTTGTCCGCCATGGTTGGTCATGGTCTTGTATTCAGAGGCGATGAGGTTATGAGGCGAAGAGGCGAGAGGCGCAGAATATCCTGGTGTGATGACCCAGTCTTGTGTGGTCATAGGTGGAGCAAAAGCGGAGATAGCGCGGAGTGGTGCCCCCCATAGTCCAGGTACCATGTACATGGCAAAGGCGAGCGATATGATAGCCAAGAAGAGGCGTGGGACGCTGGTCTTGCGGTGGTCATCGTCGTCGTGAGGGAAAGCAATCAAACCGAGCAGGTACAAGCCAAGGAGGGTAAAGATGATGATCCATAGTGAAACGAATACTTCGCGATCTAGGATATGCCAACCATATGCCAAGTCAGCTACGCTGAGGAACTTGAGCGCCAATGCCAATTCGAGGAAAGCGAGGGTAACCTTGAAGGTATTCATCCAGCCACCAGATTTAGGCAGTTTCTTCAATACAGAAGGGAACATAGCAAAGAGCGAGAATGGCAACGCCAATGCAATGGCGAAGCCCAACATACCCATCGCAGGTGCGAGGATCGACTTGCCTGCTGCCTCCACGAGCAAGGTGCCGATGATAGGACCTGTGCAAGAGAAGGATACGATAACGAGTGTGAAGGCCATCAATAGGATGCTGAGGAAGCCCGTAGTGTTGCTGGATTTGCTATTGAGCGCAGTGGACCATGAGCTTGGCAAGGTAATCTCAAATGCGCCGAAGAAGGATGCTGCAAACACCACCAAAATGAGGAAGAAAATGATATTGACTACCGCATTGGTACTGAGCGCGTTGAGGGCAGATGCACCGAAGATGAGGGTTACTAATAATCCCAATCCGACATAGATAATAACGATGCTGAGTCCGTAGATAACTGCATCGCGTATGACAGTGGCGTTGGTAGTACCTTTAGCCGCACCGCCACGCTTGATGAAAAAGCTGACGGTCATAGGAATGATGGGCCATACGCATGGCGTGAAGATGGCTAATAGGCCGCCCAGCAAGCCCATGAGGAAGATTATCCAGAGGGATTGACCACCTTCGGTTGTTAGACCGCTATCGCTGTCGCTGTTAGATACGAATTCCCATGTCTCGGGTGCGGTACACATCTTGTCATCGCAGGCATTGTAGCGCACGCGAATGGTGTCGGCGAGTGCTACGGTCTCGGTGAAAGTACCTTCGTACTCATCGATATAGAAGCCGTCGCCGAGTTCGATAATGTTGAGGTGCCAGCCTTGGTCGATGGTGGCAGTTAGGCGGACACTATCGCCGTCAATGGCGCCTGTCCACTTGATAGGTTGCACGAGCTGTGCATACGCGGTCAATGCTATCGCCATCACCGCAAATAATATAGTCGCTAAACGTTTCATAATTCTATCTTTTATCTCTACTCTCTAAACGCTACATCACTTGGCATTCGCCAATCACCTCGTGGGGAGAGACTGACGCCCACCACTTTTGGTCCATCGGGCATGCAACTGCGCTTGAATTGTTGTGTAAAAAAGCGGCGCATAAAAACATCCAACCAATGGTCAATCGTAGCCTGCTCATAGGTGTTTTCAAAGGCTAGTCCAGCCATGAATGATATTTTTTCACGTGTGAACCCATATCGTAGGAAATAGTACATGAAGAAGTCATGTAATTCGTATGGTCCCACTTTATCTTCTGTGATTTGTGCTATATTGCCTTCTTCATCGGGAGGTAGTAGTTCTGGTGAGACAGGTGTAGCAATGATATCCAGAAGTATGGTACGTATCTCTTCACCAAAGATATTTTCCGCAGCGTATTGCACCATATAGCGAACCAAGGTCTTAGGTACACCAGCATTGACACCGTACATAGACATCTGATCTCCACAATAGGTAGCCCAACCGAGTGCGAGTTCGCTCATGTCGCCCGTACCGACAACGAGTCCGTTGTACTTGTTGGCCAAATCCATAAGGACGAGTGTGCGAATACGAGCTTGTGCATTCTCATAGGTGACATCGTGGTTGTTGATGTTGTGACCAATATCATTGAGATGCTGCGTAGTCATGTCGCGGATAGGTATCTCGTGGATACTTACTCCTAGCTGTTCCATCAAGGCGATAGCATTGTGATATGTACGATCGCTAGTGCCAAATCCTGGCATCGTCACACCTATTACTTGCGATCGATGATATCCTAATCGGTCGGCTACCAATACGCAAATCAACAATGCTAATGTAGAGTCTAGCCCGCCTGATATACCAATCACAAGTGATTGTGCATGAGTGTGTTGCCATCTGCGAAGAAGACCATGTATCTGCAAATTTAATACGTCTTCGCAATATGAATCGCAATCTTTACGCTTTGGTAAGAATGGGGTTTTTGTAAAATGACGATGGAGTGGTCCACCGTTATCCAACTCTAGTGGTGCTACTTGTATATGGCGATAGTGACCATGTTTGTCGTGGGTGAAATTGGTATTTCGCTGGCGGTCAATGCGCAAACGTTCGACATCGATCTCTGATATAATCATACTACTCTCTTGCTGGAAACGGTCTCCAATCTCTAACATATCTCCATTTTCTGCGATATAAGTACTACCTGAGAAAACAATGTCAGTAGTTGATTCTCCGATACCTGATGATGTATAGACATATCCACAATGCACTCTTGCTGATTGTTGCGTGATCATACGTTGGCGGAATGCGTGTTTACCTGTTACGCAGTTGCTACTGGATAGGTTGAAAATAATCTCAGCTCCCTGTATAGCAAGTTGTGTACTAGCGGGCAATGGGGACCAAAGGTCTTCGCATATTTCGATACCAAAACTATAGTCTTTGGTGGTAAAGATAAGGTCAATTCCAAATGGGACATCGTTACCCCAAAGTTCGATAGAAGGTATGCGCGGACGGATACTATTTACATTGTGTTCCAGCACATCTCGTCCAGAGGAGAACCAACGCTTCTCATAGAATTCTCCTGTATTGGGTAAATTGATCTTAGGGACAACTCCTACGACTTCTCCATCGGTCATGACAAAAGCACAGTTGTAGAGGTTGTTGTCCACTTTGAGCGGAGCACCTACCAATACGATGATGGGGAGATTACGCGTGAAGGTACAGATGTCTTGGAGAGCTGTCAGAGCGTCTCGTTGTAGCTGTTGGGTGAAAAACAGGTCGGCGCACGTATAGCCAGTGATGCTAAGTTCGGGGAAACAAACCACCTCTATTCCCTCATTGACAGACTCGTTAATCTGTCGCTTAATCTGTGCAGCATTATATTGACAGTCTGCAACACGAATCTGTGGTACTGCAGCTGCTACGCGTACATATCCAAAATTAGTTCTCATATCTTGATAAAAACTATTATAGCTAAATTATCCTGCAAAGGTACAATATTTTTTTGATATACGCAAATATTGAATGTATTGTCTTGTGATGTCTTTTGGATGCTCTCTTTGTTTTTATCGTATAAACAATAGTTCTCGGTATTTTGGTAATGTCCAAAGCTGATCATCTACCCACATTTCTAGTTCATCCACATGTTTGCGTATCTCCTCCATGATAGGCACTATTGTATCATGAAACGCTATTGCTCTTTCTCGTTGATTCTCAATATGGTTAGCTATTACTCTAAGTTCAGTCATCTTGTCCACTCCCGCAATGATGGCGCTAGCATGCTCTTCTATGCGTCGTATCAGCAGACAGTCTTGTTCGTTAAGCATCTTCGCTTCTGCGGCGTCAAACACTTGTTTGATATGTGCCACTTTCTCTAGCAATGTCTTCTGGTAGCGTTTGGCAGCAGGTAATACGTGATTGATGACTAGGTCTCCCAATACTCGACTTTCAATCTGCAACTTGAGTGAATAGTTCTCCCATTTCACTTCGCAGCGCGATTGCAATTCGGCTGGCGAGAGTACGCCTGTGCGGCTAAACATCTTCACGGTCTCTTTCGTCAGATAATTATCGATAATCACTGGCACATTGGTCTCGCAGTCCAAACCACGCTTCATAGCTTCTTCTCGCCACTCTTCGCTATAGCCATTGCCATCAAATCGTATGTCTCGGCACTCGCCGATATATCTCTTGATGACGGTAAACAGTGCTCGCTCTTTGGCCTCGCCTTTCTCGATGAGTTGATCCACCTCGTGCTTAAACATCGTCAGCTGCTCCGCCACAGCCGCATTCAGGGCCAACACAGCTCCCGCGCAGTTTGCACTAGACCCCACAGCACGGAACTCAAACCTGTTACCCGTAAAGGCAAATGGAGATGTACGATTGCGATCGGTATTATCAAGTAGAATCTCAGGTATTGTACCCACGCCCAACTTCATTTCTTTTTTTGCGTTGATGATGATACCCTTGTCCACATCGGCGTTTTCTATTTGATTGAGTGCTTCGGTTAGTTGTGAACCGAGGAATACGGATATAATAGCAGGTGGTGCTTCATGTCCACCCAAGCGATGGGCATTTGTCGCAGAGACGATAGATGCCTTGAGCAGTCCGTTATGTCGATGAACAGCCTTTAGTACATTCACTAGGAAGGTAACAAACTGCAAATTCTGATAAGGGTTTTTTCCTGGTGCAACGAGGTTGATGCCTGTGTTGGTAGCCAGTGACCAGTTACAGTGTTTGCCGCTACCATTAACGCCGCCATAGGGTTTCTCGTGCAGCAGCACGCGAAAATGATGATGGTGTGCCACTTGCTCCATGAGTGACATGAGCAATTGGTTATGGTCACTACCGAGATTAGCTTCCTCGTAGATAGGTGCTAACTCAAACTGATTCGGTGCCACTTCGTTGTGTCGCGTCTTTAATGGAATACCCAACTTCTGCGCCTCAATCTCGAGTTCAGTCATAAAAGCCAGTACTCGCTCGGGAATGATACCAAAATAGTGATCATCCAACTGCTGATTTTTACTCGAATAGTGTCCCATCAGTGTACGACCAGTCATTAGCAGGTCTGGACGTGCAGCAAATAGACTCTCATCCACCAGGAAGTATTCTTGTTCCCATCCCAGATAGGTTGTCACACTCTTTACATTTCTATCAAAGTAGTTTGCCACAGCTACAGCTGCTTTGTTTACCGCAGATATGGAACGCAGTAGAGGAGTCTTGTAGTCCAATGCTTCGCCTGTGTACGCGACAAATATGGTAGGTATACACAATCTATCTCCGATTACAAATGCGGGCGATGTTGGGTCCCACGCTGAGTAACCACGTGCCTCAAAAGTATTGCGAATACCACCCGATGGGAATGATGAAGCATCTGGCTCCTGCTGATACAATACTGAACCAGAGAACTTCTCTATGGGTTTGCCATCATCGTCAAAGTCAAAGAAGGCATCGTGTTTCTCAGCTGTGCCGCCAGTCAGAGGTTGAAACCAGTGGGTGTAATGCGTTGCGCCCAACTCTGTAGCCCATTTCTTCATGCCGATAGCTACACTATTGGCAATATCACGACTTAGCGGTTTCTCGCTATCAATTAAATCAAATAGTTGATCCAAGATATTGCTTGCTATATACTCCTTCATCTTCTCGCGCGTGAAGACATTTTGCGCAAAAATCACGTTGGCTTTAGCATTGGTTTTGTCCACTTTCATTGGTTTGTGGCTCCATGCCAACTTGAGGGCTTCGAATCGAATGTTGCAGTTTGTCATTTTCTGTTGTTTTTTGAAAATAATCGGATTGTATTGTGAATTTTGCCGCAAAAGTAATGCTTTTTTTGCAAATAAGCAAATGTTTTGCAAAAAATATGTGCTTATTCCTTGATTTTTTGTAATATTTGCAGATGCGCTATAGCACAATGTCCATTTTTTCAGTATTTCCTTTTTCCCATGCGAGTATGTTGTCGCAGACATTGTGGCACATGGCGATACGTCCTTCCCATGTACCAGTACCCGTATGTGGTGATAGCACTACGTTGTCCAGGGTGAGTAGTTCGGGTGTAATCTGTGGTTCATGTTCATAAACGTCCATGGCAGCTCCTGCAATCTCTCTTTGTTTGAGTGCTTCTACGAGCGCCTGCTCGTCCACGTGCGCGCCTCGCGCGGTATTAATAAGGTAGGCAGTCGATTTCATCGCGCGTAAGGCATGGCTGTCAATCAGATGCCGAACCTCGGGTGTATAGGGCAGATTGAGGCTTACAAAATCAGCCGTTTTCAATAATTCATTTAGAGCAACATAACGTACTTTCTCCCCCCGCAGGAAGGCTGGAATATTATTCTCTTCCAGCGGTTTACGATTGTGGTAGATGATGGTCATTCCCGCTGCGATAGCGCGACGTGCTAGGGCTTGACCTATACGTCCCATACCGATGATACCTAATGTTTTGCCATAGAGTGAATGGCTGAGATTATTCATTACTCCAAAGGGTTCGGCATTACCCTGTCGCAACTTTCGATCAAATTCTGCTGTGCGTCGTGCCACATCGTGCATGAGTGCGAAAGCGAGTTCGGCTGTGGGCTCAATCACAGGGAGTGGGGTATTGGTCACACGAATCCGCCGTTCGCGGCAGGCGTCTAAATCGATGTTGTTAAATCCAACACCAAAGTTTGCCACAAGTTTAAGTTTTTGTGCCGACATAATCATTTCGCGTGTGACAGGTTGATCAAAAGTACTAATCAACACCTCTGCCTCTTTGAGTGGCGCATACAATTGATGGTGGGAAAGTGCTATAAATCCCTCTTCTGGTAGTGGTGTGGTAAATGCGATTTTCATGTGAGAATGTTTCTGATTATTTATTGACTGGTTTTACTCGAAATCCTGCAGCTTTGAGTTGTGCTATTAGTCCCTCTTCTCCTCCTAAATAGATAGCATTGAGTGTGATAAATGCTTTTCCTTCTTTGAGAAAAGGTGTGAGTCGTTGCACCCATACTTTGTTTCGCTGTGCGAATACTTTATAATCGGAATAGGATATAGTGGTCTGATTATCAGGTGCTTTTAGTAAGTAAGCGATATCAGCTAATCGTCCATATTTATACATGTCGAGGATAGTTTTTTCCAGTCTAATCTCTTTCTCTGGGTATTGGATTATTTTTTTGAGTTCTTGGCATTGCCAATGAAATGGCTCTCGATCAAAGAGTATATAGATGGTTTCTCCTAAATCATCCAATCCGTATATAGGTATATCCGTTTGTATCGCCACTTTCTCAAAAAAAGTTTCCATAGATCGCTCTTCATCGTAGTTAAGCCATCGTTTCATGAGTTCGTTGCGGTACATTTCGGTGAGGTATGCGGGTTTCATTCTGTCCACTTTGTCCAAACCCATTCCGATATTGACTCTGATAGCCTGGTCTATATCTTGGTATTCTTCTTGACTATAGAAGTTACTCAAGCGGACAGAGTCTGGTAGTAAAGCCGCTTGTCGTAGTGCAGCAATAGCCTCGTAGTCTTGAAAGGCAAACTCAGTGATGACTTTGTTGCATTGACTGTAGCATTTGAATGTATTAGGGATGGTATCTATAAAACTGAGGTCAATAAACCGATTAGTAGCCAATATGTATGATGGGGCCATCGCCGCATTTCCCGAAATGCGATATAGCACTTGTGCATTACTAGTCCAGATGTTTAGTAGCCAACCAGTTAGAATCAATAGTATTATTTTCCAGTCCGTTCTCATTAATGTTCTGATTATGATTGTTATTGAAATCTGGAGATTAGATTATATGCTTGATATATTCCGAGTTCTCCTGCTTTACTCAGATCGGCTATACCATTGCTTGTATCACCTATATATATATATGTAAGT
>JAZOVR010000086.1:0-2529 GCA_045658785.1 Paludibacteraceae bacterium | reverse complement strand
GTACAGTTTTGATTGTAGAATAAATATTGTTTAGAGCTTTATTTTTTTATCAAATAATACATTGCTGTTGTATAAAAGTCTGACAAGTATGGAATTTGCAGGTATTTGGGTATTATACGAGGGTGTAAACCGAATTTTATCTCATAGTTCGGATTGATGAAATAATGTGTATGTTTTAATATCTGGTATTGTTCTTTGCGCAATATACTTTCGAAGCGGAAAAGACTAATGCCTGTATCTTTGATATCTAAAAGTGCCTTTATTGTAGCAGTACTTTCCCCTCCAAATTGTAATACCCTTTTATATAAACGTTTAGGCAGCAAATGCAACCAAGGGGTATGCGATAGCCACCTGCTGCGACATATTTGTTGGTGTCCACCAAAGGGATTGCACCATACGGGAAAGCCGAAGAAAACAACCGATTTGCTATGCATAAAACATTTGAGTTGGCGCATAAATACTTCTTGATTTGGTAAATGTTCTATCACATCTCTAAGTATGATCAAGTCAAAATGTCCTATTTCATTAGGTGACACCTTATTTATATCGTTCGCTATAAAACGAATATTTTGTTTTTTAGGGTGGTTTGCATAAAATGCTTTGGCTTTTTCCAACTGTGCTACATCTATATCTATCCCGACACATTGGCATCCTAAATCTAAGAATGGCCTTAGGTTGCCGCCTTCCCCACAACCTATCTCCAAAATGCGAAGATTGGGTTTGATACATAGCACTTGTTCAATATACGGAATAACATACTTTTGGGTACATTCCGCTTGCTCTCGAAAGTAAATCTCTCTGTTCTTGTGTCGTATTTGCATTGTTGCAGTGTGTTAAATTCACTGCAAAATTATAGCAATTCTTCTACCCTCGCAATAGTAAAAGGGAATTGTACTGTTTCCTAAAATAAATGTTGCTCATTATCAGTTAACTATCTATTAAAATGTACAATTACTATTTTTCGCTTTGTAGCATCTCGTATAGGAAATGATACAGTTCTCGGGTGGGGATGCCTATCTTCTGTGCGATGCGGCGTTTGAAAGTGCTGACGCCTGTGGCGGAGTAGTGCATCCAATCAGCCAAATCCTCCAGCGAGGCGTTGGGATAAAGGAGCATATAGGTGCAGAAGACATTCTCGCGGTTGGAGAGTTGGTAGGTCTCCAGTTGAGATAGCCAATCGTGGAGTTGGGGTTCTAAGTCTTTTTTGAGTTCGTTATAGTCGTTCCACTGTTTGCGAGGGCGTGGATAGGTAGCACGGATGTCGGAGAGTTGTGCGCTAATAGATAGGTCTTCTATCTGATGATGAGCCACTTGGAGGCGACGGGTAGCATATCGGCGGTGTAGCACGATAGCGATAACCAATAGCAGACAAGCTACAAGAAGGCATAGGAGCGTAATCCACGCCCATCGGTACGGATGGGGATTTGCCAGATGCTCTTTCAACAGCGTGAGCGCTCCACGGTATTTGCCGACTTGTGCGTTGAGCAGGCGGTTGGCATCTTGGCGTGCGTGGGCATAACGGCTCAGTAGTTCAATATCGTTGTTGGCCTTGGCATCTTGCATGAGGCAGTAGTAGGCATTGACCAAGTCGTTGGGGTCGGCGGATTGCTCCACAATGATTTGTGCATAAGGCAACGCGGCTGCTTGGTTGTCCATATCCAAATAAACTTGCATGAGTTTTTTATAGGTATAGAGGCGGTCTTCTTCGTATTCCCAAAAATCTAAAGCTTGGTGGAAATAGTAGAGGGCAGAGTCGTATTGGAGTTGCTCGTAGAAATAGAGGCCTTGGGTCTCGTAAAAGCGTGCGAGGTAGTAGTTGTCTAATTGGTAGGACTGCGCGATACGTAGTATGCTATCTGCCTGAGCGAAGTGGTGGAGGTAGGTTTGAAACTCGCTGACATCCAACAGAGTGTGTGCGTAGTACCAGTCTTTGCCGCTGGCTTTGAACGCCTCGTTGGCGCGGAGGAAGAAGATGAGGGCGAGGCTGTCGCTCTCGTTTTGCTTGGCTATATGTGCCAAGCAGGAATTGATACGCCCGCGATAGATAGGATCGCATATCTGCGCGCGGTCGGCTGCGATATAATGCTCTGCGGCTTGGGTGATCTGGTCAGCAAGACTGAGATGGCGTCCCATGTAGTAGTGGGCTTTGCCGAGTTGGTTGTGCGCGAAGAGACGACCAAAGGGATTGTCGAGCGTGCGGATGGCTTGCTGAAGCGCTGCGGTGTCGTCGTAGAGGGTGTGCTCGTTTTGGTCTAAGCTATCTGCGATAGCGATAGTGGTATACGCTTCTTGGTAGCGCGTGCAGTAATCGCAGGAAACCAAGAATAAGCAGAGAAGTAGGTATGTAACGAGACGAACAGGTTGCATAATGAGCGGTATTGATTTGGATTTTGTTTGCAAAGGTAGTGAAAAAAAATGAATCTGTCAAGTGTATAGATAAAATGTACATATTTTTATCGGAATAATAATTGATAATGTGGCAGTTGTGGGAATTTTGTACAGATACTAAATGTTATAAAAACATAGACT
>JAZOVR010000085.1:0-24291 GCA_045658785.1 Paludibacteraceae bacterium | reverse complement strand
CCGTGAGCAATGGAAAACCATCGCTGACAAGATTGTCTTTACAGGTAAGATCGACGAGTATTACGACTATCGCTTTGGCAAACTGGACTATCGTACTGTGCGTTTGGAGACCGAAACGATAGATACTGCCAATTATCAGGGCAATGCTGTGATTAACTATACCGACCGTGAAACGCCTTATACCCGAGTGATTGAGCATAAACATTTTGAGTCGTTTGGTCAATCGGTTTACGACAACCCTAAAACTATCATCAGCCGCGAGTATAGCACCGAGTGGCAAGATGGAATGGAACCTTTTTATCCAATCAATGACGATAAAAACTCCGCACTCTACGCACAGTACAAGCAGCTTGCCGATAGAGAAACCAATGTCATCTTCGGTGGTCGCCTAGCAGAATACAAGTACTACGACATGGCACCAATCATAGAAAAGGTATTATCCTTAGAGGTGTAAATTAAAAAAACTTCTAATCATTATCGATTAAACGGAGGAAGTTTTAAATAACCTTCGGCATAATCTTCGGTACGAAGAAAAAATATACAAAAAAAATCACCCAAGCGGAATATGTTAATTACCAATATATTCCGCTTGCTTTAAGCACCATGCTATAACAAAACTCACAAATCTTCGGCACAAAACCAGTTCCGTGCCGAAGATTTTTACAGCATTATTATAGGGGCGTCTTTGATAATACAATAATTGCCTACCGATACATTTACAGAAGATTAAGCGCACGAGTTTCGGAATGTTCAAAAATAACTCTCGGGGACCCCGAAATTTTTCTCTGTGAGGGAGCAATGGAAAATCTCTCTCACTATTGATAAGTGTTGTAAGACGTGAAGGATGTTAGAGGTGGAGACGGTGGAGAGCGTCTTCCTCTTTGGCAGTCATTTGTGCTTTGGTTTCGGGTGTCTTGTCTGCTTGACCTGTGAGGTGCAATAAACCGTGGATGATGATACGGTGCAACTCATGGAGGAAAGATGCACCTACCTGTTCGGCGTTAGTAGCAACTGTATCCAGAGAAATATAGATATCCCCATTCACGCGCGTGCGCGTGGTATAATCAAAGGTGATGACGTCGGTGAAGTAGTCGTGCTGGAGAAACTCTTGATTGACGGTAAGAATCTTCTCATCGTCGCAGAAAATATAGTTAAGTTCCCCTACAGAGTAGCCATATTGAGCTGCGACACTCTTGATCCATTGCTCGACTTTGCGGAAGTCAATGGCAGGCATGGGGATGTTGTCAGCGTGGAAGGTGATCATGTTCGTGTTTAGTGAACGCGGTGAAGCCGCTACTGTTTAGTGTGGTTAACCGAAGAATATATTGGCGATGGTGAAGGCAGCAATAACTCCGACGAGGTCGGCGATGAGGCAACAAACTACTGCATGGCGGGTATCCTTGATGCCGACGCTACCGAAGTAAACGGCTAAGACATAGAATGTGGTGTCGGTAGTGCCTTGCAGTATGCAGCAGAGGCGACCGACAAGCGAGTCGGCACCGTGGGTAGTCATCGCCTCAATCATCAGTCCGCGTGCGCCACTGCCCGACAGGGGCTTCATGATAGCAGTAGGTACGGCTGCGGAGAGGTCGGGGTTGATACCCACGAGAGCGAAGAGTTGTGCGAGCCCTTGTTCGAGCAAGCCCATGGCTCCGCTGGCGCGGAACATACCCACCGCTACAAGGATGGCGATAAGGTAAGGAATGATGCCGATGGCTGTCTTGAAACCGTCTTTGGCTCCGTCGATAAATGCCTCATATACATTGACTTTGCGGATGGATGCTTGGATGATAAACCAGCAGATAACGCCGAGCAGAATGACCGCTGCGATGAGGGCAGAGAGCGCGGAGAGTGTTTCTTCGGGCAGGCGTTGTGCGAGGACAAGCAACAGCACCACGAGGGCGGTAAGGGCGAAGAGTACACCCAACACGACCTTGTCCCATATCTTGATTTTTTGCGCTGCACAGCAGGCGAGTAGTCCGCCGAGGGTAGCAAAATAGGTGGCTATGAGGAGTGGCAGAAAGACATCGGCTGGGTTGGCAGCACCAAGTTGTGCGCGGTATGCCATAATGGTGGTAGGGATGATGGTCAGTCCGCTGGCACCAAGTACAACGAACATAATCATAGCGTTGGAAGCCTTGGATTTATCGGCGTTGAGCGTTTGGAGTTCGCCCATGGCTTTGAGTCCCATCGGGGTAGCGGCATTGTCGAGGCCGAGCATGTTGGCGGCGAAATTCATGAACATGGTGCCATAGACAGGGTGGTTGTTGGGTATCTCGGGGAAGATACGGCGAAAGAAAGGTGCAACACCGCGCGAGAGCGTGTTGACTACGCCACCTTGTTGTCCGATATTGAGAATACCCATCCAGAGGGCAAGCACACCAGTAAGTCCGATGGAGATTTCAAAACCATTCTTGGCAGAGGCAAAGGTGGAGTTGAGAATCTCGGAGAAGATTTCACTTTGCCCAAAAAAGAAAAATTGCACGCAGCCCATGATGACTGCGAGAAGAATAAGTCCTATCCAAATGTAGTTGAGCAGCATATTGGGCGCAAAGGTACGAAAAATTTGCGAAACTTGCAAATTTTTTTACTTAGAGTTGAGAGTTTTGTGTTTCCTAGCGATATATTTGCATAATTTAAAAAAAAGTTGTATCTTTGCAGCGCAATATGGATTTTAAGACATTGCTATATCGTGCGAAGTCGTGGTTAAGACACCAATTAACTGCTTGGAACACAGGCGGTGAGGGAGTGCATTCGCCGTATCTGTTTGAGTGGGTACGTATGGTGATGACAGATAAGAATGAGTACTACAAGTGGGAAGAGATAGAGATGCGCAGACAAGCGATGTTGCAGGATAGGAGGGAGTTGGAGTTTGTGGATTATGGGAGCGCGATGAAATCGCACGGTTTAGAGAACGGCAGCGAGGCGGCCTATAGACTAGAGTTTAGAGATATAAGGCGGGTGTGTGATATAGCCAGAGGAAGTTTGGCGAAGAGGGAGTATGCGCAGATGTTGTATCGATTAGTGAATTGGTTGGGGCATCAGTTACGCGAAGATGGACGTGGTTTGGAAATAGTGGAATTAGGTACGAGTTTGGGCATTACAACGGCCTATTTGGCTGCTGCCGATAAGCGTGATAGAGTGAAAACGTATGAGGGATGTGCCGCTGTAGCATCTGTAGCACAGGAGAATTGGCAGAATTTGGGACTAGATAATATCCTTTGCTATGTAGGGGAAATAGATATAGAGAAACTAAAGAAAGATGTTGCAATTTTGGATGTGGCATTTATAGATGCGAATCATACATACGCGAATACGCTCGAATACTTTAGTGTATTGGCAGACAAAGCGCATGAGAAAAGTATTATAGTTGTAGATGATATTCATTACAACAAGGATATGGAGCATGCATGGCATAAAGTATGTGAGGATGAACGTGTTACGAGTACGATAGATTTGTATCAGATGGCCTTGGTATTTTTTGATAAACATTATTGGAATCGAAACTATAAAATGCGGTTATGAAGATATATACAAAGTCAGGCGATAAAGGTAGAACTTCGCTTGCAACAGGTACAAGAGTAAGTAAATCGGATCTGCGCTTGGAAGCATATGGAACAGCAGATGAGTTGAATAGTTATGTAGGTTGGTTGCGCAGTCTAATTGTTTGCTCTTCGGGAAATTGGAGCGTGGATGTAGATGAGCAATTGTACTGGGTTCAAAATCGTTTATTTGACTTAGGAGCCATATTAGCTGGGGCAGATCTTATATTAAAGGAAGGCTCTGTAAATCAACTGGAAACTTGGATTGATATGATGCAGGAAAAACTGCCTGAATTGCGTGCTTTTATCTTACCAGGCGGGGGTGAAATAGCTTCAGTTGGTCATATCTGTCGAACAGTGACTCGAAGGTTGGAGAGGGCTATGGTAGCGTGGTACGAGGCGACGGGTGAAACGCTACCTGAAGATGTGTGGCAGTTTGTAAATAGATTGAGTGATTATTGGTTTGTATTGTCTCGATTTATTGCTGATAATTTAGAAATTAGTGTCTCAACTTGGGAAAAATAACTAAAAAAGTATAAAAAATTTGTGTAATTGAGATTTTTTTAGTACTTTTGCGCGATATTTCAGTAAAAAGCGCTTAATGCGTTTGTTTTTGTTATGTATTGGACTTTAGAATTGGCTTCGAAAATAGAGGATGCTCCATGGCCAGCAACTAAGGATGAATTGTTGGACTACGCTCTGCGTATAGGTGCTCCTATGGAGGTTATTGAGAATCTCCAAGAGATAGAGGATGATGAGGAAATGTATGAGTCTATAGAAGATTTATGGCCGGATTATCCTACTAAAGAGGACTTCTTCTTTGATGAAGAGGAATATTAATTTGGGTTATACCAGGGTTATACAAAGGAGATGTTGCTGTGAGGCGTAGTATTGTACTCGTGGTTGCGTTGTTGAGTTGTTGCATGTACGTACATGCACAATTTGATGGTCAGGTGGGTCAATATATGTTTTTGCAACCATCCTATAATCCTGCTGCGATAGGTGAGGATGGCTTGATGCGTGTGTATGGTAGCCATCGCATGGATTTTGTAGGTATAAAGGACGCTCCGATGACGACTTATTTTTCCTTTTCATCTCCGTTTGTGATAGGAAAGACTCATCATGGCGCAGGTGTGCGTTTTATGAACGATCGATTTGGTTTGTTCACCAATCAAAGTTTGTACTTGGAGTATGCCTATAAGTTGCCCTTAGGAAAGGGAACGTTGAGTATTGGTGTGGATGTTGGCTTTTTGAATTTGAGTTTTGCGGGGGATAGCGTAGATTATGCAGCAGGTCAAGATGAATATCATCAAGAGAATGATCCAGCGGTGCCTATGTCCTCGGGTAGTGGAAGTGATAAGGGAGCCTCTGCAATGGGGTTTGATCTGGGATTGGGTGTGTATTATTCAGCACCTAGTTGGTGGGCAGGAGTGAGTTATGGTCACTTGACGAATCCGCGATTGGTGTGGCATGGTACGCGGGAAGTGGAATTTAAAATTCGTGGTGCGTTATACGTATCTGGTGGATATAATTGGCAGTTGAAGAATAGAGATTGGATGTTGCTGCCAAGTGCTATGGTGATGACCGACTTTAGTGGTTGGGATGTGAACTTGACGATGTTGGCTCAGTTGCGCAAGCGTTATCGTTTTGGCTTGGGTTATCGATTGGCAGGTAGTGTTAATGTGATTTTGGGTATAGACATCATCAATGGCTTGCAACTAGGCTATACGTATGAGTTGCCAGCTAATGGCTTGATACGTGAGAGTTATGGTTCGCATGAGTTGTATTTGTCGTATGGATTCAATATATTGCGTCCAAAGCATACGAATAAATATAAGAGTGTGCGGTATTTATAAGTAAATAAACAAAATAAAATATATGAAAATAGCAAAAATTTTGCCAATTATTGTGCTGGCACTTGGCCTGTCAGCATGTAACAAGCCTGCTGGAGAGTTGGTAGGTGCTTATGCTCCTGGTCCAATGGGTGATGCTGAACCTTATGGAATGCGTTTCATACGCAAAGGCGCTTTTTTGATGGGCGCAAATGATCAGTCTGCTGTATTTGCTCAGTCTGATAACAATGTGATGGTAACTGTGAATGCGTTTTGGATGGACGAAACTGAGATTACGAATAGTGAATATCGTCAGTTTGTTCATTGGGTACGTGATTCAATAGCGTATGGGTTATTGATCGGCGACGATGGTGTGGATAGTGAGTATGCTATTCGCCCAAGATATGAGACTGATGAAGAGAGAGTGTTGATTAATTGGCAGAAGAAGATTCCATGGGAGAAACGATTGATCCCTGAAGATCCTGTTGCCGAAGCGTTGTCACCTATGTTTTATGATGGTGGATATGGTGGATTGCGTACTCCATTATTGCGCTACCATTATAGTTGGAAGAACATAGATGAGGCTGTAGGTCGTTCTCATCGTTTTAACGTGAATACAGGTCGTTTCCCAGAAGGTGCGACAGTGCGTGTGGATAGTTTCTGGATTGAGGATGATGAGATACATTCTACCACGATAGAGCGTCCTCTGCGTGAACCTAGTGACCTAACTACCAATGCGATAATATGTGTATATCCAGATACTTTGGTTTGGGCACGTGACTTTGAGTTTTCGTACAACGACCCATTACTTTATGGCTATTTTAACATGCCAGGTTATTCGGATTATCCAGTAGTGGGAGTAACATGGGAGCAAGCACATGCTTTCTGTCATTGGCGTACTCATCTGTTGCGTACTAGGGGCAAGCAAATTACCAATCAGTATCGTCTCCCAACAGAGGCTGAGTGGGAGTATGCAGCTCGTGGAGGTCGCCGTGCGGCCATGTATCCATGGGGCGATAAGTATGCACGTGACGCAGAAGGTTGCTTTATGGCTAACTTTAAACCATATAGAGGTTCTTATCATGATGATACCGGAGTGGCAACTATGGCTGTAGCTCAGTTCGAACCAAATGATTTTGGATTATTTGATATGGCAGGCAATGTGGCAGAATGGACCGCTTCGTCCTATTCTACGGCATCAAATGCGTATATACACGATATGAACCCAGAGTTTCCATATGTAGCTCGCAAGGATGATCCGATGAGTATGAAACGTAAGGTGGTTAAGGGCGGTAGTTGGAAGGATATTAGTTACTACTTGCAATGTGGTATTCGCTCGTATGAATACCAATTTGAGCCACGTTCTTACATCGGTTTCCGTTGTGTTCGTTCGGCTATAGGAGAATAAAAAGATAAAATGTAATAATTAAAGATAACTAACAAATAAAGATAAAAATATGGGAGTAAATAATGAAGTAGCACCTAAAGGTGGATGGGCAAAATTTATGCATTGGTATGAGTCTTATCAAGGTAAGAAAGTCGTGGGATGTGTGTATTCGTTAGGAGCATCTATCGTAATTGTAGGTGCGTTGTTTAAGATTATGCACTTTCCCGGGGCAGGTCCGATGCTGATAGCTGGTATGAGTATTGAGGCTATTCTATTTGCAATTGGTTGTTTGGATAAACCTCATGCTGAACATCATTGGGAAAATGTCTTTCCCCAATTACTAGGTTATGGGGCCGATCCAGAGTTGATTAAAGAGCTTGAGAATCGTCCGCGTCCTACTTTGTTGGATAATGGTTCTTCGTCAAATGCTGCTACTAAAACAAATGTACCTGCCTTGTCTGAAAAAGAACTAGAGTCTTTGAAGAATGGTATTGCCGATTTAGCAAAAACAGCAACACAATTAAGTGAACTTGGAAACGTGGCAACAGCTACAAACAAATTGGTAGTTAAGTTAGATGCTGCTGGTGAAGCGGCAGAACAATTTGTGGAGGCAGGTAAAATTGTAGGCGAAAAGAGCGAAGCTTTGGCGGATACATACGCACAAGCTACTGCAGATATGAAAAAAATAGCAGTGGAAACAAAAGCATTTGAGAACCAAGTGAGTGATATTTCTGCGAAGTTGAATAGCTTGAATGCAGTGTACGAGTTGCAATTGAAAGCTTTGCAGTCTCAAGTAGATGCCTACAATGCACAAACACTCAAGGTGACAGAGGCTACCGCTCATGTTGAAAATATGGTTGCAGGCATTAAGTCTATGACTGAGCAAACGAATGAAGCGTTGAAGACTCAAGAAGCTTATGTGGCAGGCTCAAAACAGTTGGCTAATCAAGTAGCTGATTTGAATAAAGTATATGGTAACATGTTGAATGCGTTGTCTTAACGCGCGCATAAAACCTTATTGATATATTATGGGTGGAGCGAAGAATTGTCCGGAGACTCCGAGACAGAAGATGATTAGTATGATGTATCTAGTGCTGACAGCCATGTTGGCGCTCAACGTCAGTGCGGCTATCCTCAATGGCTATATGGCTGTCGATGATAGTTTGCATGCGACTATTGAGACTATGGCAGAAGGTAACCGAGATACATATATGCAATTTAAAATGGCATTAGAGCAGAATCCAGAGAAGGTACAATCATGGTATGATAAGTCTTTGGAGATCAAGAAGAATTCAGATGCGTTTTATGACTATGTACAAAAGTTCAAGGATGAAATGGTGGCAGAAGCAGAAGGAAAAAATGCCAAAAAGAATGCTTCTGTGCGTGAACTAAAAAAACAAGATGACACGAATGTTCCTCAACGTTATGCTATAAATGAAGGCAATGCTACTAAATTAAAAGAGGCCATTAATGCCTATCGTGATTTCATGATAGAGATTACAGGTGACTCTCCTGCAATTGATGAGGAGTTGCGCCAAACATTTGTAACACCTCGTAGTGTTAATACTAGTGGCGACTCTATTTCATGGGAACGCAGCATGTTTGAGGAGATGCCTATGTGTGCTTGTATCACGGTATTGACCAAATTGCAAAATGATATTCGCCATATAGAAGGTCGTGCAGTACGATATTTATTGACCCAAACAGATGCAGGAGATTTGCGCGTGAACAAATTTAATGCATATGTTATACCGTCATCAGACTATGTGGTAAAGGGCAACAAATACAAAGCACAAATTATCTTAGCAGCCATAGACTCAACACAAGCACCAGAGTACTATGTAAATGGCATCAAAATACAAGGTAATGGTGTGTATGAGATGGTAGCCAATACAGTTGGTCAACAGAAAATCACTGGTAAAATAGGCTATATGGATCAGCAAGGTGAAATGCAATATATACCTTTTGAACGTGAATTTACAGTGGGAGAGCCTAGTGCAACTATTTCTAACATGGATTTGAATATTATGTACCGAGGCTATGACAACCCTTTCTCTGTATCTGTGCCTGGTATTAGCAGTAATCAGTTGGAAGTAAAATGTAAGCAGGCGAATATTTCTCGTAAAAATGACTTATGGATTATAAAGCCTAGTGCTTCTTCATTAGACAATTTAGACATTGAGGTATATGCACGTATTGGAAATCAAGAGATATTGATGGGATCTCATACCTATCGTGTGAAAAATTTGCCTCGTCCAGATGCATACTTTGAGATTGATGGTGTGGTAACAGAGGATACTAAGATACCGTTGCGTCATTTGACTAACCCAAAGAATAAGATTGTAGCTTCTTATGGACCTGATGGTTTGGTGCAGGCAAAATTTGAGATTGTCGCATTCCAAGTGAAATTGCAAACGGGTGCTTCTATCTCGGTAAAGGGAGATAAATTTGATACAAAGGCTTTAGCTGCAATCAAGAAATTAAAACAAGGAAATACTATTAACTTGATGTATATCAAGGCCAAAGGTCCTGATGGAAAAGAGGTTCAATTGCGTGGACTTCCAATAGAATTAAATTAATAACAATATATGAAAAGAATTAGTGTTATTTTCGTTGCTTTGCTAGGTGTTGTAATGACCTATGCGCAACATAGTGTTAGCTTTTTTAATGAGATGGGAACCATCGGTTTGGAAACCCAAGAGTTGAAAGAGTCTTCTGATTCACTAGTCACTTTGTTTCACCGTAAGGATGATGTGGTTTGGTCACGTGTAGTATATCGTATTATAGATATGCGCTTTAAGCAGAACTATCAATTATATACTCCTGTTTCAGCCGAAGACCCAGAATATAGTTCATTGTTTAGAACTATGCTCCGTGCAATTGAGAATGGTATGCCAGTTTATGAGAAATCAGGAAATGTGGGTGATGTGAAACCATACTTCAATCTTCCTCCAATGGCTAAGGAAATGATTCCTACAGTATTGAATACTGACCGCACAGGTGAATTGGGGGATGGTGATATTGCTACCTCTGAATATATGCTGCTAAACTATGATTCAGTAGCAGATAAGATGACATTCAATGGCTACTCATATAATAACTTTGTGCGTAACCAATTGAAGTTTATGATACAAGAGGTTATTTTCTTTGATCGTCATTATTCTCGTTTATATTCTAAAATCATGGCAATAGCTCCTCTAAATGTAGATAATGCAGGCATTTACGAGGGCATGTCAGTTATGGAAGCTTTGTATGGACAGATTTTGTTTTGGGTACCTTTTGATGCATTTCGTCCATATATGGCGCAGCAATATGTAACTCCTCGTGGTAGTGACTCCAAGCGAGTAACTTTTGATGATTTCTTTACGCACAAGAAATATACTTCTTATTTAGTAGGGGTAAATAATGTGTATGGAAGAATGATTCCTGAGATTGCTACGACACGTGAAGATATTCGCAAAGAGCAAGAGCGCATAGAAACAGAGTTGCTCAATATAGAGCAGGATCTGTGGGAATATTAATTCTATTTTGGGCGGGTAATACACCTGCCCTCTCTGCGATATAATGAAACGACATCGTCTATTCAATATGCATTTAACTACCACAATTTCTGTGGCTTTGGTCCTATTTCTCATTGGACTAGAGTGCGTTGTATTGATGTCCTCGCGAGAACTGGTAGAAACTTTGCGTGAGAATGTTACCATGACGATTGTGATGCAAGATGAGGCAAGTGTAGATGATGTAGAACGTATGCATCGTTTGCTGAATGCAGCTCCTTATAGATTGGATTACAAATATATATCACGTGAGGAGGCGTTGTTGGACCACATTAAGAATCTAGGCGAGGATCCTTCTAAATTCCTTGGCTATAATCCTTTGACAGACGCATTTGAACTCCGTCTGAAGGCAACATATACAATGATAGATAGTGTGAAGATGATAGATTACCAATTATCATCTTTACCATATGTGAATAATGTTATTTATCAAGAGGATGTTGTCAATACACTTGATCGCAACCTGAATGAGGTCTCCATTGTATTACTAATAATCGGTTTGCTACTGCTCGTTATTGCACTTGTTTTGATTAGTAATACGATCCAATTGCAAATATATTCTAAGCGTTTTATTATTAACACGATGCGTCTAGTTGGAGCTACTCCATGGGTAATAAAGTGGCCTTTTGTGCGACGTAATATGTTAATGGGTGTTGAAGCCGCAGTTATCGCTTGGGGGTTATTAGCATTAACTTACTATTATTGTGTAAGTCATTTAGGAATCTTCTTGTTCTCATTGACCTATACGAATGTAATGTTTGTACTCTTAACAATCCTATTAAGTGGACTTACAATAACTTGCTTCGCCTCTTTAGCAGCAACGAGCAAGTATATTCGAATGAAAACCAATAAACTTTATGAAATATAATCTTTCTAAATTGAATATGATTTTGATAGCCATGAGTGTGCTAATCGTTGTGATAGGATTTGCATTGATGGTTGGAGAACCAAGTGGCGCAAGGGAGTTCAATCCTGACATCTTTTCGTTTCGTCGAATTACTGTAGGACCTATGATTTCTCTCTTCGGATTTGTAGTTATGATTTTAGCCATTTTATATAAACCAAAGAAAAAATGAGTTGGTGGGAAGCGTTATTGTTGGGTGTTATTCAGGGACTAACAGAGTTTCTTCCCGTTTCATCATCTGGACATTTGGAAATCGGTCAAGCTTTGCTGGGTACTTCAGGTGAAGAGAATCTTACTTTTGCGATTGTAGTGCATACTGCTACGGTACTCTCTACATTGGTGATTCTATGGAAAGAGGTTGCGCAAATCTTCAAGGGGTCTTTCACAACCTTGAAGTGGAATGAGGATAAAAATTATGTAGCAATGATTCTGGTATCAATGATACCTGTTTTTGTCGTTGGAATGTTTTTCAAAGAGCAAGTGGAAGCATTCTTCGGAAGTGGTTTGCTACTCGTGGGTATTTGTCTCTGTGTGACTGCTATCTTGTTGTATCTGAGCGAGTGGATAAGCAAGCATCGTGCAGGATTAGGTCACGAAGTAAGTTACAAGGATGCTATTATCATAGGTCTAGCTCAAGCTGTGGCTGTATTGCCAGGACTTAGCCGAAGTGGCACAACAATTGCTACAGGATTGCTCTGTGGTGTAAAGAAAGAGAGCGTGACCAAATTCTCCTTCCTTATGGTGTTGGTTCCTATCTTGGGTGAGGCTTTCCTAGAACTATTGGATATATTAAGCGGTGAAGTAGTGAGTGCGTTGGGGATAGTACCAATGGTCGTGGGATTTATGGCAGCATTCATCTCAGGATGTTTGGCTTGTAAATTTATGATAAATATTGTACGCCGACAAAAATTAATATATTTTGCCATCTATTGCCTCTGCGCAGGTATCTTTGCCATTGTATATGGACTTTGTTGAGGGGGAAATATTAGCGTTTGATAAACCCTATCGTTGGACCAGTTTCGATGTGGTTGGAAAGGCACGTTGGTTACTGTGTAAAAAGTTGGGTGTAAAAAAACTGAAAGTGGGACACTCTGGCACGCTTGATCCGCTTGCAACGGGTGTTGTGGTTGTATGTACTGGTAAGAAAACCAAACTGATAGACCAATTACAAGCCCACCAGAAGGAATATGTAGCTACTCTTCAACTTGGAGCAACAACCCCGAGTTTTGATCTCGAAAAAGAGATTGACGCTACCTACCCGACGAATCATATTTCTCGCACCTTGATTGAAGATGTTATACCTACTTTTACTGGTGAACAATGGCAAGTCCCTCCCATGTTTTCGGCTGTTAAAGTGGACGGCAAACGAGCATATAAGTTGGCACGTCAGGGAGAGGAAGTAGAGCTTAAGGCTAAACTGCTCGTGATAGATGAGATTGAAATCCTGAAATTCAACGAGAAAGATATGCAATTATCGCTACGAATCGTTTGCTCTAAGGGGACGTACATTCGCGCATTAGCCCGAGATATAGGTCAACGATTGAATAGTGGTGCACATTTGATTGCGCTTCGTCGCACAAGAGTAGGAGATACTCGTGTTGAGGATTGTATGACATTCGAACAATTTACAACTTTGATAGATAATGAAATTAAGTAACTTCAAATTCAAATTGCCAGAAGAGCAAATTGCTCAGTTCCCAAGTCGTTTTCGCGATGATGCACGCTTGCTGGTTTTACACGCAAAAACTGGTGAGATTGAGCACAGAGTAATGACTGATTTAGCATCTTATTTCATTGAAGATGACATTATCATAGCTAACGATACAAAGGTATTCCCAGCACGTTTATATGCTCAAAAGGAGAAAACATTAGCTAATATAGAAGTTTTTTTGCTCCGCGAATTGCAGCATGAGAATCGTTATTGGGATGTGCTGGTGGATCCTGCTCGTAAAATTCGCATAGGTAATAAACTTTTCTTTGATGAGGATGCTACTATTGTGGCAGAGGTGATAGACAATACTACTTCTCGAGGTCGTACTTTGCGTTTCTTAACTGACTATGAGGGAAATGAATTTGTGCAGCAATTGTATGCTATGGGCGTCACTCCGTTACCTAAATATATTCATCGCCCTATGGATGAAGATACTTTGACAAAATATGAAGAGGTTTTTGGTGATTTACCAGTAGATGAAATGGATGAGGAACGTTATCAAACTGTTTTTGCCAAACATATCGGAGCAGTAGCTGCGCCTGCCGCAGGAATGCATTTCTCAAAAAATCTACTCAAACGTCTAGAAATACGGGGCGTAGAAACATTTACCCTAACTTCGCATATGGGATTAGGTAATTTCAAGTCGGTAGATGTCGAAGACTTGTCAAAGCATAAGGTGGAGAGTGAGCAAATCAGTATTCCTGCAAACCTAGTTGCTGCAGTGGATAAAGCTCATGCGGATAACAAACGTATTTGTGCTATTGGTACAGAGGTAATGCGTGCGCTGGAACATGTTGTAGGTACGAATGGGCAATTAAAAGCTTTTGAAGGTTGGACTAACAAATTTATTTATCCTCCCTACAACTTTACGGTTGCAAATGCTTTCTTCGTGAATTTCTATATGCCGATGTCCACGCAATTGATGATGGTTTGTGCATTTGGAGGGCATGATTTAGTAATGAAAGCATACAAAGAGGCAGTCAAGGAGGGGTATCGTTTTGGTGATTATGGTGATGCAATGCTCATCCTCAATGATTAACCATTTGGACTCTTCAAACATTTTGAACTTTACCTTATGACTGTGCGGATTGATGAAAGCTGGCGACAAGTTCTGCAACCTGAGTTTGATAAGCCTTATTTTGAGTTGCTGACCAATTTTGTACGCAATGCTTACCGTACTGCGCAATGCTTTCCTCCTGCAAAGCATATTTTTCGTGCCTTTGACCTTTGCCCCTTCAACAAAGTGCGTGTGGTGATTATTGGCCAAGATCCGTATCATGATGTTAATCAAGCACATGGACTCTGTTTTTCAGTACAAGATGGAGTGAGGATTCCACCTTCGTTGGATAATATTTATAAGGAACTTAACCGTGATTTGGGAAAACCCATTCCCAATACAGGTGATTTGACGAAGTGGGCAGAACAGGGAGTACTTCTACTCAATGCAACCCTCACGGTGGAAGCTCACAAGGCTGGTAGTCATCAAGGAAAAGGTTGGGAAGAACTGACGGATGCTGCTATCCAAGCACTTAATAATCAGCGAGAAAACATTGTCTTTATGCTTTGGGGAAGTTATGCCCAACGCAAAGGACAGTTTATTGATCGACGCAAGCATCTGGTGTTGACTGCCGTTCACCCAAGCCCCTTGAGTGCTTATCGCGGTTTCATTGGATGTGGACATTTTTCTCAAGCCAACAACTACCTACAGCAACACGGACTATCTCCGATCGCTTGGTAATTTATAATTCAAAATTCTCAATTCATAATTCAACATTATGAAAACCCTCCTCCTCATTGATGCCTACGCGATGATATACCGCGCATACTACGCTTTCATCCGCGCACCACGTATGAACTCTCGCGGAGAGAATACATCTGCCATTTTTGGGTTTGTTGTTACTCTTGAAGATCTACTTAAGCGCCTCAAACCCAGTCATATAGCAGTGGCTTTTGATCCTGCTGGACCTACTTTCCGCCATGAGGCTTTCGAGCAATACAAGGCGCAGCGCCAAGAGACACCCGAGGATATTCGTTGGGCTGTTCCGCGTATCAAACTGATTCTCCAAGCTATGAATATTCCTGTGTTAGAAGTCGCAGGCTATGAGGCAGATGATGTGATTGGTACACTTGCGCACAAAGCCGAGAAGGAGGGATTTGAGGTTTATATGGCAACCCCAGACAAAGACTATGGACAGCTTGTTACGGATCATATTTTTATGTTCCGCCCACGCCATACAGGCGGTTTTGAGAAACTAGGTCCCCAAGAAGTATGCAATAAATATGGCTTACAAAATCAGAAGCAAGTAATTGACCTTCTTGGACTTATGGGTGATAGTAGTGATAATATACCAGGCTGCAAAGGAGTGGGAGAAAAGACTGCTGTGCAACTGCTGCAACAGTTTGGGTCTATCGAAAATCTCCTAGCCAACACCGACCAACTCAAGGGGGCTCTTCAACGAAAGGTGCAAGAGCAGGTCGAGGAGATTCGTTTTTCCTATTTCTTGGCGACCATCAAGACCGATGTACCTCTTGAATTTAACGCGCAATCACTTGTATACCAGGAGAAAAACTGGGAAAAGTTGACGCCATTATACAGAGAATTAGAGTTTAACTCTTTGTTCAAACAAGCTCCGAATAAAGAGGATATTAAAGTCCAAAATTCACCATCCAAAATTCAAAATTCAAAGAAGAAAGCAGAAGCGACGCTAGATTTGTTTGCTGCTTTTGAAGCCGAAGGGACTCCAAAGGATGAGGTTAAGCCTCAAGAATCATTGGAGGGACGTTTGGTGAGTTATTTGCTCAACCCAGAACTGGCATACAATCCCTCCCTGCCTATCCAATGGGCGGCGCTCAAGGCGGATACATCGCTTTGGAATCTTTATCAAGAAGTCGAACTCCCCCTCGCTGCTATACTTCGCGAGATGGAACAGGCGGGTGTACGTATTGATGTCAATATGCTCAAGCAAGCCGAACTACAACTCAACCAAGAGTTGCAAACCCTTGAACAACAGATATATACATCTACATCAACGACTTTCAACATCAATTCTCCAAAGCAAGTTGGCGAAGTTCTTTTCGACCAACTCCAATTGGATGCGAAGGCAAAGAAGTCCAAAAATGGACAATATTCTACTTCCGAAGAGGTACTTCTTGCTCTCAAACCCAAGCACGAAGTAGTGAGTTTGATTCTTGAATATCGCGAACTCAAGAAACTTATCTCGACTTATATCTCTGCACTTCCGACCTATATCAATCCTGCTACGGGAAAGATACATACTACTTATAACCAAACAGTTACTGCCACAGGGCGCTTATCTTCTTCCAACCCAAATCTTCAGAACCTACCTATCCGTTCCGAGCGCGGACAACTCATTCGCCAGGCGGTTATTCCTGACGAAGGTTGCTTGTTCCTATCTGCCGATTATTCGCAAATTGAGCTCCGCCTTATGGCACATTTTTCGCAAGATCCGCATCTTGTTGAAGCCTTTCGTTCGGGACAAGATATCCATGCTGCCACGGCTGCTAAAATTTTCAATGTCCCTATCGAACAAGTAACAAAAGACCAACGCCGTCAAGCTAAAACCGCTAATTTTGGCATTATCTATGGTATTTCCGCATTTGGCTTAGCTCAGCAACTTGACTGCTCGCGTTCCGAAGCCAAAGCGCTCATCGATGGATATTTCGCTGCTTTCCCAGGGGTAATTGATTATATTGAACGGCAAAAAGAACTGGCACGTCAACAAGGTTATGCCATTACGCTCTTCGGACGCAAACGCTATCTGCCTGATATCCTGTCGCATAACGCTACTGTTCGATCGTTTGCTGAACGCAATGCCGTCAATTCGCCAATCCAAGGTACGGCCGCGGATATCATTAAGATGGCAATGGTCACTATTCACCGACGCTTGAAAGAGGAGCGACTGAATACGCAAATGATCATGCAGGTTCACGATGAGTTAAACTTCAATGTCCCTGTTGCTGAGGTCGATAGAGTTCGCGAAATCGTAGTCAGCGAGATGCAAAATGTCGTCCATCTCACGGTCCCTCTCATCGCTGATTGTGGCATCGGAACCAACTGGCTCCAAGCTCATTAACCACAAAAAAGCACTCAACCGAGTGCTTTTTTTTACGAGTTATTCAGTTTTTCTCTCGAAAATTTGCACATGTCTAAACTTTTTACTACCTTTGCAAATCCTTGTCTTAAGTTAGTTATTAGTTAGTGATTACTTAGTGATTCCGCTGTCTAACGGGTGTGACAAGAGAAACAATGGTTACAAACAACAACGTTCACCTTTAGCGTGAACATAGCGAACACAATTATGGCAAAATCTGATCTCGTTTTTCCAATTGATACCCTGCGGGGTAAGATTACCAAAAAGAGTAAAACAGTCTTCCGCCGAAAAGGGGCGTATGACGAGAATGGCAATCTCATCGCACAATGTGCACAAGAGTCCTACGTGATCGAACATCCACGTGATTGGAAAAAGAATCCACCAACTGGTGCGGAAAAGAAACGTCTGGATAACTGGACCTTGGCTTGCCAACGTGCGAAAGTAGAACTCAAAGACGAAGCATTGGTAGCGGTTTGGAAACAGCGCTTTCAAGCGCAACTTAAAACCCCAGAACCGGATGCTCCTATAAACCCAAAGACCAGAAAACCAAAAGTTTACATCAGGTTCAACTGCTTTGTTCGTGCCGCTATATTCCGTTCTTTACAATCCAAGAATTAACAATAAATCGCCATATGGGGAAACTAAATGCCGTTCTCGTGGGACTTATCACACCTAACCAAAACGAAGAACGAACAAAAGAATATCTCGACGAGTTGGCTTTCCTTGCCGACACCAACAATACCAATTGTGTTAAGCGTTTTGTACAACGTCTTGATTCGCCTAACACATCTACGTATGTGGGCGAAGGAAAACTCCAAGAGATTAACCAATATATCCAGCAATTCGCTGATACTGACGACTTTATCGATATGGTAATCTTTGACGATGAGCTCTCTCCTCGTCAGTTACGTAATATCGAAAAGGCACTCAATGCCCATAATCAAAACGAGATTAAGGATAATCATAAGCAACCTGTTCGTGTGATTGACCGAACAATCCTTATTCTCGAAATCTTCCTCCATCGCGCCCAAACATCCTATGCCAAAACGCAGGTGGAGATGGCGCACCTCCAGTATATGCTTCCTCGTTTGACCCGTATGTGGTCGCACTTGGACCGTCAGCGAGGTGGTGGAACCACCAGCCGTGGTATGGGTGAAACACAGATTGAGGCAGATAAACGAATCATTGGACAACGTATTGCCCTCCTGCGCGAGGAACTCAAGAAGATTGACCGCCAAATGGCTACCCAACGCCAAAATCGCGGCAAGATGGTGCGTGTCGCGCTCGTGGGATATACCAACGTGGGCAAGTCCACCATCATGAACCTCATCAGCAAGTCCGAGGTGTTTGCCGAAAACAAACTCTTTGCCACTCTTGACACCACTGTTCGCAAGGTAACCATTGAGAACCTTCCATTCTTACTCTCTGATACTGTGGGATTTATACGCAAACTTCCTCACCATTTGGTGGAGTCTTTCAAGTCCACTTTGGACGAGGTTCGCGAGGCTGATTTGCTCATTCACGTGGTGGACATCTCACACCCAAATTTCGAGGAGCAATACGAGGTAGTCGAGGAAACCATCAACGAACTCCTGACCAAGCAGACCGAAATCAAAGAAGCTGAACCTTGGTCAAAGAAACAGAAATCCAATAAGAAAACCGAGAAGACTGTTGCACAAATCCCTCGTATTGTGGTGTTTAACAAGATTGATGCGTTTACTTACACGCCCAAAGAAGAGGATGATCTCACGCCAATCAAGCGCGAAAACATCTCGCTTGAGGAGTTGCAACGCACATGGATGTCTAAATTGCATGACGATTGCATTTTTATCTCCGCACGTCAAAAAACAAATATCGATGAACTCAAGTCTTTGTTCTACGACCGCATCAAAGCCATTCATATTCAGCGCTATCCGTACAATGACTTCCTATTCCAACAATACGAATAAACTATGGCAATTCATATCCAACATCTTAATAAGTTTATCGGAAAGCAACATGTGCTGAAAGATATCTCTCTCACCATCAACGATGGCGAGGTAGTTGGACTTCTTGGACCCAATGGCGCAGGCAAATCTACCCTTATGAAGATTATGGTGGGAGTGTGGGAAGCTACAAACGGAGAAGCGAAAGTGCCAGAGTCTATTGGCTTCCTTCCTGAACAAAATCCACTCTACGAAGACATGTATGTCCGTGAGTATCTGCGCTTTTTCGTAAAACTCCGAACCAATAGCCAATTGTCAATATCCCAGAACCAACTGGTCGAAGACCTCATCAAACGAGTAGGATTACAACGAGAGGCAAACAAGAAGATTGGGCAACTCAGCAAGGGCTACCGTCAGCGTGTAGGGCTTGCGCAAGCCATGATTGGAGAGCCCGAACTGTTGATTTTGGACGAACCAACTACAGGTCTCGATCCAAACCAATTGGAGGACATCCGTGCATTGATTCGCGAGATGGGAGAGCAGCGCACCGTTATTCTTTCTACCCATATCTTACAGGAAGTCAAGCAGATGTGTACACGCGTGGTCATCATTAACCACGGAGAAATAAAAGTGGACAAACCCATTAGCGAGATAGAGGATTTAGAAGAAACTTTCAAACAAGCAACCAAAAATGAGTGATTTCGATATAAGAAGCCAAATGACCGAGAAGGAGCAAGACAATGCCTTGCGCCCCTTGCGTTTTGATGATTTTGCAGGACAATCCAAGATAGTCAGCAACTTGCGTATCTTCGTAGAAGCGGCTCGCATGCGTGGCGAGAGCTTGGACCATGTGCTACTATTTGGTCCTCCAGGATTGGGTAAAACCACCCTTAGTAATATCATTGCCAATGAGTTAGGTGTAGGTTTCAAGGTCACCTCTGGTCCTGTCTTAGACAAACCAGGTGACTTGGCGGGCTTGCTTACCTCGCTCGAAGACAACGATGTGCTGTTCATTGACGAGATCCACCGCCTCTCCCCAATTGTGGAGGAGTACCTCTATTCTGCGATGGAGGATTATCGCATTGATATCATGATTGATAAGGGTCCTTCTGCCCGCACGATTCAGATTGACCTCAATAAGTTCACTCTCATTGGCGCCACTACCCGTAGTGGTCTATTAACCAGTCCGTTGCGTGCGCGATTTGGTATCAATTGCCACTTGGAATATTACGATTCTCATGTCCTTGCAGGCATTGTGGAGCGTAGTGCACGACTCTTGGGTATTCATATCGACAGCAAGGCGGCTGCGGAGATTTCTCGTCGTAGTCGTGGTACCCCTCGTATTGCCAATGCGTTGCACCGCCGTGTGCGTGACTTCGCACAAGTGAAGGGTAATGGAGCGATTGATTTGGAGATTGCACGCTATGCGTTGGAGGCGCTCAATATCGACACCTTTGGTTTGGATGAGATTGATAACAAGCTACTTAGCACCATCATTGATAAGTTCAAAGGTGGTCCTGTGGGTTTGAATACCATTGCTACGGCTATGGGTGAAGATGCAGGAACGATAGAGGATGTCTATGAGCCATATCTCATCAAAGAGGGCTTTATCAAACGCACTCCTCGTGGCCGTGAGGCGACAGAATTGGCATACAAGCATCTTGGCAAAACACCACTCATCAATGGTCAAATCACATTGGAGTTCTGATATGAAGCAATACAAAGCAGTCTTTATTGACTGGGATGATACGATTGGGGATTTCATTGGTGCAGCGAAATTAGCGCTCCAAGAGATGTATGACAAATACCACCTTAGCGACTATTTCACTTCGCTTGAAGAGTTTGTTTCGCTCTACAAACCACACAATCTTGAACTTTGGGACAAGTACAGCAAAGACCTGGTTACCAAGGACTTTCTTCGTATCGATCGCTTCCTATGGCCCTTGCTGCACGGCAGTAAAATTCAAAATTCAAAATTCTTAATTCAAAATTCAGCAGCTCTCGCAGAGCAACTGAGCGAAGACTTCTTACATCTTACCACTGCTCATTTCTCGTTGTTGCCTGGAGCAGAGGAGTTGGTGCGCTATTTAGCCCAGAAATACCCGCTAACGGTGGTGACGAATGGGTTTGTGGAGGTGCAATACGAAAAGTTTGACAAGAGTGGACTTCGTGACTGCTTTGCACATATCGTATTGAGTGAAGAAGTGGGCTGCCAGAAACCCAATCCACGTATTTTTGAAGAGGCGTTACGATTGAATGGTATTTCTGCTGAAGATGCGCTGATGATAGGCGACTCATGGAACTCCGATATCCAAGGTGCCATCAATGCTGGCATTGACCAGATATGGATTCGCAAAGCCAAGGACCCACTCCCCGAAGGGCAATCTGCTACTTATCTCGTCCAATCCCTCTCCGAAGTGATGGGGATATTGTAGTAATTGCCGTAGCATAGGGGCCGCGATACACGCTCATACGACTGCTTTTCCAAAAGGAAAAATCGAACCAATCGCGAGTTTGAAGTGCTGCATCCCCCATGGGATGCCAACAATAGTACAGCAAAGAATCAGTCCAAAAATCAAGTGAGTGAGAGCTATCTCCCACCAACCGAGCAATAACCAAAGGATATTAAAAACGACGTTCAAACATCCGCTTGCATTCTCTTTGGACACTAAATCATGTCCAAAAGGCCAAAGAGCCATGTTGCCAATTTTAAAGAGTTGCACACCAAACGGGATGCCAATGATTGTGCAGCAGAGAAGCAGTCCTACCAGCCAATACATCAAAGCGGTCACTAGTCCGCCCATAATAATCCAAACGATATTCCCAAGAAAATTCATAATCCTTTCATCTTATAATCGCCTGCAAAGGTACTGAATTTATCGTCTCAATACAAACTTTTTAGCACAAAACTTGCATATGTCGCGAAATTTTACTAATTTTGCAGGCTTTTTCGTAACGTGCGTAAAGCGCGCGCACGTATAAGCACACAACAAGAATATGCAAAACATCAGAAATATAGCCATCATCGCACACGTTGACCATGGTAAAACGACCTTGGTTGACAAGATGTTGTACACCGCTAACCTCTTCCGTGAGAACGAGCAGAAAGGCGAGCTTATCCTCGACAACAACGAGTTGGAGCGCGAGCGCGGTATCACCATCTTGGCGAAGAACGTAGCCATTGAATACAAGGGCTGCAAGATCAATGTGATTGACACTCCGGGCCACGCCGACTTCGGTGGCGAGGTGGAGCGCGTACTCAACATGGCAGACGGCGTGCTGCTGCTGGTAGATGCCTTCGAAGGTCCTATGCCACAGACTCGCTTTGTGCTGCAAAAAGCGTTGGAGCTCAATCTCAAACCTATCGTAGTCATCAACAAAGTAGATAAACTAAACTGCCGTCCAGACGAGGTACAAGAGGAGGTGTTTGACCTCATGCTCAACCTCGACGCAACAGAGGAGCAACTCGACTTCCAAACCATCTCCGGCTCGGCAAAGAACGGCTGGATGTCCACCGATTGGCACAAGCCAACGACCGACCTCACCGCATTGATGGACACCATCATTGAGCATGTGCCTGCACCAGAGATGTTGGACGGTACGCCACAGATGTTGATTACCAGCTTGGATTATAGCCCATACTTGGGTCGTATCGCTGTGGGACGCGTACACCGTGGTGCCTTGAAGAACGGTCAGAACGTGACTCTCGCCAAGAAAGATGGCAGCAAAGTCCGCTGCAAGATCAAAGAGTTGCACACCTTCTCGGGTATGGGTCGCATGAAAGTGGAGGAAGTGAAATCAGGCGATATCTGCGCTCTCATCGGTATTGAGGGCTTTGAGATCGGCGATACCATTTGCGACTTCGAGAACCCCGAGGCACTCGATCCAATTGCAATTGACGAGCCAACGATGTCAATGGTGTTTACCATCAACGACTCGCCATTCTTCGGAAAGGACGGTAAGTTCGTGACTTCTCGTCATATCCAAGATCGCTTGAACAAAGAGTTGGAGAAGAACCTCGCCCTCCGCGTGGAGCGTGGTACAGACGAGACATCGTGGAATGTGTTTGGCCGTGGTGTATTGCACTTGAGCGTACTAGTAGAGACCATGCGTCGTGAGGGATATGAGTTGCAAGTAGGTCAGCCACAAGTCATCATCAAGGAGATTGATGGCGTAAAGTGCGAACCTGTGGAGCAACTGACCGTGAACACCCCAGAGGAATGCTCGGGTAAGATCATTGAATATGTATCCACCCACAAAGGCGAGATGACTCGTATGGAGATGATCAACGACCGTGTACAACTGGAGTTTGTGATTCCTAGCCGTGGTATCATCGGTATGCGTACCTATGTGCTGAATGTGTCTGCGGGTGAGGCGATCATGGCACACCGTTTCTTGGAGTTCCAACCATACAAAGGCGAGATCGTGAAGCGCAATAATGGTTCGCTCATCGCCATGGAGAGTGGTACAGCATACGCATACGCGCTGGACAAACTACAAGACCGTGGACGATTCTTCATCTCGCCACAAGACGAGGTGTATGCTGGTCAGGTCGTAGGCGAGAGCTCGAAAGAGGGCGACATCGTGATCAATGTGACCAAGTCGAAGAAATTGACCAATATGCGTTCGAAATCAGCAGACGACAAGGCGGTATTGCCACCACCTGTGATCTTCTCATTGGAGGAGGCATTGGAGTACATCAAGGAGGATGAGTATGTAGAGGTAACACCTAACTACATGCGTATCCGCAAGATTATCCTTGATGAATTAGAAAGAAAACGTGCGAATAAAAACTAAATAACAATATACAATTATGCAATTTAATCAATCAGAAATCAAAGACCTCACCGCGGTTATCACTTTGACAGTGGAGCCAGCAGACTATCAAGAGGCAGTTCAAAAAGAACTTATCCAAATTCGTAAGAAAGCTAACATCCCAGGTTTCCGTCCAGGTATGGCACCTAAGGGTATGTTGCAAAAGATGTACGGCAAGAGCATCCTCGCTGAGGTAATCAACAAGGTTATCGGCGAAGGCCTCAACAAGTACATCGAGGAGAACAACCTCAACCTCCTTGGCGATCCATTGCCAAACGAGGAGCTCACTCCAGAGGTAAACTTCGACACCCAAGACACTTTCTCTTTTGCATTTGACATTGCAGTAGCTCCAGAGTTCGACGCATTGCTCAACGGCAAGAACAAACTCACCCAATACACCATCACCGTTACCGACGAGATGGTTGACAACCAAGTGAAGAGCTACGCTCAACGCTTTGGCGACTATGTACAAGCTGAGGTTGTAGAGGAAGGCGATGTAGTGAAGG
>JAZOVR010000084.1:0-22664 GCA_045658785.1 Paludibacteraceae bacterium | reverse complement strand
AGAATAACCTATAAATCACCTAAGAATCACCTAAGATTTGTTGTTGAATGGTTAGGTTTATTTAGTGGTTACACACACAAAAAAATGAGAAATTGAGCGAAGATATTGCATATGTCAGGATTTTTTTGTACCTTTGCGCGTTAATTATTGTCCAAACCAGACAAATAGAAACCAAATGAAGAATATCGCATTTATCGTTAATCCTATTTCTGGCACCAAAGCGAAGAATAAAATAGCCAAGTTGATTCGCGAACTGCTTGATGCAGAGCAGTTTTCACCCACCGTGGTAGTGACAGAATACGCAGGACATGCCACCCAGTTGGCGCAGCAATTTGCATTGGAAAGTTACTACGCCGTAGTAGCAGTAGGCGGCGACGGAACCGTCAACGAGGTTGCCAATGGATTGGTTGGTACAGACACCGCTTTAGGAATCATCCCTAACGGCAGCGGCAATGGTTTTGCGCGTCACTTGGATATCTCTACCCGTATGAACCGCGCCGTGGAGATGCTGAACAGCAGCGAACCTATCCGAGTAGATTACGGTATGGTGAACGATATCAAATTCTTCTCCACCTGCGGTGTGGGCTTCGACGCATTGGTAGCAGTACAGTTCAACGAGGGGAAAAGTAGAGGACTGAAGATGTACATACAGAATACATTACAAAGTCTATTCAATTACAAACCAGAAACTTACCATATCATTAGTGATGGAGTAGATGTGACGACCGAAGCATTCTTAATTACCTTTGCCAACGCTGGTCAATGGGGATACGATGCCAATATCGCCCCAAAAGCAAGCGTACAAGACGGACTGATGGACATCGCGATTGTCAATAAGTTCCCCTTGAGCGCAGCACCCAAGTTAGCGCTGAGTTTGTTCACCCACAACATCGACGAAAACTCCTACATGAACACCATCCGCGCCAAAGAAGTGACACTCATACGCGAGCAAGCAGGTCCTATGCATATTGATGGAGATCCAGTGGAGATGCCTGCCGAGCTGCATCTGAGAATGGTACAAGATGGACTTAAAGTGTTGGTGAAGAAAAGATTTTAGGCGATATTGAATGAAGAATTTTGAATAAAAACATTTTGAATAATTATGACTATCAAGATTATCAATAAGAGCAATAATCCATTGCCAAAATATGAGAGTGAGCAGGCAGCAGGAATGGACATCCGTTGCAACATAGCAGAGTCTGTAACCTTGCAACCCCTTGAGCGTAAGCTACTTCCTACAGGATTGTACATAGAACTACCTATAGGGTTCGAAGCGCAGATCCGTCCTCGCAGCGGCTTGGCACTCAAGCGCGGACTGACCGTACTCAACACCCCAGGCACCATCGACGCAGACTACCGAGGAGAGATCGGCGTGATCCTTATCAATCTCAGTAGCGAGCCACAGACCATTGAACCCGGCGAACGCATTTGCCAAATGGTAATCGCTAAGCACGAACAGCCAGAACTAATTGAGGTAGAAGCACTTGGCGAAACGGAACGTGGTGCTGGCGGATTTGGACATAGTGGAGTAAAATGAATTAAGAATTCAAGATTTTGAATCTTATCTTCAGAATATGGCTAATGGTGTTAGGATGGCTCGGGGGAGCTATCCTAGCTACAGCTGCCACTCCGCGACAAGATACACTCAGCACAGAAGAGCAGCAGCAATTTCTCTACTATTTCTATGAAGCTCAACGACTTATACAGAAAGAAGCTATTGAACCCGCATGGGAACTGATACAATTCTGCCACGAACTCAACCCCAAGGATGCCGCCGTGAACAACTACATGGGCGTCTTCCTCAAAACATTCGGCAAAGATCTGGAAGCTACATCGTATTTCCAACGCGCTTTTGAGTTACAGCCTACGGAATACTGGTATCAATATGCCGTTGATTTGCTCCAATCTGGCGACAAGCGTGCCGAAAAAATGGCAATACGTAACTTGGAGAAAGTCGCTTCAATCGACAAAAAAAACGAGGACCTACACACCCTGTTGCAAAAAGCATATATCCACGTCAAGGACTACAAACGTGCGTTAGCACTACAAGACCGATTAGATTCCCTCGTGGGGTACAATGCGATGAGCGCCATGCAGCGTTACAGACTAAATGTGATGCTACACAACAACGCGCAAGCCATCGGCGAAGTAGAGCGATATCTAGAGGAAGAACCTGACAACATGCAGTTTCAGATTTTCCGTATGCAGCTCTACGAACAAACCAAGCAGCCCTCAGAGAAGATGATCGACGCATATACAGCCATACTACGTTTCAACCCTCGTAACTTAGTCATAATTAACAATTTAGCTTGGCATCTATGCATATCAGGAGGAGATTTACAGCAGGCTGAAGAACTGTCGCGCCAGACCATCTTAGCCGAACCTGTTAACCCCACTTATCTCGACACCTACGCGTGGATTCTCTACCATCTTGGAAATTACAAAGATGCTATTTTCTACATCGAACGTGCCATGAGTATCACGTCGGGAGAAAACAAAGAAATCACAGAACACTTCCATGCTATCAAAAAGAAATTAGGATTATGAAACGATTAATACCTATCATAGTATTGCTTGGAATGTTACTGAGTTCGTGTGCTACCAAGCGTCAAGCAGAACCGCGCCGCTACGACAGCATGAGCCAAAAAGCACATATGACACTACGTCTTGACCAGCGCGAATACACAGTCAACAGCGGAGTACAGGTATGGCGTAACGAATTGATAATTATATCATTACAACCCATGTTAGGGATTGAGATGTTTCGTATAGAGGCTACCCAAGATAGCCTGCTTGCTATCGACAAAATGAATCGTCGCTACACCAGTATAGCCTACAACTGGTCGGGCAAAGAGATCAGTCCACAACCCACCTACAAGCTCTTGCAGGATATCGTCACCTCACCGTTGACGAGGACGAAGAAAACAAGCAACGAACGAACTTTTATGGTAGCTGGACACGAGGTGGGGATCCAATGTAAGTTTTCGCAACGCGAATACAACCATTTACCCACCCCACGACGTACAAATCTGAAGAAATACAAACGCGTATCACTGCGTGATATTATACCACTATGAGAACAATTTTTATACTACATATCCTCTTGCTTTTAGCATTGGTCACACCTGCTCAGAGCGTAAAAGAGTTGCAGAAGCAGCAGCGAGAATTGCAGCAGCAGCTGGAAGAAACCAGCAAGATGCTCAAGCAAACCAAACAAAACGAAACGGCTACTGTCAACAAGCTGAACCTACTGAACAACGATATTCAAACACGCAAAAAGTTGATTCGCAATATCCAAAGCGAGATTAATGGCCTCAACGGCGAGATGGGGCAACTGCGAGCCAAACGCACAGAACTGCAACAGCAATTAGAGGACTGCAAAGAAGACTACGCCAGACTAGTGAGAGAGACGCATTATGCGGATATTCAGCAGTCCCCCTTGTTATTCTTATTGTCGGCAGAGAGTTTCCAACAGCTGGTGCGACGTATACGATACATGCAGGAATTTGCCACCTATCGCAAAGAGCAAGTCCGCCAGATAGAGCAGTTACAAGCAGATATCGACATCCAGAACCACTTGCTTGAGCAACGCAAGAATGATCGATCGTTGGCACTAAAAAGCCAAAAGCGCGAACAAGACAAGCTAACGGCAGACGAGAAGAAACAAAAGAGCATGCTCCAATCGCTGAAGAAGGAAGAGAAAAACCTGCTTGCCAAGCAGCAAGAGCAGCAGAAGAAAGTGGATGCGCTCAACAAGAAGATTGAGGAGATGATTGCTAAGCAAGTGCGCACCACTACCACGCTCACCAAGGAGCAACAACTCATTGCGGGCGGCTTCGAAGCCAACCAAGGCAGGATGCCATGGCCCGTAGAGAAAGGATATATCAGCGGATACTTTGGCAAACACAAACATCCTGTACATGAGCATGTTACGGTGGACAACAAGGGCATCTATCTACAAACCGTACAGGGGGCAAGCGCGCGTGCGATATACGAAGGTGAAGTGACATGGTGCGCACAGATGAACGGCAATTATGCAGTCATCATACAGCACGGTAACTACCGAACCGTCTATTCCCCACTCAAAACTATCAAAGTGAAGCAAGGCGACAAAGTGACTGCCAAGCAGGCCATCGGAACCATCTACACCGATAGCAGCGAGGACAACAAGACAGAACTCTATTTCCAATTATACAAAGATCGCTCCATCCTCAATCCTAGTCTGTGGTTGGCGCAGTGAGAACAATGAATTTTGAATCAAGAATTAAAAACTAGTTGTATGAAGACTCTGAAGATATTAAGTTTGCTGTGCATCGTATTTCTAACCTGCAGTTGCAAGCAAAACACCTGGTTAGACTGGAAGACACAGAACGAACTGTGGCTACTGCAAAACGCTAAGCAACAAGACGTTAAGACCACCGCATCTGGATTGCAGTACAAGTGTATCAATCCTGGTTGGGACAGAGGTCCACGCCCCGATGATGCCAAAGCCATTACCATCAAATACAGCGGCAGACTCATCAATGGATATGAGTTTGACACCCACGATGCGTACACTGGCTATGTCAATACCTTTGTGCCTGGGTTCAGCGAGGGACTCAAGAAGATGAACGAGTTCGGCAAGTTTGAGTTTTATATCCCCTACGACTTGGGCTATGGTGTGCAAGGGGCTGGTACAGAAGGTACTACTAGCCACATCCCACCCTACTCTACACTTATCTTTGAGGTGGAGCTTATAAAAGTACATTGATGAAACCCTGGCATTTCATACTGCTTTTATCCCTCTTTCTACTTGGTTGTGAGGATGTTAACTACCGTTCTTCGGTACCGCATGTACCCGTGGATTACACGCTGTACATCACCCAGGAATACCCCCACTTCAAGCCTGCCCATGGCTATCAAGCAATCACCATCACCTCTACCAAGTACGAGCGCGAAGCAATAGGCTACGCAGGACTCCTCATATGGGTAGGTATGGACGAAGCGTACCACGCGGCCGACTTGTGTTGCCCGCATTGCCTCAACCGCAAACAACCCGTCAAACTGGATGGAATATATGCTGTTTGCCCCACTTGTGACGAACACTTTGACTTGAGTTATGGCTTTGCTTTTCCCACCAAAGGCAAGACCAAAGAGCCGCTACGCAAGTACCAAATCAAGGAGCGTTCCACCGCAGCGGGACTGGCATTGCAAATCATTAACTAACCTAACTCTACTATGTTATCCATCTACAAAGCATCGGCTGGAAGTGGTAAGACCTTTACCCTCACACGCGAATACTTGCGCATGCTACTCCGTATGCCTATTCCGCACAACGACCGACGACTGCCACACACCTATGTCCTAGCGGTGACTTTTACCAAAAAGGCAACTGCTGAAATGAAAGACCGCATCCTACGCGAACTATTCATATTAGCACACACACCAGAGGACTCCGAGTACATCCAAGACTTCTTATCAGACGACAACATACATCTCAATATCCTGCAAATCAAGGAGAAAGCTCTCCTCCTACTCATTGGTATTCTGCAAGACTACTCACGCTTCAATGTATCTACCATCGACGGATTCTTTCAGCAAGTGATTCGCACTTTCGCCATGGAGCTTGACCTATCTGCTACCTACGACCTTTCCATGGACGGCGAGGAGATGGTGCAGCAGGCAGTAGATGAGATGTTCATACGCATTCGCCAGCAAAAAGACGACAACCAAGCACTCATGTCTTGGATATTGGAGTTTATTCTCAAGAAGATCCAAGACGACAAGAGGTGGGACCCAAGCAACCCTATCAAACTCTTCTCCAATCAATTGCTCAAAGAGCAACTCATCCGCCACATGGATGAGATACAAGAGGTGTTCGAAGACAAGGATACCATGAGGCAGTACCAGCAGCAGTTACAGCAGATTTGCTCCGCCGCCGAACAACAGGTCAGCCACTTGCTGCAGCAGTGCCTATCCATCTTCTCAACCGAAGAGGGGTGGAACAAGTTGCTCATCAAGCTCTTCATGCGACCTGCATCGCGCTGGTTATCAGAGGATTTAGGAGCCAATTTCATCAAGGTCATCAACGACCCTAACGCCGTTTATACCAAATCAACGACCAAAAAACCGCAGCAGCAACACCTGCTCAGCATCTACCAAAACCACCTATCACCACTCTTCCATCAGCTGTACGAGTATGCTACTGGCACCCTTTCGCGCGACTACATCACTGCCAATGCCATACTGCCAAACCTCTACACGATGGGCATTCTGCAGGATGTTGCCAAGCAGATCGAAACCACCAACCGCAACCTGGGACGTCTCCCCATTTCTGAGACCAATCGCCTTGTCAATCAGGTCATTGACGGACAAGAGACCCCTTTCATCTACGAACGTATGGGGCAGTATTTTCGTCACTACATGATTGATGAGTTTCAAGATACCAGCACACTACAGTGGGAGAACTTCTCACCACTCATCGCCGACGCCGAGAGCCAAAACCGCGACAACCTCATCGTAGGAGATGTCAAGCAGAGTATCTACCGTTTTCGCAACTCCGATTGGCACTTGCTCAACCAAGTATCTGGGCAATTCTCCAATACCCTCATGCCCAAGATGACCCACAACTACCGTACTGCACCACAGGTCATTGCATACAATGAGAAGTTGATGGAGGCATATAGCCAATGGATTGCTGATCAGATAGATAACCTCACCCACTGCCCACAGTTATCGCAAGATATTCGCGATATGTATAGCCACTACGAGATGCACCAAGAGCCCGCAAAAAACTATGAAGGGTACTTCCATATGCAGTTCTTCGAGGGAAAAAAGACGCAAGATGCACGTTTCGAAGCGGTCCTACAGCAACTCCAGTCCTTCGAACAAGAGGGTATCAACCTCAGCCGTGTAACCATTCTAACACGCATCGGCAAAGAGGCCAAAGCCATATCCGAATTCCTAATCCAGCATGGCTACAATATCCAATCATCCGAAGGCCTCACCATAGGCAATCACCCCACTATCCAGCTGATAATCAACATACTAAAACAAGAAGACGATCACTTCGACTCCATCAGCGAAGCGTATATCCACCAGACGCTCGGCACGCTTACACCTGAGCAACAAGCCAGCATAGCAGCTGCGCGCCACTTACCTCTCTACGAACAGGTACAATCGCTCATCCACGAACTTAAGCTTAACAACCAACGCGACGTCATCCCATACCTGATTGCACTGCAAGATACGATCTACAGCTTCATGCAAAATCGAGTGGCTGACACCAAAGCTTTCCTCGAGTTCTGGGAACGCAAAGGCAGGCTCACCAAGATCGCTGCACCCGCCACCGCACAAGCCATACGCGTCATGACGATCCATAGCAGCAAGGGACTGGAGTTCGACATCGTCATGCTACCATGTTTTGACTGGGAGCTCAACCCTCTGAAAACCAACGACATCATATGGTGCAGACCTACCACACAGCCATTCAGTACCCTACCACTCGTGGCTGTTCACCCCACGCAGAACCTACTCAAGTCGCACTTGGCTGACGACTATATCCAGGAGTGGATCGCACAGTATATCGACCATCTCAATGTTACCTACGTAGCCATCACGCGCCCCCGCTATCGCCTGTACGCCTACGGACCGCTCTACACATCGGCAGACAGTCTGACCAATATCGGGCAACTCGTCTCCTACCTCTTCAGAGACCAACTCGACGAACATCACATCTATTCGTCGCTCATGCCCAACCAACTACAACCTGCTGCACTGCCGCCAGAGAAACCCAATACCACAACCACCATAGACGCCCACTATGCCTCCAGCCCTATCCAATCGCGTTTGATTCTACGCAGCAGAGCGGAGGACGACTTTGCCGAAGACACGCCGCTATCACTCGTGGATCTGGGTATCAAGATGCACCTCTGGCTATCCTACATACGCACATGGCAAGATGCAGAACCCGCTCTCAGACGATTGATACTCCAAGGGCAAATCACCGAGAAGCAGGCAATAGAACTGCGCTCTCAACTCACTCTTTTGCAAACACTTATACACAACAACAACCACGACGATTGGTTCAGCGAAGACTACCAAGTCATCTCTGAAAGAGATATCATCACCCCCTCAAACACGATGCAACGTCCTGACCGTGTCATGTGCAAAGGCAACCACGCCATTGTCATTGACTACAAGTTTGGTCACAAGCCACGCCCCTCCCACCTCGAGCAAGTGCGCGACTATATGCTCCTGCTCCAGCAGATGGGCTACACCACCGAGGGCTACATCATCTACAACGCTTTACAAACGATTCAGTCTATTTCACTTTAACCCTTAAAACTGTCAAACCTCTCCATATGATCACCACCGAGCAAGTAATATCCATTGGCCGCATCACCCGCACGCACGGCAAACGCGGTGAAATTCAATGCCTTACAACCAACGACTATTGGGACAATGCCGAAGCTACTTTCCTCATCCTCAGCATCGACAATATCCTCGTACCTTTCCGCGTACTCGATTGGCGAGGCAAAGGTAGCGACTCGCTCATCTTCCAACTCGATCGTATCACCGACGAACAATCGGCGCTGCCACTCATTGGCTGCCAAGCCTATATGCTCGCATCCGACCTCAGCGAAGAAGATGAACTGCTTCCTACATGGCAGAGTCTTACTGGCTACCGCGTACTCGACACCGACCAAGGCGAACTCGGAACCATCATACACGTGGACGAATCTACCATCAACACCCTCATCACCCTCGACAACGACCAACTCCTCCCACTACACGAAGATTTTATCATTGACATCGACCAAGCGAACAAGCTACTGACTATCTGTTTGCCCTTTGTATGCACCGCACAATAACCGCACAATAACCGCACTATAACCGTACTATTCGTTACCCATCTGTTAGCAATGCAAAAGACTACTATACAAGAGATGAACCGCCTCACCCCAGAGGCATTCCACGAAGCCAAGAAGGTACCTCTCATCGTGGTACTCGACAATGTCCGCAGCCAGCACAATATCGGAGCTGTATTCCGCACAGCAGACGCTTTCTGTCTGCAAGGTGTGTGGCTATGCGGTATCTGCTGCTGCCCACCCAACAACGAGATCCACAAGACGGCCCTCGGTGCAGAACTCACCGTGGACTGGCGCTATTTCGAGCAAACGCTTGACGCCGTTCGCGCTTTGCAAGCCGACGGATACACGGTCTATGCCATCGAGCAAGCGCACGGTTCCACCATGCTCCACGACCTGCAACTACCTCAAAATCAAAAGACTGCCATTATCATGGGACACGAAGTCTTTGGCGTACAGCAGGAGGTCGTCAACGCGGCAGATGGTTGCATTGAGATCCCTCAGTATGGCACCAAGCACTCGCTCAATGTCAGTGTCACCGCAGGAATAGTCATGTACGAACTGAGCAACATGCTCCGCTAACCACCCTTAGAACCCAAAACTTTTAGAACATTGACACCGTCAACACCCATATCACTCCTTGCTCCTGCCCGCGACTTAGAGGTGGGCAAAGCTGCCATCCAGGCGGGTGCCGATGCGGTGTATATCGGTGCACCCGAGTTTGGTGCGCGCCAAGCGGCGGGTAACTCATTGGAGGATATCGCTGAACTCGTCCAATACGCCCATCGCTTTGGTGTTCAGGTACTTGTGACGCTCAACACCCTACTTCATGACGACGAATATCCTCGCGCGTGCGCGCTCGCGCACGATTTATACAAGGTGGGAGTGGATGCACTCATCATCCAAGACCTCAATCTCCTTCACTACGACCTCCCCCCTATCCGCCTGCATGCCTCTACGCAATGCGACAACCGCACCCCCGAACAAGTACTCCACTTGCAGCAATTGGGGTTCCGCCGCATAGTCCTCGCCCGCGAACTCTCACTCGATCAAATCCGCGACATCCACCATACTTTACACTCTACACCCTACACCCTACACCGCGACGAAGTCGCCCCCATCGAACTCGAGGCCTTCGTCCACGGCGCGCTATGCGTTAGCTATAGCGGTCGCTGCTACCTATCCGAGGTACTCATGGACCGTAGTGCCAACCGCGGCTGTTGTGCGCAACCCTGTCGTCAACGCTACGACCTGCTCGACAAGGAGGGCAACGAGATCTTGGATCTCCACGGCGAACCGATCCACCAGCGCTACCTGCTATCGCTCCAAGACATGGACCGCAGCCAGCACCTGGCTCAGATGATAGAGGCAGGCGTGACCACTTTCAAGATTGAAGGTCGCCTCAAGGACCGTGACTATGTCACCAACATCGTCGCCTACTACCGCCAACTGCTTGACCAACTGATAGATAGCAACCCATCGCTGCTACATGCCTCTACCCGCTCTGTCTATCAATATGGCTTCACACCGAATCCCGCCAAGACGTTCCACCGTGGTGCAACCGATTATTTCCTACATACTCGCACACCCCACATGGCGAACTGGGACACACCTAAATCCACAGGCGAAAAGATTGGCAAGGTCATTGCCACCCGCCACAACGCCATCTGCGTGGAACTCGCACATGGCATCACCCTCCACAACGGCGACGGCATCTGCTATGGGGACAAAGGCTTCGCCATCAACCGCATAGAAGGCAACTGGATCTATCCTAACAACCAATATCCATTACCCAATAGCCCAGAGGGTGTCCAATTACCCAAGATAGGAACTACCCTCTACCGCAATCTCGACAACGAATTTCTGCGTTCACTTCGCGCGGAACGCAAAATACCTACAGCTATTCGCTTTGAGGCAGTAGCAGAGGGCTATCGCTTGTCGATTGGTGAGAAGACCGCCGTTTTCGTAGCAGACCACCAGCCTGCCACCAACCCAGAACGCGCCTTACAAACTATCATTCAGCAACTTAGTAAACTCGGAGATACGGATTTCGTAGCCCACAACATCCTAGTCTTTGCCTACGAACAACCATGCTCCGACACCTTCCCATATTTCATTCCTACCAGCCAACTCAACCAATGGCGCAGAGAGGTCATTGCCTCCTATAGCCCGCAGGGCGTCCAATATCCAATACCCAATAGCCCAGCGTCCTACCAACAACAGCGAAGCGATCTACCAACTACAGGCGAAGCCGATCTACAGCGCAGCGCTCTTCCCTCCTCCCTCATGACCTGCAAATACTGCATACTCCATGAGTTAGGCCATTGCCGCAAGATCAACCCTATGGCAAACGAACCACGCTATCTCCGTTTGCAAAACGGCACACGACTCGCCCTCGAGTTCGACTGCAAAAACTGCGAAATGCGCATCTCTAAACACTAAACTCTAAACACTAAACACAATTATGGCTGCACATCAAGTAAACGTCTATTTCTGGCTCATCGACACCATTGCGTCGGGCAATCTCACCCGCGACGACATCAACCGCCGCTGGGCACATTGCCGCTACAACGATAATCACGAAATGGAGTTTCCCGAACGGAAGTTCCACCGCTACAAGGAGGAGATACAAGAGATTTTTGATGTAGACATCCGTTGCAGTAAGTCGCGCGGCAATGTCTATTACATTGAGAATAAGGACGATATATCTGGTGGCACACGCCAATGGTTTCTCAATGCCATGGCGGTACACTCCATGATGGACCAAGCCAAGGACATCACCGACTGCGTTCTCTACGAGGATATACCTGAAGGCACGCAGTACCTCAGTCTCATTGTAGATGCCATTCGTCACCGCACGCAGCTGCAACTCACCTACCACAGTTTCAACCGCCAAGAGCAGTACGAATTGACCCTTTCGCCCTACTGCCTCAAGGTCTTCAAGCAGCGATGGTATGTAGCGGGCTGCCCATCCACGCACCCCAACGAGACGCGCATCTACGCCCTTGACCGCGTACAGATGATGCGTCCTACTGACCAAACCTTCATCTATCCTAAGCAGTTTGATGCCAAAGCATTCTTCGCGCCATACTATGGTGTGTTCCGCAATGCGACACCCACCAAAGTCATTATTGAGGCCAACCCTCAATCTGCACAATTTCTCCGCCTCTTGCCTTTGCACGATTCGCAAAAGGAACTTCGCCAGTTCCACGGCAACACATTCTTCGAGTATTACATTGCTCCAACGCTCGATTTCATCCAAGAGCTTCGTACCCACGGCACCGATATCCGCGTGCGCGAACCAGAAGAACTAGTCGCCATCTTTCGCGAAGAAGCCCAAAAGGCCTACGAGATGTACTGTGTTTAACCAGCCACCTTTGGTGCGGTGACGTCGGCTCTGCCGAAGTAATGCACGCAAAGCGTGAGTAATGGCGGCAAAGCCGCAGTAACCTGCGCAAAGCGCACACAACCCGCCGCCTAAAACCCGCGGCACCGCCGCGCCCCACCCGCTGAAGGCGCACAACCTCGCGAAGCGACATCACTGCAGCACTGCTGCCACAACAAAAAAACAAAAAAGTGCAAAAAAATGCACTTTTTTTGTTTTTTTTACGAGATACTGACAACTTTTAGCAGTCTACTATAGTACCTTTGCACCGTCAAACAAAAAATCATACGAAACAATCAATTTTATTAACTACTAAAACTTCTACGATTATGCAACTAGAATTTGATTTTGAAGAAAACAACTTAGAGAAAACGGCCATCGATTTTTTTGACAACTGCTACAGTATGTTAATCTGGATGCAAATCATCGCTGCATAAATATTCATTATTATTCACTTTTCTAATATTACTACTATTATGACAACTACTGACAACAAGGTGAATGCCATCACCAATCATCGCTCCTCTAAAATGCATGACTATCGTGCTCATCTCAGTGCTATCTCCAATGGTCTAGTCGAAATGGCAAAAGCCGCAGGACGCACCAAATTCACACGCAATCAACTTCTTCGCGAATGCTACAACATGATCGACGCTGAACTCAAGACATTTGATCAATGGAAAGAGGAGGGAGCATATGTCCGTAAAGGGCAGCATGCATATCTCTTCTGGGGAACTCCTGTCGTTTCCGAGAACGGAATCAAATATTGCCCTGTCGAGTTCCGTTTCTGCCGTGAGCAAGTGCGATTCGGATCCAAATAGATATTGATGCTCAATCTATTATACAAAAAAATAGGCTACCATAACAGGTAGCCTATTTCTGTATAATGATAGTGCGATTACTTCACTTCAACGCCCAATACATTATAGAATTTGCCGCCTTCTTGGATCAACATTTTGCCATCAATAATCACCTTCACAGCTTTAGCTGTACCAGCGGTAATATGCTCTACTGCAGTGGCATTCTCATCCAGTTCAATATCTTCCTCAGTGGCATCATCAAGCGCATATACGTTGACTACTTGGTTCACCTTGTAGGTCTTGCCGTCCTCGCCAACGAATGAACCAACGAACGAATAGTTACCCGCTTCGTCCACATTCTTGATAGTGAGTGTACCCTCAGCATCCTCAGCCATTAATATGCCTTCTGCCTCTTCGTCTGCATTCACACCAGTTGCACACATGGCAGCAATCACGCCATAGGTACCATTGATCGCGGTTTTGCTCTTAGCCTCTACACCGAATAGTACCATAGGGAAGAGAAATTCCTCGGTAGCCTCATCGAAGTCATACAACATAAACTCATAAGCTCCATCCTCCTCATAGTAACGTGCCTCGCAGTATTTCACTCCCTTGATATTCACCACATTAGTATCTACATTGAGCAACTCGATTGAAGTTGTTGACTTGATACCTGCTACACCGAAATACTTCACCAAACCACCGCAAATCAACACCTCTTGACCATCCATATCTGGGTTCTCTGGCAAGTTGAAGTTTGTACGCAAGTCGCCTGCTGGCAATTGTACTGGTACGCATTTTGCTACATCTGCTACATCTGCACTTGAAGCCACGAGGAGGTTGGTATTGTAGGTGTTTACAGTTCCGTCGGTGTTGGTACTTGGGCTAAATGGAGCTTCAAATTGAGAACCTGTTGAAATAGCCGCACCAACGACTTGACCCACGATGAACGCTTTCACGTAGTAAGGACCAGCAAATTGGTTGTTCAATGTCAATACATCCTCAATGGTGAATGGGTTCTCCTTGCTACCGTCACCGGTCAAACCTTCTGGCAAACTTGGTTTCTCACCTTCCTCACCTACGGTGATAATGGTCATAGAACCACCTGCAGTAGTCTCTGGGGTATTGCCATAGTAGTTCACCAACTTACCTTTTACTTCGATATAATCGTTGACTTTAACGGCTTGGTCTGCAGCATTCACTGGTTTCACGCGGAAAGCTAGGAATACTTGACCACCACCTTTTTCGTCTGCCATCCAGCAAGATACATTTTTATATTGATCTGTATAAGCCTCTTTGATCTCGGTTACATAACCACGGATAGTGTAAGTATCTGTAGTAGCAGTCTCACCAGTAGCCTTGCAGATCTCTACTGCTTGTGCACAAGTGATCACACCTTCTGCTGGAGGTATAGTACCTGTACTATCGTTGTCGTTGCCACCACCATTGCCACCGCCAGGGATTACATCGCCATCAATCGCTACAACGATCTGACTAGCACGCACTTGGTTAGAAGATGCAGTAAAAGTAATCCCAGTAGCGCTACCTGTCCATGTACCTACTGCTCCTGAATAGGTATAGCTACCGTCAGCAACTGTGAAGCAACCAGGACCATACTGAGCGTCTCCTTCTGCAGTACATGTAAATTGAACAGAAGTAATAGCACCTACTGTTGACTTAATGGTCAATGTTTGATTCTTGTAAATACGATAGTGTGTTTCTCCACTGAATGTACCAAGACGACCTTGAGTTACATCCAATGTAATACCATCTTTCGTAACTGTAAAAGCTGCAGCTGTCTCAGTTGCATTACCTTTGTCTGCATCGGCATCAAAAGTAACCACTGCACCAAAGCTCATCACTGTCATGAGCATTGCGCTAAGCAAAAGAGTAAATTTCTTCATACTTGTTTGATTTTTAATTGATTAATATTTATATTACTTATAATTTTACCTATGTCCTACAGCTTAGCGTCCCCATTCTCCACATTAAACACTTTGGCACTATCGCTATGTGCAGCCAATAGTGCGGTCAAATGCTGACGATCGGTGTCGGTGATGAATATCTGTCCAAACGGCTCACCTACAACCAGTTGCACGATCCTTTCCACCCGCTCGCTATCCAATTTGTCAAATATATCATCCAGCAGCAATATCGGTTTCTTATCCCTACCATCCACACGGCTCAAGTACAACGCTTGTCCTAGTTTCATTGCCAGCAGATACGATTTCTGTTGCCCCTGGCTTCCCACACGCTTCAGAGGATAATCCCCTAGCTTCATCTCCAACTCATCTTTGTGTACACCCTGCGACGTCCATCCGAGGATAAGGTCGCGTGATCGTGTACGCGCGAGCGATTCTAAAAGGTCTCGCTCATGCAACTGCGATACATATCCTAGCGACACCTCTTCTTTGTCTCCCGATATGGCGCGATATACCTCTTGAAAATACGGCGTAAACTGCTCAATAAACCGCACACGTTCTCTGTATATCGGCTCGGCATGTTGCACCATCTGCATCTCCAAAACCTCAAACAACGACGTCGGCAGCGCGTCCAAACCCGCATTTTCGTACTGTTTGAGTAGCGCATTGCGTTGTTTGAGCAGCGCATTATACTGCGTCAGATGCTCCAAATATGCCTTGTTGTACTGCGATATCACGCCGTCCATAAATCGTCTGCGCTCATCGCTCCCCTCCACCACCAGTTCGCTATCTTGTGGACTTACCATCACCAGCGGAATCAATCCGATGTGGTCCAGCAGACGTTTGTAGTCTTTCTTGCCACGGCGAAACTGCTTTTTCACGCCGCGTTTCAAGCCGCAGCTGATCACCTCTTCGCTATCTCCATCCACATATCTCCCCTGCACCATTGCCATCTCCTCATCGTGGTGGATATTTTGGCTATCGATGGCGTTATACGCTGATTTTGTGAAACTTAGGTAGTATATCGCATCGAGTATATTCGTCTTCCCTTGTCCATTGAGGCCTACAAAACAATTCAGCTTATCCGAGAAGCTCATCCCTGCCTCACGGATATTCTTGTAGTTCAATATGTTCAGTTCTTGTAGTATCATTCAGATCACTTTGTTGTAGATCGTTCGCAATGCTCACTGTAGATCGCTTGTTACACTCGCTGTAGTTCACTTCGCTGGAGACTACAGGGCGTAAGCCCGTCCTACAGTCACGAAGTGCCGACCTACAGGCGCTAGCGCCGAACTACAGCCCGTAGTGGCGATCTATTAAGCGAAGCACGCCACATCCCCCGCCGTGATCACATCGCCTCCGAGGATGATCAATCTTTCCACCACGTTGCGAAGTTCACGGATGTTTCCCGTCCAACTGCGAGCTTGCAGCGCTGCCACGGCTTCCTCATCAAACACCTTCACTTTCCATCCTTGCTCGCCGCATATATGCTCCGCAAAGTGCTTGACTAACAGCGGTATATCCTCTTTTCGATCGTCCAATGCTGGCACATGGATAGGTATCACGTTCAGGCGGTGATACAGGTCCTCGCGGAAGCGTCCCTCGGCAATCTCTTTCTTCAGGTCCTTGTTGGTCGCTGCCAACACGCGCACGTTCACTTTGATGGGTTTGTCGCTACCCACACGGGTGATCTCATTCTCCTGCAACGCACGCAGCACTTTCGCCTGCGCCGACAGACTCATATCGCCTATCTCGTCCAGAAACAGCGTACCGCCATCGGCTTGTTCGAACTTGCCCGCACGGTCTTTTATCGCGCTCGTGAAGCTACCCTTCGTATGTCCAAACAGCTCACTCTCAATCAGTTCGCTCGGTATGGCAGCGCAGTTCACCTCCACCATAGGCTTCTTTGCGCGATTACTATTCTCATGTATCATATGCGCCACCACCTCTTTACCCGTACCGTTGGCTCCAGTGATCATCACGCGCGCCTCCGTACCCGCCACTTTCTCTATGATCTCGCGCACACGCTCAATGGCAGCGCTCTCGCCCACCATCTTGTTACGCGCTCCTATCTTCTTGCGCAGCACTTTGGTCTCTTGCACCAGTGACTTATGCTCCAGCGCACGCTGAGTCGTCACCAGCAACCTATTGAGATCCAATGGCTTAACGATAAAGTCATACGCCCCACTCTTCAGCGCATCTACGGCAGTCTCCACCGTGCCATGCCCCGTGATCATCACCACAGGTGCCTCTTCATGCCCCTGCTCTTGTGCAGCTTTGCGATACGCTTGCATCATCTCCATGCCGTCCATCTCGGGCATCTTGATGTCGGTGTAGATCAGGTCATACTTATTGGCAAGTGCCATATCTAGTCCTGCGCGACCATTCTCCGCCACTTCTACAGTATATCCCTCAAACTCTAGGATCTCTTTCAGCGTATTGCGAATCGCACGCTCATCATCTATCACCAAAATCTTTGCCATAGTTCTGCATATTAAACAATTCGCTGCAAAATTACTAATTTTCTCTGACATACACAAATTTGCCACGAAATATTTTTTTCTTTTAACCACTACTAATAAAAATAAAAGAGATTTTGTGACAGCTGTGACAGCAAAATCTATAACCTCGTCCACGCGTGTACATACATATACGTGGACGAGACACAAGAAACAGCCGTCACAGCTGTCACAGGTGTCACACCCTATCCCGTCTTGACTTTTCCTAAATAAAGTAGACAGTTGTTTTATAATTTTAACTAAAAGACTAGACACTTTCCTGAAAAATGTTTACACTTTCCTAAAAAAGTTGACATCGTCCTAAATTTGTTGACATTCATTATCCTTTTTTTGTTGACACTTCTCATAATACGTTTTCCATTGTCTTGCTTGAGGACCTGATTGTTGGTGCACAGCAGATGGAGTTTGATATCCAATACTCATATGCGGACGGCTATCATTATAAAAGGTAATAAATCGTTCTATAGCATCCTTCGCTTCATCAAATGATGTAAAATGCTTTCTACGATAAATCAACTCTTGTTTGATTATACCATTAATACGCTCGGCTATTGCATTGTCAGTTGGTTTATAATCTTCTGTCATACTAATACTTATATGATGAGCATCTAATTCCTCTATATAAGCATTACAACAATATTGAATTCCTCTATCCGAATGGTGTATTAATCCATAAAGATCATCTAAACCGCTTTGAGTTATTGCCATCTTTAGAGCCACTAATGTATGTCTTGCGCTTAAAGAATTAGCAAAGCATCAACCTACTATCTTATGCGAATAAGCGTCTGTAACTAAATGCAAATAATGGCTATCATTATTTATATCGATGCATGTTATATCGCTTACCCACAATTGATTAGAGCATGTTAATTCAATGTCTTTGATTAGATTCTTATACTTGCGGAAGCGGTGATTTGAGTTGGTCGTACGACGTGGACGAGGGCGTTTTAGTGTTAGTCCATATCGATCCATGATTTTAAAGAATGCATCTCTACCTGGCATCCAATCGGGCATGTAAGCATCTTGTATCATGCGCCACATTTTGTATCTACCAATACCAGCATCCTCTTCGCGGATAGAACGTGCCATCTCTACTATAGCATGCTCGTGCAATAAGTGATTCCTATTTCGTTCACGCTGTTGGTAATAGGCCTGTCTACAATGGCCAAACAGGTCACAAGCAGCCTCTATGGACAAGCCATGCCGCTCGCAAAGCTTTTCTACTGCTTGGCCCCACATTTTTTTCGTATCGCAAGACCTTGTTCTTCTGCGACTTCTATAAGCGCTTCTAGTGCTAAATTATGCATTTCACTTTTATGAAGACGCTCTTTTAAATCTGCAATTTGAGACTCTAACTCTTTACGTTCTGCATCTGTCATTTTCCTTGGTTTACCTTTTTCGGCTGCAAAGGTAACATTTTTTGAGGAATTTTGCAAACGATTACGCCATTTGGCCACTATATTGGCACTAGAAAGACCGTACTTCTTAGCTAATTCTGCATAAGTTAAATCACTTGTTTCGTACTCATGGACAATACGCATTCTGTCCGTTTTAGTAAATTTGTACTTCATAATGACACTTTTTAGTGTCTACTTATTTCAGGACAAGACATCTTCCCGCCACATTTACCGAAGATTCAGCGGACGAGCGTAGCGAGTGCTAGCGGTGGCAATAAAATCAGAGTCATTGCAATAAGATTTATTTAGATTTCTCGAGCCGCAAGGCGAGTAGGAGATGATAGTTTGGTCTAGATAGTTTAGATTTCTGCCGCAGGCAAGGAGATTTATTGCCCCCCGCACTAATACAAATTTTCACCATATTCATAACAAAATCGAGTAAATTATTAATTTTCGCACAAAACATTTGGTCATATCATTTTTTTTTATTAACTTTGCAGCCGGTTTGTAAAGTATTTTAACAATACTCTTTCCGACCCACGAAAACACACGTATTTTTTAACTAAGAATCATACCACTGAAAGTCATGAGCCATTTTGTACTCAAATCGCAAAAACTCAGTCGTTTACTATTCTCACGCAGGATAATTATCCTCTCCCTATTGCTAATAGTATGTGGCACGCTGTCTGCCTATAACTACGGCACGCTTCGGACCACGAAGCCCATCAATGGCAAACCCACCAGCGGTATAGCTGTTCCACCTGGCACGCAGTTGCCTGCGTACCAGATTACCAGCACCTCATCCATTGAGATGGGTTCTGGTTATATCCCTGGTATCATCTCCCCATTCTCCAATGACAATCCGAGCAACAACACAGGTTCTGGCAGCGGTAACGGAGGAGGAAGCAGCGATGATGATTGGGAGGATACATCAACATCTGACCCAGATTTCGTTCCTATAGGCGAATCATGGATCATGTTAGCGTTTGCAGCAATGGCAGCAGTAGTCATACGACTTCGTAAGAAGCAAACAGCCTAATTATTGCCCCCTACTCGCCCCCTGTCTCCATTGGAACCTGATTGGAACCTCATAGGAACTTCATAGGAACCTCACCGAGAGACAAGCGAGAGACAAGTGAGAGAAAAGCGAAACATTTACACGACAAAAATGATAGAAGTTTAGTCCCATCTATTCTCTTGCAAAAGATTGTAGACGCAGCGAGTCCACAATCTTCAAACAAAAAAGAATGCCACCTTAAACAAAGGCCAGCTCAAGGTGAGCGATGGCAAAAGAAAAAACAAGAAATACAATAACAACACAACAACAATATGAACATAAACATACAAACCAACAAATTTGATTCGGATTTTGCTTGCGTGTTGGAGATTATCCAACAGCACCGTACTCAAGCAGCGCGAGCAATTAACCATGCTTCAATATTGACAGCATGGCATGTTGGTGCGTATGTGTCAGAAAAAATCAAAAATGCCCAATGGGGGGCAAAAGTGGTACAGCAATTGGCTGAATATATCCATACACAAGACCCTACTTTGAAAGGTTGGAGCAAACGTAGTATCTACAGAATGATACAATTCTATGATGTGTACTCGTCTAAGCCTTTCATAGAACGAGTTAACACACTAAAAATTCTGCCAAATCAATCACAATTGGTTCAGACAGAATCAACACAAATGAGTGACACACTAATTGTGTCACCAATGGCGGCACAACCAAACAAAAACAAGAAATAAATCAACATAACAGCAAAAAATACTCGAAAAGGCACACAATATAACGGAAAACGAAATGGCAAAGACCGATAAACATATTTCAAAAACGCTCCATTTAGACGATGGGTACTTTTTGTGGTTAGCGGAAGTTAAAAACCGCTATCGTTCTGCGCAACTAAAAGCAGCCGTAAAAGTCAACTCCGAAAAACTGGCTTTCAATTGGCAATTGGGAGCAGAACTCGTACAGAAAAAAGCGGAGGAACGTTGGGGTATCGGTGTTGTTGAGCAATTAAGCAAGGATTTGCAAAATGAATTTCCTAACACTGAAGGGTTTACCATCCGCAACTTGCAGAGCATGAAACAGTGGTATCTGTTTTATTCTAGTTTGGAAAATGAACAAAAACTGAAACAGGCTGTTTCGCAATTCGAAGAATACTCAATACAACACCAGATTGCAATTAGTCAAATAGCGAGTTATTCTACTGCAAATACAAAAACGAAACAGGCTGTTTCGCAATTTCCCAACTTGTTTGCGTTCCTTGGATGGAGCCATCATATTACTATTATCCAAAAGTGTAAAGTCATCGATGAAGCACTATTTTATGTCCTAAAGACTATTGAGAATAACTGGAGTAGAGAGGGGTTGAAACGAGCCATTGCTGCTGATATATACCACAAACAAGTAAGTGCACCGAACAATTTTACGGACACATTAGTAAGACCTCAATCTGGATTGCTACAAGAGATAGTGAAAGCAAATTATGATTTTAGTTGGGCGGAAGTGGAGCATGCTTCATACAATGAAGAGGAATTAGAAAAAGCCTTATCTAACAATATCACTCAAATGTTGTTAGAATTAGGCAATGGATTTGCTTTTATGGGAAGACAGCGCGAATTGGTTATCGCGGGCAAAACAAGAAAGATAGATTTGCTTTTTTATCATATTAGAGCGCATTGTTATGTGGTAGTGGAGTTAAAAGCAAAACCCTTTGAACCTGAATTTGTTAGCAAACTCAATTTTTATGTTAGTGCAGTTAATAATCTCATTCGGCAATCAGAAGACAATCCGACGGTGGGTTTGTTAATCTGCAGCGATATGGATGAAACAGAAGTGCGCTGGTCTTTTGAAGGACTACAATCTCCATTAGGAGTTGCTACTTATAGCGGGATAAAGGTAACAGAATTATTACCGACATCAGAACAAATTAAGCAAAGGATAAAAGGTCTAAAAGTAGAATTAGCTGCACTAAAGAGGCTGCAAGAAAGAAAATAAAACAACCAACATAAAAGCAAAAACCACCCGAAAGGGAGAAATAAAAATAACACAAATTATAATTTTATGATAAAAATCAAAATATAGAAATACACGTGGACTTCTTTAACAAAAGAAAATCCTGTAGATGTAACAGAAGCCACTTCTGTCTTAAGTAATAAACAAAATATTTTTAAATCATTTAAAACAGAAGTTACGAATAATATGAAGAAATTCTTTATAATTCTTATGGCAGCATGCCACATCTATAGTTTAACTATTAACGTAGACATAATTGCTGGACAGTCACAGAGTGTTCTTGTACAGGCTGAAGGGGGCTTCTGTTACATCTATCAATTACGGATTTTTGGTTGAAGGAGCACATTGTGACAAGAACACGTTCTGCCCCCACAGTCTCCAATAGTTTCCTGCATCGTTGCAGGTGCAGGAAACTTTAATTAAATAAAACATCGGAACGCGAATTCCCAAGGTGAGTACAATTAGAGTTAACACACAACTTATATGGCAGACAAATTGAATCCATTAATACAGCACCAAAAAGTATTTATGATTGATGCTCACGGACATGAGGAGATCCCCGATGTGCGTAAGAAGCTATATGATGATACGAAATATGATTTGCATTTTCATAAAAAAACAAATCCTATCTCCATTAATGGAAAAAAAGAGTGTACTGCCGAGATTCGCATTCCACTCAATAATCTCGATAGAGAAATTTCAGTCGAAATAAGTGATAATAGCGAAGATACCATACCACGTAAACTAAAAAAAGAAATAAAGGAAGCATT